>DSBS01000053.1 GCA_011045925.1 Candidatus Woesearchaeota archaeon | reverse complement strand
TATCAAACGCTTAACTTTATTAATGAGTTTTGTTTTTTCTTTCATGGGGAGAAAATCCCTCCCCCCCTCAGACAGCCTTACGGCTGCTGAGGGTTATAAATCTTTAGATTTTGAACAGAGCCACGTTAAACGAAACATTTAAATACTTTCGATGTTACCACTACTTTACGGGAACAACCCGTTCCGAGGTGAAAAAAATGGTTGAAAAAACAAAAGAAGAATCCATTGATACAATCGCTTATAATGCTATGGAAAAGTGGACACAATTTATTGAGAAAAACAGCAAGCCCTTTGCGAAAACATCTTTTGATATTAAAGACAACTCTTATAATAGAGCAAAGGATTATATTGAATCAATAGATGATTTTGGTAAAAATGAGGACGATGTGACTTCTGCGATGTGCCACTATGTGTTGAATGCTCTTAAGACAGCTGGGAAAACTGACAAGATGGCAAAAGACGCGGCAGATTTCTTAGATGAGAAGATGAGCGAGGAAGGAGTGGATATGTCGAAGGTTTTTGAGCTTTTATCCACAGAAGGCCAGAGATTTGTTGGGCTTGATAAGGACCAGCTTCGTGGGCTTTTAGAGAGCTTTAAGAGAAAGGCAAAGGATGGAGTTGACCCAGAAGACCTTAAATTCGATCTGGAAAGCAACCTTTTTGCTTTAGCTGTTAAGCATGACCAAGACCAAATCTTTCAGGCTGTAAATTATGACCGGGAATGGAAGAATAGACATCTTTATGAGCTACCAGCAATCAGGAATAGCTTGGCAATGACCAAACTGGCACAAGGGAAAATGCCTTCCAGAGAAGGGTTTAAGCTTGAGTCTTACGACGGCGGTATTGGTATAGATGAAAGAGCAATCAGGGCTTCTGCTCCAACGCTCTTTGGTTACGACGCCACAAAACAACTTGAAGAAAGGCTTAATTTTAGGTATGTGCCAAACTAACATGGCTTAAGCAAAACCCTTTTTTCTTTTTTTCTTTCGATTATTTTATTAATCACTTGCTTCTTCTTTTTTCTGATAAAGAATGCTCGGCACTCCAAATATGCTCTGGGATTTCAGAAGGCTTCTGCTGATAATGCTTGTTGCAATGATTCTTATGCAGGGCTTTGAGATTCTTATGCAGGGCAGGGAAATATCAAGGGAAGATCTGGAAAATGGGTATCTTGTTGAGAGAAGAATTCTAATTGAAGAAAAGCTTTTTGTTGAATTTGAGCTCAATGGCAGGACATACCAGAGAGAATACAATCCCAGGCTTCAGGGATGCGTAGATTTTGCCAACCAGAACAACCTTTCAGGAAAAGCTTTCTCCTGGTATTCTGATTCTGCCCAGGTGCTTGCATCCACAAGGCTTGAGCCAATCCTGCTTTCTCCTTCAAGAGACCTTGTTTACTTCACAGAGCAAAGGCAGTACGATGCAGCCAGGAGCGGGCCTTTCTCAAGCCGTGACAAAACCCAAAGGGTTGCCTCAACATTTCTTATGGAAGAGCCAGAAAACATCAAGAAAGCACTTGTATACTTTAATGCGAGCTGTGTTTTAATAACAGAGTCAGATATAAGCAATGCAAACGCAATGCTTTTTTCTGTTTTCCAAGGCAGGCTTGAACAATTTCAAGAGCTAAGAGAATCTGCGCTTTTTCTAAATCCAGAGAAGATTGATTTTTTAAGTCTTGTTTATTCTGATGATTACTGCTGGCTGTTTGAAGCTTAATGCCCTTTAATCCAAAACAAAAAGATTTAAAAAGCAACCAATTTTCCTTCATTCTGCAGCAAAAAAGGTTTTCAGAATGAAAAGAAGTTCGAGACGATGGAAGAAAGCAAGGCAGATGCGCTGGAAATGGCAGAAGAAGAGAATGAGAAAGGTTAAGAGAAAGAAGAAGATGAGACAAGGCTAAGCCTTTAAAAAATTCGCCATCGAAACCTTTATAAACGAACCAGAAATCCTTAAGTTGCTCAAAAAATTTTATATCGCCTCCGAGTAAAAAATTCTTGCATATGAACACTTAAATTTTATTTAAGTGCGAGGAAAGCATTCTCTGACAATTTGATAGTCAGCTTTGTGATACGTATTCAGTAGACATTCCCGTTGATCCTGCGGGAGGTCGCTGCTATGGGAGTTAGACTAAGCCATGCAAGCGTGGAATTTTTCTTCGGAATTGTTCCCGCGAACTGCTCAGTAACACGTCGGTAATTTGCCTTCAGGTTCGGGATAACCTCGGGAAACTGAGGACAAGCCCGAATAAGGAACAGATTCTGGAAAGCACTGTTCTTGAAACTTCGGGCCTGAAGATAAGCCGGCGGCGGATTAGGTTGTTGGTGGGGTAATGGCCCACCAAGCCTTAGATCCGTACGGGCCCTGAGAGGGGGAGCCCGGAGAGGGACACTGAGATACTGGTCCCAGCCCTACGGGGTGCAGCAGGCGCGAAACCTTTACAATGCGCGTATGCGTGATAAGGTAACTCCCAGTGCCATTGCACAAGCAATGGCTTTTGCCAAGGGCAGGGACCTTGGCGAATAAGGGGTGGGTAAGACCGGTGCCAGCCGCCGCGGTAACCCCGGCGCCCCAAGTGGTGACCACGTTTACTGGGCCTAAAGCGTTCGTAGCCGGCCATGTAAATTTCCTGTAAAATCGTCAGGCTTAACCTGACGGCGTGCGGGAAAGACTGCATGGCTAGGGATCGGGAGGCGCAGGAGGTATTCTAAGGGGAGCGGTAAAATGTGATAATCCTTAGAGGACCACCGGTGGCGAAGGCGTTCTGCGAGAACGAGTCCGACGGTGAGGGACTAAGGCTGGGGGAGCAAACCGGATTAGATACCCGGGTAGTCCCAGCAGTAAACTCTGCGGGTAAGGCGTTGCTTTTCTGATAAAGATTAGCAGTGCCGAAGCGAAGGCGTTAAACCCGCCGCCTGGGGAGTACGGTCGCAAGGCTGAAACTTAAAGGAATTGGCGGGGGAGCACACAAGGGGTGAAGTGTGCGGTTTAATTGGATTCAACGCCGGAAATCTTACCAGGGGCGACGGCAGGATGAAGGTCAGGTTGAAGGTCTTACCAGACACGCCGAGAGGAGGTGCATGGCCGCCGTCAGCTCGTGCCGTGAGGTGTCCTGTTAAGTCAGGCAACGAGCGAGACCCATACTCACAATTGCCAACAGCTCTTTCGAGAGGACTGGGTACTTTGTGAGGACCGCTCCCGAAAGGGAGAGGAAGGTGTGGACAACGGTAGGTCTGTATGCCCCGAATCCCTTGGGCTACACGCGCGCGACAATGGTAGGGACAATGGGATGCAACTCCGAAAGGAGAAGCCAAACCTCTAAACCCTATCCCAGTACAGATCGAGGGCTGTAACTCGCCCTCGTGATGCCGGAATCCCTAGTAATCGGAGTTCAACAAGCTCCGGTGAATATGTCCCTGCTCCTTGCACACACCGCCCGTCAACCCACTCGAGTCGGGTCAGGGTGAGGCGTAATCTCGGATTATTACGAACCCTGGCTTGGTGAGAAGGGGTAAGTCGTCACAAGGTATCCGTAGGGGAACCTGCGGATGGATCACCTCCTTTTATTTTTTAGTAATGCTTGTTTGAGAATGCTTTCCTTTCACTTTTTATTGGGCCTGTAGCTCAGCCTGGTAGAGCGCTGCCCTTGCAAGGCGGAGGTCTCGGGTTCGAATCCCGACGGGTCCATTTTGTGTATTTTGGAAAGTGAGGGTTCGTTATCCAAGCGATAACGGATCTGTTGGTTGATTTATATTCGTGAGACCATGCATAGGAATGCCTGGATTATAAACTCCTACGCTATCAGGCGGAAGACTTGGCTTGGGAAGCCGAGGAAGGGCGTGGCAAGCTGCGATAAGCTCTGGCGAGCCGCATGCAGGCTAAGAACCAGAGATTCCCTAATAGGACTTCCTGCCTTTTTAGGCGCTTCCATTGGAAGCGGGAACGCGGGGAACTGAAACATCTAAGTACCCGCAGGAAGAGAAATCAATAGAGATGCCGTTATTAGCAGCGAGCGAAGGCGGCTTAGGGCAAACCGAATCCTGCACGGCAACGTGTGGGACATGTGGTGTGGATTGGGCAGTTCTTTTATCCAAGCTGGCAACTTGAAGTATACTGGAAAGTATCGCCATAGAGGGTGAAAGCCCCGTAAAGGATACCAAGCCTGGATTTTGAGCTGTTCCAGAGTAAGGCCCATTGGAAATTGGGCTTGAAGTTGGGTGCCACTAACATCCAACCCTAAACACTACCCAAGACCGATAGAGAATAGTACCATGAGGGAACGTTGAAAAGAACCCTTGGCGGGGATTTAAAAGAGCCTGAAACCTGATAGCAATAGTAAGACAGGGCTTTATGTGAGTTCTGTCATCCGTTTTGAATAACGGGCCAGGGAGTCTGTTTCAGTGGCAAGGGTAACTCTTTTCAAGAGGGACCCGCAGCGAAAGCAATTGTCCGCAACCTTCGGGTGAGGGACACAGTATGAAAGTGCTGGAAGTCACTGGGGCAGGACCTGAAACCGAGCGATCTAGGCCTGGGCAGGGTGAAGTCTCCGTAATAGGAGATGGAGGCCCGAAGAGGTTCTGTGGACAAGCGTTCTTCTGACCTGGGTCTAGGGGTGAAAAGCCAATCGAGCTCGGAGATAGCTGGTTCCAGTCGAAGTTGGCCGTAGTCAAGCCCTGGAGGAGATTTCTGTTTTTGTAGAGATACGGATAGGGGATTATGGGGGAGAAATCCCTCGGTTTTCTGTCCAACTCCAAATGGAACAGAATCGTAGAACCCGGGAGACGGGGGTTCGGGGTAAGCTTGAACTCCGAGAGGGGAACAA
Source organism: Candidatus Woesearchaeota archaeon (assembly GCA_011045925.1). Taxonomy (GTDB): domain Archaea; phylum Nanobdellota; class Nanobdellia; order Woesearchaeales; family JASKKU01; genus DSBS01. The sequence goes on along the minus strand of DSBS01000053.1, from coordinate 5,255 downwards.
CCCAGACTGTGGTTAAGGCCCCAAAGCATCGGTTAAGTGTGAACGGGGGAAGGATGTCAATTTCCTTAGACAGCCGGGGGGTTGGCTTAGAAGCAGCCATCCTTTAAAGAGTGCGTAACAGCTCACCGGTCGAGGTAGTTGGTTCCTAAGATGGACGGGGCTAAACCGATCGCCGATACCACAGCATTGACAAAATCAATTGGATAGGCTGGCGTCCCGCAAGGGCAGAACTGTTTCCGTGAGGATGCAGGGACCTTGTGGGAATGAAGATCCTGGCGGTAGTAGGAGCAGAGCACCGTGAGAATCGGTGTCGCCGGAAGGGCAAGGGTTCCTTGGCAATGCAGGTCATCCAAGGGTTAGTCGATCCTAACTGAAGTCCTAACAGGAGCTTCGGGAAAGGGAAACAGGTTAATATTCCTGTACCTGTCAGATACGATATCGGCAACGAAAGGCGATTTTTCGACGCTTCGGGCTAGGTTCACAATCCCACAAGGATTGTTAAGGCATATAATTCCGTGGAGTGATGTAATGTCGAGAAGCGGAATAAAGTGCTGATGAGTTCCCGTAGGGGAATTGAATTGAAGCCTGGAGTCCGTGAAAAGAAAAAGCGCAAGGATTCTGACAGTTCGTACCAAGAACCAGCACAGGTGCCCCTGGGTTAGAAGCCCAAGGCGTGTAGGCATAATCCAGTCGAGGGAATTCGGCAAAATAGTCCCGTACCTTTGGAAGAAGGGGTTCCTGCTACCGTATTTGCATAAGTGCGGATGCAGGGCGCAGTGACTAGGGGGGTCCGACTGTTTAACAAAAACGCAGCCAACTGCTAGTTCGAAAGGATGCGTATAGTTGGTGAAGTCTGCCCAGTGCCTGTACTTTAAACCTCTGTTCAAGGAGGCCAAGAGCAGGTAAACGGCGGGAGTAACTATAACTCTCTTAAGGTAGCGTAATACCTTGCCGTTTGAATGACGGCTTGCATGAATGGCTTAACGAGATCCCCACTGTCCCCGACTGGAAGCCTCCGAACACTCTATTGTGGTGTGAAGGCCACAGACCTCTAGTGGGACGTGAAGACCCCGTGAAACTTTACTGTAGTCTGTGCTTGTGGACTAAGCTTTATTGCGTAGGCTAGGTGGTAATCGTAGAAGCTTTTCCTTCGGGAAAAGTGGAGATGAAAGCTGAAAAACCACCCTTTAAAACTTATTCTGCTAACCTCTCGGAGAGAGGGACACGCATTGATGGACAGTTTGGCTGGGGTGGCACTCTGCCGAAAAGATATCGGCAGAGCCCAAAGGTTAGCTCACCCGGGTCAGAAATCCGGGGAAGAGTGCAAGAGCAAAAGCTAGCCTGACTGGATTCCAGACAAAGCCGAATCCAGAGGCGAAAGCCTGGTCTAGCGAACCCCCGTGCCTCCATAGTGGGGGCCGGGTATGACTGAAAAGTTACTCCGGGGATAATGGAGTTGTCTAGCCCGAGAGCTCATATCGACGGCTAGGCTTGCTTCATCGCTGTCGGCTCTTCCTATCCTGGTCGTGCAGAAGCGGCCAAGGGTGGGGGTGTTCACCCATTAAAAGGGATCGTGAGCTGGGTTCAGAACGCTGTGAGGCAGTTTGTTTAATATCTACTAGAGGTGCGTAAAGGTCTGAAGGGAAGGATCTTCTAGTACGAGAGGAACGGAGATTCGAGGCCACTGGTTTACCTGTTGTCCTAAAGGGCACGCAGGGCAGCTACGCCTTAAGAGATAAGGGCTGAAAGCATCTAAGCCTGAAACTCTCCTTGAAAAGAGACCTAGAGCTCCCGAAAAAGACGGGTTTGATAGAGTGGGGGTGTAAGCATCAAGCTAAAGCGAGATGTTCAGCCCGCCACCACTAACCGCTCGAACTTATATTCCAGGCAATTCCTATGCATGGTTCTTCCTTTTTTTTAATTTTATTTTTTCTTTATTTCAGCAGAAATTCTAAGGCTTTCTGTAATAAAAACAGGAAATCTTTTATATGAAGCGGTTTTTGGTTTTGCCTGAGGCTTGATAAACAATGAGAAAGAAAAATAGAGTGAGCACCCTTTACGGGTCTTTAATGATGCTTTTATTGCTTGGCCTGAGTGTTTTTCTTACAGCCTTCGGGGATGGCTCGGATCAGGAAAGGCAGCCTGATGAGCAGCAAGGCAGCACAGGTGACGGCAGGCTTGAGATGCAGGGCTATTACCTGGACATTCCAGGAGGATACGAGTGCACAGGCGGCTTTACTGACGGCTACAGGTTTCTGGATGCAGAGTGCACTCCCACGCGCGGAGCAGATTATAAGATAGTTGTTGAATTTGGGCTGGCATCTACGGCCGCAAGCTCAAAATCAGAATTCCTGGACTCGCAGATTTCTGTAAGGGAGCATTACCTGGACGGCGTATGCAGCAGGCATGATGGAGAGATGCATCTTGATGCAGAGCATTATGTATGCGTGCATACTGAAGATGGAAAGAAAGTAGTTTCAATGGGAATCGTAAAGGTCTTTGACGGCTACGCCCGAAGGTTTGAAGCCCATTTGGTAGAGGAGGATTCAGGCGCCGGGACAACGAACGAAGATTACATTGACACGCTGGCAGAATTCCTTAACCAGGCGATAATAATAAATTGGGCAGATTATGAATAGGATTGGCCTTAATGTTTCTTAATTTTTAATTTTCTGCAAATTATTTTTTTTATAGTTCTGTTTTCAAAGCATTTATTAAGTTTAAAGCCACGCTTATTCAATTAAGAATGCAGGAAAGGCCAAGGACAGGTGTTGGAGTTATTGTAGTTAAAGATAGGAAGGTTCTTCTAGGTAAGAGAAAGAATGCCCATGGCGAAGGCTGCTGGAGTTTTCCCGGCGGGCATCTTGAGCTATATGAGGATGTAGAAGAGTGTGCAGCTCGTGAGGTAATGGAAGAAACAGGCATTTCTATAAAAAACTCAAGAAAAGCTGCATTCACGAACGATATCTTTGAAAAAGAGCAGAAGCATTATGTGACTTTGTTTATTGTCTCGGATTTTGCTTCCGGAGAGGTCTTTGTTAAGGAGCCTGATAAATGCGAAAAGTGGGAATGGTTTCATTGGGATGATCTTCCAGAACCGCTTTTTATTCCAATAAGAAACCTTCTTAAGCAAGGGTATAACCCTCTAGGATAATATCTTCCTTACTTTCTCGCAAAGGATGCATTTTTTCTTTATGAATTAAGCCTACCAGAACAGCCTTCTGAAGAACAAAACTAACTTGTCCCAGAAGCTAAGCTCTTCAAGGATAATTAATCCTTCGACATTTTTCTCGTATTCCTTTCCAAGAACATCCTCGAACTTAAGAATCATCTCGATGCTTGTGCTTTCCCTTCTTAGCCATTCCTTCCCCACAAGCACAGGTATTTCATGTGGCACAGACATTTCATCAAACTCAAACCCTGTGGCTTCTTTTTCATTAATCATTATTTTTCCTTTTGCATTCAGAAGGCGCCCCTCAGGCAGCACCTCAAACAGCACCTTGCTTTCACTGATGCCTTCCGTTTGGATGTAGACGATTCTTATGTCTGCTTCCGGCTCTTCAATCACATTTGCCTCATAAGGCCTTGAGAAACCAAGGAATGAGAATGTAAGCCTTTGCCAGCCTTTTTCATCAGGCTCATGACTAAAAGCAAGCTCTTTCTTCTCTGAAATAAAAACCTCGGTTTCCTGGCACTCACCAGCAAAACAGGCTTTTCCTTCAAGCTTCCTGTTTCCGGAGTTGAAGATCTCACACAAAACCACGTTTCTTTTTCCTAGATAAAGATGCTCTGGGACACTGCATTTTATATCAGCTACCAGCTCATCGCGAGCTTGTTCCTCTTGGATTAAAAAAAACTCCCTGCTGTAAACATCAAAATTCTTAGCTGAAGAAAGGTTTATTGAGAAACGCTCAAAGTTAATAAGCACTTCTGCAGGCAGGATATAGGAATACCTTGTAGAGAGAGAATCTGTAACAAAAACCACAAACCTCTTTGTAATCTTTTCTTTTGGCTTTAAAACGAGAAAGGCATAGTCATCATCCATGCTGGCTACTTCAGTGGGGGTGGAAATAGCTATTGAAATAGGAACGTAATAATTGTAAGGGTTTGAAATCTCAGCATCAATCGCATTGTAAGAGCCAAATCCAACTTTATCAAATACAGGCTTGACATTGACATCAGGCATAAGCTCATTAAAAATGTCCTGCCTGCTGATTTTGTAATCAACAACAGTCTTATTATGATAAACATTAAGCCTGACATTCCTGCTCGCCCACCTGTATTCAATCATATCTGTTGCTGCATCATTGGACTTCCTTTGGGCGACCCTTAATGGATTGGTATAACCCATCTCCTTGTAGGTTATGTCAAAAGGAACCCAGCCGTATTCTGGGAAATAAACCTCTGCCCAACCGTGGTTTCCCCATTCATCGTCAAAAAGCTCAGAGTTTGTATATGCAATCCCTGAGACAAACCTTGCAGGAATTCCTACCGAGCGCAGCAATGCAATAAAAAGCACGGAAATCTCATCACATACCCCTCTTCTGTTAAGCAGCACCCATGAGGCTCTCTGAGTTGCCTTCTGCGTCATGCTGTCAATAGTATAGTCAACAGTATCCTCAACAAAAGAAGCAATCTTCATAATTGCTGAATAATAGTCATCCTCACCTTCAACAATAGACGAGCCAGCCCTTTTGATAGTTATATCATCAGAGTTGATTAGCTGGGTTGGCTCAAGGTATGGCTCAATCATTTCCAGCTCACTGTCTGAAAAGAAATACGGAAAATCAATTTCCCTACTTATTTTTGGAAAATCCCTTTTTGTTTCATATCCCAGAACAAGCTCAATAGGCATCAGCTGGCTTTCACTCACGCCTGTTATCCTGAAGAAGATCTCATCTTCTTTCTCTATATCCGGGTTTGTCTCTATCTTTGAGAGCCTTTGGTTTTCAGAGCTATCAAGATCAATCTTAAAGCTGACCGTAGCCTCATCAATATACGACTTCGAGGTTTCAAACTCGAAATCAGCAATATACCCGCTTTCTATTACTATGTTAGCTTCCTTGCTGTAAGCAATCTCTTTTGATGAAAGCCTGGCTAGGCCAATTTGAGGCAGAAGCAGGACAATAAGAAAAGCCAAAAAAAATACTCTTACTTTCATTTTAATCAAATGCTCATAAGGAATCAGGTACTAGGGACAGGGGTCAATGCATACCTTCCCATCATCTTTAACAATCCTTGTCTTGCCTAAAATC
>DSBS01000077.1 GCA_011045925.1 Candidatus Woesearchaeota archaeon | reverse complement strand
ATCAAACGCTTAACTTTATTAATGAGTTTTGTTTTTTCTTTCATGGGGAGAAAATCCCTCCCCCCCTCAGACAGCCTTACGGCTGCTGAGGGTTATAAATCTTTAGATTTTGAACAGAGCCGTTTGTTGTATTTCCACTTTTTGTTTAAGCTATTTCAGAGTACTTTTTTATATCTTATTTTACTTTTAAAGAGATAATAGATTATTTCTCGTGCTTTTATATGCTTCTTATAAAGGAGCTAGACCATTTATGAGATCACTATGGACTGGTCGGGATTTGAACCCGAGGCCTCCCGATTGCCAACCGGACGCTCTACCAGGCTGAGCTACCAGCCCATTTGTCTCGATTTTCAGGGTAATTTTAAAAGCATTTAAAAAATTGCTGATTTTCACCAGAGCATGGAAAACATCTACATTGCAGGAACCTCGCATATTGCCCAGGAAAGTAAGCATCTTGTTCATAAGAGCTTTGCAGAGTTTAAGCCGGATGTAGTTGCCCTTGAGCTGGATATAAGCAGGTTCCAGGCTTTAATGAGCGATAAACAGGAAACACGCTCGTCTTCCGGTGCATTAAGGCAGTTTGGCATAAGAGGGTTTCTTTTCTTCTCCATAGGCAGGTTCATTCAGAAGCGGCTGTCAAAGGTAGTTAACACCGAGCCAGGCATAGAAATGAAAGAGGCCATAAGACAGGCAAAAGCAAAAAACATTCCTATTATGCTTATTGATAGGCCAATAAATACAACAATAAAACGAGTTTCAGCTACACTTAACCTAGGCTTTCTTTTTTCTCTCCTGAAAGACCTCTTAACCTCACCTTTCAAGGCGAAAAAGCGAAGGTTTAACTTAAATTCTATCCCCAACGACCAGCTAGTTGATTACCTGATATCTGAGATGAAAAAGACCTATCCTCAACTCTATAAGGTTCTGGTTGAAGAAAGAGACATATACATGTCAAAAAAAATTATAGCCTTCGCAAAGCAAAACCCTGATAAGAAATTGCTTGTAGTTGTAGGGCTGGGGCATAAGGCAGGGATATCTCAGCGCCTGAACCAGGTGGATATTCTAGGCTGAGGCTTTCTCCTGGCAATCCGCGCCAGCTCTTTCTCAATCTCCTTGCTGTTCCTAAACAATGCTTCTTTTTCCTTGAATTCCTTTGTGTGAAACCTGTTCTTGCTGCTTTCAAACTTAAGTTGCTTGTGAAGCATTTCATGGTACATCACATAGTCAAGAACATGCCTAGGTGCATCTCTAAGAGCCTTAGAAATAGTGATTGTATTTGTGTGGAAGTTGTAGCTTCCTAAAGTTCTTTTTGAGTCTCTGCCAAACCTAAGATTGCAGAGGTCTATTTTGTTGTTGAAATACTCTTCATTTACACTTGAAAAACTTTCATAAAGCTCAGGCTCACTCTGGTTTTTTTCAGCAGGCGAAGTGTCAAGGTTTCTGAGAAAGCTTCTGTAAAGCTCAATATTGTAAGTATGCTTTTTTATCGTGAAAAGCCTGCACAAAAGCTCTTCAGCCATTCCCTTAAGAATTGGAGAACTCACATCCTGCCAGTCTTTGCTGAGCCTCAGCTCAATTGAATTTATCTTTTTGTAATGAACTATCTTAGCATTGTACTTTGAAAACTTTCCTGAAAAAACTACCCTTAATGAGAAGCCAGGCTTTCTGCCAACAATGCTTTCAAACGCATCCTGAAAGATTTGTTCAGCCTGCATTTGGATTAAACCTGAGGTTTGCACAAACCTTGCCCATTTGCTCAATCTGTGCTCCTTCCCTAGTCTCAGTTGAAATAAAATGCACAGTTGTCCCAAAGCTTTCAGCAAGCTTTGTTAATTCATCAACCTTTTCATCTTCAAGGCTTTCTGATATAAGCAGCTCATCAACAGCCCCCTGGCTTATCAATGCTTTTACGTGCTCGTTTCCGTAAGCCACCAAATCAGGCGTTTTGCTGATATTCTCCAGAAACCTGTTAACAAGAGCTTTTTCCTTTATTATCTCCTCATCAGAAAGGATGTCCTGGCTTTTTTCAACAAGCTCCTGAAGGCCAAATTCATCAGTATAGGTAATATCAAGAATCCCAATAACCTTATCCTTTAGCTCAGTAACAAGAAAGCCTTTGTCATGAAATTCATACTTTGTTGGGCCAGGCCCGCCTATAAGTATTCCCTTAAGCTCAGGCTTTCCGAAGAATGCATCCTTTGCCATTGCAGCGGCCTTCTTGAAAAACTCGCCTGCTGCAATCTCCCTTAGCCTGCTGAACCTCACAGAAGACTGTCCTCCTGCCCTGGTTTTTCCAGGCACTGCCGATTTTGCATGAGAAAGCTGGGTTATCGTTTTTCCTTTCAGTATTCCAATTGTTGCTTCTCTTTTATCAATCACAATCAGGCCATAAAAATCCTTAACATCAATTATCTCCATGAGCGGCTCAACCACAAAAGTCTTGTCACACCTGTAAATTCTAGTCTTGAGTGGGAGTGGCGGCTCTACGCTCCATACCCGCACATCATTTTCACCCTCTCTCTCGGCAACATTCCCTGAGAAAACACACAAGCCGTTAGGCGGGGTCTGGTTAAACAGCCTAAGGTGCTGCAGCATTCTTTCAAGTGCAGAAATAACGTTTTTTTGGGTGCTCTTTGACTTGATGTTTGAGGCAGTTCCCTGCTCTTCAGAGATATGGCTCACGATGTTATTCAGGTCGTAGCCGGCAGGGACATATACGCTAACCAGTTCAGTATGCCTTGCCTTATACTTAGAAAGCTCGTTTATGAGCTTTTTAAGCTTGTATCTTTGAGATTCGTCCATTATTCAATGGAAAAGGAGTTAGTTTATAAATTTATTTCACATCAGCTGAAAAAGCCCCTTTTTGGATTGTGCTGGAGTCTAATATCAAAAATTATTTAAATAGACTCCCAATTCTTTTTAACTAAGATGGCAAAGGAGCAATTAAGGGTTCCCATGTCTATGGGTGGGTTGGTAAGGTACAGCGATGAGTATAAAAGCAAGTTTCAGCTTTCCCCGGGTGCTGTGATAATAATTGCGGTTTTGATAATAATTCTTGTTATTGCCCTGAGTGGGTTTGGTTTGAGCTTAATTGGCTTGAGAGTGTGATAATATGATGCCGAACATGAACTCAAGACAGGTTAAGTCTATGATGAAAAAAATGGGCATTAACCAGACAGAGGTTGAGTGCAGGCAGGTTATTTTCGTAATGGATGATAAAAGGCTTGTTTTTGATAATCCCTCTGTTTTGATGATAAACATGATGGGTGAAAAAAATTATCAGGTTTCTGGTGAGTCCAGAGAAGAATCACTAGACACAGCTCCTGATATATCTGAAGAAGACATCTCTTTAGTGATGGAACAGGCAAATGCAACAAGGGAAGAATCGCTAAAAGCTATTGAAGAGGCTGAAGGGGACCTTGCTGAAGCCATACTTAAGCTAAAGGGAGAATAAGGCTTTTCCGGCTTTTAAAAGGCAAACTATAAATATATATTCTAACTAAGCCCTTACTATATGGCTGATTATATTGCGATTCTTGACCAGGCAAGCAAAAGCTTATCAGCAGCAGACCACATCGTTTATGTGACTTACACCCTTGTCAGCGACCCAAAGCTGCTCCTAGCAGCGATTGAAAACCTTTACAAAGCCTTCGAAAATACGGTTTCATCCCTGCTCATTTATGAGCAAGAATACAAAAGAATCTCATCAACAGGAGAATCAATTGATGCAAAGCTTTATACATATAACACAAAAGTTGCCACCAGATATAATTTCAGCAGAAAGTATTTTGTTGCTTTCTCGGAAATCAGGGAAATCCTGGACTGGCATAAAAAGAGCCCTGTAGAGTTCAGGAGAAGAGAAAAGTACATTATCTGCATGTCCGACTACAGGATGAAAACCCTGACAATGCAGAAAATCAAGGATTATGTTGATATTGCCAAAAGCTTTATTACAGATGTTGAGAAAATCGTGAAAAAAAATGAAAGAGTACGTCGCAGATTCGCTTAGGGAGCTTTATAGGCTTGAGCACCTGATTTATGTAAGCCTGAAATATACAAGGACTTCAGATATTCTGATAAGCATAGTTCGAAGGTCAATAAGCTTTCTTGACCTGGTCTGGATTGCATTGCTTGAAAAGGCAAAGCGTGAGAAGAAGATTGAAGAGTACGGAACCCAGCCGCTTGCAGCAGCTGCCCGCGTTAAAGAGCTTTATCCAGATGAAAAGACAGAAGAGATGATTTCTTACTACCTTAAGCTGAGAAAAATCTCAAAAGCAGATTACATCTCTCAGAATGAGTACAGGAGACAGCTTACAATGACAGTTATAATTAATCAGGATGAGGTTGAGAGAATAACCATTGATTCCGTGACCGAAGACTACAAAAGGCTTTCAGCCTTTTTTTCCTATCTTAGGGATAAGTACTTTAATATTTGAGGCGAAAATGGCAAAAATTATCTCAGTTGTGTCTTTTAAGGGAGGAAGCGGAAAAAGCTTTTTCTCGCTAAATCTTGCCTCTGCGCTTGCACTTCAGGGAAAAGAGACTCTCCTGGTAGACTTAAATTTTTCCTCTCCTTCTCTTCACAACCTGCTGGGGGTTTCATCTCCTGAGTCAACCTTAACTCACTTTGTGAAAGGCTTTGAGACTGCTGAAAGCATTGTTTTTATGCATCCTTCAGGTATGAAAGTAGTCTTTGGCGATCCTGCTTTTGGGTTTACACTGGTTAATTCTATACACAGGATTAAAAAGCTGCTTCTGAACTTGTTTAACAAGTTCGACTTTATTATTCTCGATACAGCCCCTTCTTTCTCTGAAGGGGCTAAGCCGGCTTTTTCATTATCAGAGTTCTCAATCGGCGTCTCTCTGCCTTTTATGTACTCGCTTGAGCCAACCCTGAAGTGCCTAAACCTTCTAAAAGGCCAGGGAAGCAAGGTTCTTGGCTTTGTTTTCAACCAGTGCAGGCGCCATTCTTCTGAGCTGACCAGCAGGTCAGTTCCTGCGTTTTCATCTTTTCCTCTCCTAGCCTCAATTGGATATGATGAGGAAGTGTACACTTCTGAAAAAAAGCATCACCCTCTTGTTTATATCAATAAGAAAAGTGAGGTCTCTATAACTTTATCAGGGCTTGCTTCCACATTATCAGGCAGGACTTTACGATGAGAAATCCCAAAACCAATCATGAGCATATAAATGAAGCGCTTGAATCAGCTCACTCTATTGCACTGCTTATCAGTGTACTTATAATAAATGTTTTTTTTGTTCTTTCAGCCATTCTTCTTTCAAGAATCGGGCTTGAAATCTTTCTCTTAAGCCCTTTTGTGTATTTTCTTGTGGTTTCTTATATCGGCAGAATGAGTGCTGACTTCTCTCATTCAGAGAAGCTTAAGCTTGACTTAACCTGCTTGCTGGTTTTCGTTCTAAATGTAGTCATTTTTAATGCAATTACATCAGCAGACCCAGTACACAGCCTGGCTGTGGCTATTTTGACACCATTAATTTACCTTTTCTTTAGGTAAGTTGCCCAAAGATACGAACCTTTTTAAATTCTCAGTTTTTTTCAGGCATTATGATAGTGGGCAAGATTATAGGCACTTCATCCACCAAAGAGTTTGATTTTCTCGTTCAGAAAAAAATAAACAAGTTTGAATATATTCAGGTTTATAATGAGAATGGAAAGTACTGCCTTTGCCAGGTTGTTGATTTGTTGAGAGACTCTGAAAAAACAGTTGCTAAATCCCAGGTTCTTGGCTATAGGGAAGATAATAGAATTAAAACCCCGCGACAGCCGTTCCGCCCAGGTACAGAAGTTCTCTATGCGAGCGATGATTTTATAAGCCAGACAATCGAAATAGGCAAATCTGGCCTTCTTCTTGGAAGCATAGAAGGCAGGAATATTAGTGTGTTTCTTGACACTAATAAGCTTCTTACAAAGCACCTTGCAATAATTGCTAAGTCTGGTTCAGGAAAATCTTATGCATGTGGCGTAATTGTAGAAGAAATAATTAAAAGAGGCATTCCTCTCATTATTGTTGATCCCCATGGCGAGTATTCTTCATTGCGGCTTCCAAATGACAGAAAAGAAGAAATTGATAAGCTCAAGCCCCTTGGGCTAAAGCCTAAAGGGTTTATAGAGCAGGTTATTGAGTTTGGCGACACCCAATTAAGCTCTTCATGCCTGCCTCTTAAGCTAAGGGATTCTCTTACTGCAGAAGACCTTTTTACGCTCTTTCCTGTAAAGCTGAGCTCGGCACAGCAGGTGCTTCTTTACAACGCAATAAAAGACAAGTCCTCAGACCTGGATTCAGTAATCTTATCAATTGAGTCCGAGGAGACAGGAGCAAAGATAGGGCTCTTGTCCCAGCTAAAGTACATCAAATCACTTGAAATCTTTGATTCAGACGGATTAAGCTATTCTGAGCTTGTTAAGAAAGCGAGATGCTCTCTGATTAACCTAAGAGGCTACCCGCTTGAATTACAGGAATTCTTCATAGCAAAGATATTATCAGATCTTTTTCTGCTAAGGAAAAAAGAAGACATCCCCCCTTTATTTGTGGTTGTTGAAGAAGCCCATAACTTCTGCCCTGAGAGGAGCTTTGGTGAGTCGCGCTCATCAAGAATAATTAGGACTTTGGCTTCAGAGGGAAGAAAATTTGGCTTAGGTCTGGGGATAATAACCCAAAGGCCTGCAAAGATTGATAAGAATGTTCTTTCCCAATGCTCTACCCAGCTTATACTTAAGACAACAAACCCAAATGACCTTAAGGCTATTTCAAACTCTGTGGAAGGAATCACCTCAGAAAAAGAAAAGGAGATAAGAAATCTTGCAATAGGAAGTGCAATTGTTACAGGTTTTCTTGAAATGCCTGTTTTTGTAAATATCAGGCCAAGGCAGACAAGGCATGGTGGGCATGCTGTTGATTTTGAAAAAGAAGATTTTAAGGGTAGTTTTGAAAGCTATGAAGAAAAGCTTTCAGTAATACTTCCAAGAGTTAACAAGAAAGACCTTGAAATAATGACCGGAAAAAAATATGTGTCTACTTTGATTCCGGCAGTTTACATAAACATGGAAAATGAAGGCAGCAGGCACAAGGTTCTTTTTGAGCTGGTGAATGGAAACGTTATACAGGATATTGATAAAAAGAAATACTCTGTTTTTTCAGGCCAGCCTTTTTCTGAGATTGAGTCGTTTTATTCAGTTGAGCAGATGCCAGAAAAGCTAATCAAATCTGACAAGGAATTAAAGCAGCGGGTTTCTGTCAAAAGCATCATGGAGAGAATAAAACAAAAGTATAAGGTGGCTTCTTATGAAGAATGCTCACTTTTAGTTTATGTCCCTGGCTCAGATGAAAATGTAGAATCTTAACCTTTTCTTTCAGGAAACATTTATAAAAGCTGTGCTAATCTTACAGAATCGTGTGGGGGTGCCGGAGCCTGGTCAAACGGAACGGGCTTAGGTCGGCTCAGCGTGGTGTGATGAGCGTTATGCTGTGACTGGAAGACACCCGTTGGCAAGCGCCTGCCAGGGTTCGAATCCCTGCCCCCACACCATTCTTAAGCCTGTCAGGGAAATGAAGTATGAAATTATATTCAAAGGAAAGGTTAAAGCCAAATTCAAAAGCCTTTTTGCGGAATACATAAAGCGCATCGATGCATCTGAGAAAACCTTTGATAGCTGGGAAGGAGTTGAAAAACACCTTAATTCAAAACCATTTGTTCTTCTTTCTGAGAAAGGAATTCAGATGAGCTCTCTAGAATTCACTCATTTCATAAAGAAAAAGTCAGAATCAGGAATAATCCGCTTTGTGTTTGGCGATGAGAATGGTTTTCCCATGAAAATTATTGAAAAGGCTGGTTTTGTGCTATCCCTTTCAGAAATGACTCTTCCCCACGACCTTTCAAAAATAGTGCTTCTCGAGCAGCTTTACCGTTCTGAAAGCATTCTTAGGAATAAAAGCTACCACAGGTGAATAAAAAGATAGAAATGTAAAGAAAATCAGGCTTTCTTTTCCTTAACCTTGATCTTTGCCTTCTTCCAGTAAGTTTCTTCTTTTGTGTCTATGAGCTCAATTCCTTTCTCTTTAAGCTCGTCTCTTATTTTGTCAGCTTTTTTCCAGTCTTCCTTTTGGCGTGCTTTATTTCTTTCCTCTATAAGCTCAAAAACCTTGTCATCCACATCACTTGTTTCCTGTTCAAAATCGAACAGGCCCAGAACTTTATCCATTTCCTGCAAAGCATCAAGAATTCTTCGGGTGTCTTCAGCCTCGATTTCTTTAGCTCTTTTGTTAATAGTATTAATGAATTCAAACATTGCTGAAAGTGCTTTTGGTATATTCAGGTCTTCTGCAAGAAGATTCTTAAATTCTGTAACAGCATCTTCTCCAATCTTAATTATTTCTTCTTTTGGCTTTTTCTGCTTTACAGGGGTGGTTGTGCTTTCTGCTTTTTTGATTATCCTGTTTAAGAAGAAGACGAAGTTGTCTAACTTGGTTATTACATTTTCTGCATTCTCCAGGTTTTTTATTGTAAAATTAAGCTGCTGCTTGTAATGTGTTGAAAGAAAGGCATATCTTATTGCCCTTGGGGAGAAGCCTTTTTCAAGCAAGTCTTTTAGCGTGTAATAGTTACCTGCTGACTTTGACATCTTTTTTCCATCAACAAGCAAATGCTCGCAGTGCACCCAGTATTTTATGAACTGCTTTCCAAAAACACCTTCTGATTGTGCAATCTCGTTGGTATGATGAGGAAAGATTAAGTCAACACCCCCAGTATGCATGTCAATTGTCTCAAAACTGTCTGTATTTAATTTTCCTGACTTGTATGCGTTAGTTAGGTACTTTGCACTCATTACTGAGCATTCAATATGCCAGCCAGGCCTGCCCTTACTCCAGGGAGAATCCCAGAATATATCTCCATCCTCAGGAACCTTTGCTTTCCACAGAGCAAAATCTCTGGGGTCATCTTTTTCATATTCATCTTCCAGCCTTCCCTGTGCATTCTGCTTAAGACTGCTAAGGGCCATGCCCGAAAGCTTTCCATAGTCTTCAAAAGAGGATATCTTATAATAAACATTTCCATCTTTTTCATAAGCATGCCCCTTCTCTATAAGCTTTGTTATGAACTCAATAATCTCTTTTATGTTCTCAGTTGCCTTTGGGTAAAACTCAGCTTCTTCGATATTAAGGGTTTTAAGGTCATTAAAGAAGCATTTAGTGTATTTTTCTGTGAATTTTTTAAGTGAAACCTTTTCCTTCTGTGCTCCTTTAATTGTCTTGTCTTCCACATCAGTCAGATTTACTGCCTGAATCACTTTATAGCCAAGGGTTTCCAGAGTTCTTCTTAAGATATCAACAAAAACAAAATACCGAATATTTCCTATATGTGGAAAATCGTAAACTGTTGGGCCACAGCTATACATTTTGACAGTGTTTTCTTCTTTCGGTATAACTTCTTCAACCTGCTTAGATAAGCTGTTGCTTATGGTAAATATTATTGGTGTTTTTTCCATTGCCTCACCTTGGGATAACAATTATAAAAGATTTAGAGAGAAAGATTTAGTTTGCATTTAAATATTTTTCTAAATAAAACAAAAAAAAGAAAAAAAAAGCTTTTTGGTTTACTTGTCTTTGAATACTACCAGCAGGTATAGGACAAGCGCTAAAATGCTGAATACAAACCCTACGAAAGGGATATACGCTCCCAGGCTAAAAAGAGCCCACCAGCCAGGATATTTCCTTTTCTCGTAAACCAGCCATAGCCAGATATACATAAAAATTATGTTTGCTAGAGGCACAAACATTATAAAGCCCCAAGCCCAATGCTTACCTGCCATTATTGGCAAAAGAAAAAACTGTGCTATTGGCACCCATGCTAGCCAAAGAGGCTCTGTTTTCAATTTCTTTGCAAGAAAATAGAACGTAACTGCAATAAAAAGGTAAGAAACCAAAAAGCTGCCTAAAATTACAGCCCCAGCAACTGCAGCGAACCCGGCAAGCCCGGCGGCACCTAACATTTGTTCATACGGCATTTTTATCAACCCCCAAGGCTTTTTTATGCTTGAAATATATAAGACTTTCTTTTTATTGCTAAATAGCATTCCTTAACCAGCAAAAAGCAAACTTTTATAAAAAGAATTCAGCGTAGAAGGAGAGGTGACTTCAAATGGCAGAGTTTTCCTTTGAAAATGTTTTTATTGGCTCACTAAAGTATTTCTGGAGCAATATTGT
>DSBS01000017.1 GCA_011045925.1 Candidatus Woesearchaeota archaeon | reverse complement strand
TTATCAAACGCTTAACTTTATTAACGAGTTTTGTTTTTTCTTTCATGGGGAGAAAATCCCTCCCCCCTCAGACAGCCTTACGGCTGCTGAGGGTTATAAATCTTTAGATTTTGAACAGAGCCCATTAAGCCTTTTCTGCATCATATAGAAACATTTTTAAACTTTAATAAAGAGAGCTTAGGCATGCCAGCCAAATCACGCTCTGCATCAAAGAAAACTTCCTCTAAAAAGAAACCCTCTTCTTCTAAGGCAAAAAGGCCTAAGGCAAAGAAAACAACTAAAAAAAGGAAAGCTAAAGCCCCAAAAAACAGGGAAGCAGCCAAGCTAAACAAAATCTTTGATGAGCTAAAGGATTTCAGGAAAGAAGCTGGAATGATATCAGAAACAATCTCCAGCCTTGATGGTTTCAGGGAGCTAAAGCACGCTTCTCAGTTTAAAGACTCATTAGACAACCTTACCTTTGTGGTAAACCGCGTTTACGAGCTCTTCTCAGAGGCAAGCAACGAGATGTATCAGGAGCACGAGCTCAATTCAGAAAGGATTAATCCCTTGACATCAAAACTGGATAAGCTAGTTGAGCAAAACTCCAGGCTTTCAGATGCCGTTCTTGAGCTCCTGAATGAGATTAAGGAGCTTAAGTCTCACGAGATGAGAATAGAAAAAGAGCTTCAGACAGTAAAGCTTCGGTCAGATTTAATTGCATTAAGGGAAGCAGGCAAAGACACTCTCTCGCTAAATACAGAGCAGGAAGAAGATGATGAAGAGATTTCCTTTGGAGAGCAGCAGGAAAGCCCATATTACAAGCAGCAGGAGCGCTCAGACACGCTTAGAATAACAAACCCAAAGAGATTTCTGCCAGAGTAAAAAAATCACCGATACTTAAAATTAGATACAATCTTTCTCATTTCTTCAACATACTCGCTGGCTTTCTCCTTTAAGTTATCAATTTCTGCCCCGGAGATGCTTGTAACCTGGTTGTGCGCAACTTTCTTGGAAAGCTCATAAATCTCCTTTGCAAAATCCGCATGCTTCTGATCAATAATCTTGGTTTTAACGAACTTCTCATCAATCAGCCTAGGCACGTCTTTCGGAGTGGCAGGCATTTCACCAATCCTCATCAGTGCAGCATGCGAAGCATCAATCATAGCCCAGTATAGCTCAGAAACCATCCTTAAAAACCCAAAATCAACAGTCCTTAGGTTTCTTGGAGCCCTTTCATAATAAGCATAAACTGCTTCCTGGCTCGGCCTGATTCTCCCCTGGAAAAGCAGAATCTGCATCGGCTCAAAAAAACCCGTATCAATCACAGCATACCCATCCCTGAGTATATTCAAAAGCACAGGGTCTCCGGTTTTTGAGTGCTCCCAGAAGTTCGTAAGCTTCATCGTAGTCACATGAATCCTTTTTGAAACCTTTTCTAGGATTTTAGCAGTAACTGTCCTGTATGTTTCGGATATTACATTATCAATACTGAACTTTGCATCATCAATCACAATAAGCACATCAATATCTGAGTGAAGGTCAAGCTCATTCTTCTTTGCCTGGGAGCCAAAAACAGCAATAACCTTAATCATCTCGCCAAACTCCTTTATCATCTGTTTTGAGAAAGCATACACAATGTCAATAACATCCTTTTCATACAGGTTTCTTGTGTCAGGTTTCATTTAAACATCACATCTCCTTATTTTTTTTGTATTTATCTTATAATTCACGAATGACTACTCAAGCGGAAGCTCGCTCCAGAACTTCCAGTCCTGGGTAGGCGCATACCCTCCTACAATATAGTTAGGCCCTGAAATCTTGTCAAAGTAGGAATGCTCAAGGTTTGTCCATGAAGTGGCTGGCTTGTAGCCAGCCCCCCTTATTCCAATAGGCACATCAAACTTTTCCCATACTTTAGTGAGCTGCCTTTTTTGCCCTTCTTCGTGGCCCTCGGCAATAATGTCAAAGTTAACCTTGTTCTTTTTAAGAATCTCAATCGTTTCCTTTACAGGCATATCTCCCTGTCCCGCAGGAAGGTGAGTATGCCCTCTCCCAAAAGAGTCAACAAGGTGAACGTGCCCCAGCACACCTTCCTCAGCAAGCTTCTGAATCTGCTTCTTGTACCACTCCTTGAACTCCTTAACTCTTTCCTCTTCATTCTTAAACTTCTTTCCCTCTGGGTTAAAGTACCTCATCCACATCCCTAAATGCTGAGTATCAAGAGTAGCTTTGATATGGTTTTTGGCTATTTTTTCAGCCTCATCATCTCTCATGCTGTACTCTTGCTTAAGTTTATCTTTAAGCTCGTTCCTTGCATTTTTCACAATGTTAATAAGCTCCTCAGGGTGGCTCCCATAGCCCATCTCAGGAAATACATTTTCAGGTGCGATGTAAATTGGCTTCTTTAGGTTTTTTGCAACGGTTTTCCTATAAGCATAAAGCCCCACCTCCGCTAAGCCTTCAGCAGTCCTTTTCTGCCCAAACTGCTCAACAGGCTTGATTCTTTCAAGCTGCTCCTTCAGCTGCTGAGCCCTCTGGAAGTAGCCCATGGCTGCCTCAGACTGGATATGGTAGTGCCTCTCAAGCTGTTTCTTTCTCTCCTCAAGTAGCTCAACAACATTTTTTCTGTCTGGCGGGATTAAATTTGCAAACTCGGGGTCTCGTAGCAGCTCGCTAAAGTGGTTATCAAACCTTTCCTCGCCTACCTTATCCCTGAATTTCTTATATTCATCAAGTGCTTTATCAATCTTTTCTATTCTTTCTTTAATTTTGTCAAGCCCGTCAGAATAATGCCTTCCCATGCCTTCATACTGCCTTACATCCCCCATTCTGGATTCCTTGAAGATAAATAAAAGCGATGGCTCTTTCTTGCTTTTTTCATATTCCTTCTCAAATTCTTTTAAGTGTTCTTTTACCCTTTCATCAGAAATGCTGGAACCCTTTTTCAGGTCAATTACTTTTTCCATCCAGTTGATAAACTTTCTTCTTTCATCATCAAGCTGCTTAAGGTTCATCATCCTAATTTTGATGTCTCCGGTTTTCCCATTTTCGTCAATAAATTCAGCAATCCTCTCTTCAGGGGTTAATGCGAGCCTTCCATTTATCTCCAGGAAGTCGCCTTGGTTAACCTGCACTTCCCTGTTCAGCCTTTTGTCGAAGTAAGAAAAGCTCTCTTTTGCTGTCTTCCATTCCGGAACAGAAATCTCCTCGTTGGTTTTCAAAACCTGATGCATTGCGCCAGTCTTCTCATCAACCATGTATATAGGAATCTGCTTATTCTCATCCTTGAACTGCTCAAAAGGCCCCCTCTGAATCCCTGTATCATCCACAATCTCAATCTCTCCAGAATCGCTTGGAGACTCCGCCAATGATATTGGCCTCGAATACTCTCCGGTATGGATTACTATAGGCACGCCAGACTCAGGCATGCTTTCTTCTGAAGAGATATCTGCAGCAAAGTTAACCGCTTTCTTGATTTCATTTAGCACATTTTCCTGCATCTCGTTGCTGAAACCCTGTTTTCCATCAAATCCTGATAGGTTGGGAACAATGTTTGGCGGAGGGTGCACAGTTACTTTGAACTTGTTGAACTTTGCAAGCTGCTTCATGTCTTCCCTTTTCTCTTTTCCGTAAGCCTCTGAGCCTGCTCCTGGCTCTCCTTCCGGAGACTGAAACAATTCAGCGCCCCTTGCACCACTTCTCATTGCTCTGATCATTCCCTGCCTGAAATCACCCCCGCCAGCCCTGCCTTCTACAATAGAAGGCGAAATGTCGCTTGGCTGAATTAAGGGCTCCTCAATCCTGTCCCCTGAATTAAGGTAATTGGCGTTCTGGTCATTAGAAATGTAGAATTCCCTATCCATCGGAGCCTTGTAATTGTTTCCAAAATCCATTCTTCAACCCTTAAAGTATATTCTTTCTGATATTTTTAATTAACTGGTCAAGCGCAGAAAGAGATTCATCAACTTCCTCATTTTTAATTCCATACTGCCTGATTGCCTCAGCTTCTCTCTCAATAGAATAAAAGTCTCTCCTGGCCTCGTAGCCGAAGCTTCTTTCGTTGTTAACCAGCTGTCTTGCCTCCTGATAAAGTTCCTGTGTCCTGGATGAAATCTGCTGGTAGAACCTTGCGGGGTCAGCTTCCTCTTCTTCCTGTTTCTCTTTGGAAACCCCCTCAATAATCTCAGAAAGGTCCTCTTCCTCATTTTTCTGGCTGCTTTCAGTAATCCTTCTTTTTAGCGATTCCTCGCTCTCTTTTTCCCTTTCAGCCTTTTTTATGCTTTTCTCAATGTTCTTTATGTCTTCTTCTCTCTCCTTTCTCAGTTCCTCAAGAATCCTGATTTTTTCTTCGCTGTCCATATTCTCAAGGTTGTTTACCATGCCAGCATCCCGTGCGCTTTCTTGAAAACCTCATAGCTCTTGCAGATTGCAACATCAACAGTGCCAAAGGCTTTTTTAATCTCATTCTCATTCTGAAACTTCTCCATAGTCTCTTTTTGCGTGAAAGTGTCAATCAGGCTTTTGTGTATAGGCTTGTCTGTTTCCGGGAACAACGGCCCGAAAATCTCCTTCATGCCTGAGAACACAGAAAGGATTGGCTCAAACATTCCCTTGCCCTTTGGCTTCTCCTTCCTTTCTTCATCTTTTTTGTTGTCTTTATTTTTTTCCTCCTCAAATTCAGCAAGGTACTTACTAAGGTCATCGCCAAGAGATTCAAGAACCTCTTTAACGCTGGCATCATAAGAGCCAACCATCTCAAGCTGCTCCTTTCTCCTTACTTTCAGGAATTTTTCAATCTGCTCATCATTCCAAACATATCCTCTCATAGTAAATTCAGCTCTTCCTACATGGGTTGGGCCCCTGTTGTATTCATTGGAAAAATTCATGTTAGGCCTTGTCCTGTAGCTGAAGTTTACAATTATAATTGGCTTGAAGGTCTTTGCATTGCTTTTAGTAGCGAGGAATTCCATTTCCATCATGGATGATTCAAAGCCGGAAACAACCTCAACATGCCCTTTAAGCTTGTTGTTCATGTGCAGGCCCCTAATGTTGTCCAGATAAGGTTTAATCCAGCTAATGTAAAGGTTTATGGCATCATAATACTGCTTAAGGTATTTTATTGTGAATTTCCTTCTTGTTTTCAGCTCCTTGAAAGTATGGTCTTTCCAGGCATAATATGCTTTGAGCTTTCTGGCAAGAACATTTACAAGCTGCGTAGAAAAGTCCCCTTTTTCCTTAAGCCTTTTAATCTCTCCTTCAACCTCATCAGCATTCTTGAGGTTCACTGAAAAAAACAAGTCAGGAAGAAGCGAAAACCCAAGCTCGTTGGCCATGCCCCAGACAGAAGCAGGGTTCTTAGCGCCGCCTTCCACTAAGTCTATCCAGGTTCCTTTGAGTGTAACCTCAGACGTTTCTTCCCCCCCGTAGCTTTTGTCATAAAGAGATAGCCTTTCGTCAAGTATTCTCAGCTCTCTGAGAATCTGAAACAGCTCTTTAACCATCTTTCCAACAGTTGCCATGAATTGGCTTGCCTTGTCCTGCTGGATTCCAAGCCTCTGTGCATTTGAGCCAAAGAAGCTTGAGCTTTCAGAAGCGGCAAAGCTGTCTATTATCTTAATCATCTTATCAAAAGAAAAGTCAGTCTTGAGAAGCTTGACCAGAAAGTAATAAGGCTCTTCCATAGGGAGATTGTATGACTGAAACGCCAGCCTCTGAAACCTGCTCGTGCTTGGGTAATTGCTCTTAGAAAAAACCCCCCTTTCAACCTCAACTATGTGTGCACCCTCTTTTTTGAACTCCTCCTCAATAAACTTAATGCTTTTATCGTAGTAGTCATAGTACAATTCAGCCATATCCAAATTTATAAAGAGAGTCATTAATATATTTTTCTCTTAAATGCCTGTTATTTTTTGTTAGTTTTCCAATGTGAGTTTTAAGGACTCGCCAGCCATGACAAACCTTTTTAAAAGGCAAACATTTGTTTTTCCATATGGATAAAGATTCCGATCCGGACAGGCATTTTGACATAATTAGCATAGGCTCAGCAACCATAGACCAGTTTGTTTACACCGATATCCAGCTGATTCAGATAAAAAGCAGCAGCCTTGCAAAGGAGCTTATTGCTTATCCCCTGGGCTCAAAGATTCTTGTGGAAAGGTTTCATTTTTTCACAGGCGGCTCAGCTTCAAACACCTCAGTTGGCTTCTCAAGGCTCGGCCTGAAAGCAGGCTGCATTTCCAACATTGGCCTAGATTATTATGGCGAAATAATTCTGAAAGAGCTCAAAAAGGAAAAAGTTGCTTTCCTTGGCTCAACAGATAAAAGCCACCCAACAGGCTTCTCAGTAATATTAGACAGCTTTGCAAAAGACAGGACAATACTTGCCTACAAAGGTGCAAATGACTTTCTCACCTCAAAACCACTAAGCCCTTCGGAATTAACAGCCAAAGCCCTTTATGTTGGCTCGCTTGCAGGAAATGCTTTTAATGAAGGAGTTAAGCTGATAAAGTCAATAAAGGCAAACAGCAGGGAGCACACGACAGTTTTCTTTAACCCCTCGGCGTATATAGCAGACAAAGGACTCCCTTTTCTTTCCAAGTACCTGCCGCTTGTCGACTGCCTTATCCTGAATAAGGAAGAGGCAAGACTTCTTGTGGAAAACCCCCACCTTTCAAAGCCCGAGGATATAATAACCGCTCTTTACCTAAGGACAAAAAAGCCAATAGCAATGACAGACGGCGCAAACGGCGCTTTCTATTACAACGGCAAGTCTTTTCACCATAAAAAGGCAAGAAAAATTAAGGTGCTTGAGTCGACAGGAGCAGGCGATGCATTCTCAGTTGGTTTCTGCTTTGGAATCCTCTCAGGAAAAACCCCGGCAACCTGCCTTGCTTATGGAATAAAGAACTCGGAGTCAGTAATCAGGCACATAGGCGCAAAGAACAATCTTCTAAAGAAATCAACTATTCTTAGGTAATCGCTTCTTGTTCAGAGAAGTAAAAAAGCTCTTGATTCTCTCAGCATAATCCCTTGGCTGAATCTCTATATTCCAGTCCTCGGGAAAACACTTCTTATAGAGAGGCCAGACATACCTTTCATCAAGAAAAACAATTATTCCAGTGTCTTTTTCACTCCTTATGCACCTCCCAGCCGCCTGAATCGACCGTATCATTGCAGGATAAACATACCCGTAAAGCCTTCCCTTGCCGAATTTCTTCTCGTAGTAGTCAATAAGCTCAATAATCTCAGTGTCAGGCTTTTCAAGAGGCAATCCAACAATAACAACCCCTTTCAGGTAATCGCCAGGAAGGTCTATTCCCTCACTAAATGAGCCAGATGCTGCAGCAAGCAGTACAGCGCCTTTATTGCTCAGCGCCTTAAATCTCTTAAGCAGCTCATCTTTCTCCTCTCTTGACAAAGCCTTGTTCTCAGCCAGAATCTCTTTCTCTGTTTGAATAAACTGAAGCACATTATTCCTAAAGGCATAGCTTGGAAAAAACAAGGCTATATTCCCTTTGCAGGAGGCGATAATATCTGAGCAAATCTTTGCAATGCTCTTATACTGTTGTTCATTCCTCTCCCGAAACGTGCTTGTGGTTCTTGGAATGACCTGAATAAGCCTGTTCTTTTCGGGGAAAGGGCTTTTGTAGGACTCAAGGTAGCAATTATCTCTCTTAAACCCTAAAATATCCCTGTACATCTCGAGAGGGAAAAGTGTTGCGGACATAAGCACAAAAGAGTTCGTTTCGCTAATGACCTCTCCCATCAAAAGCCCAGGGTCAAGGCAGTTGTAGAACAGCGTAGTGTTGTCTGGCTCATTCTTGATGTACCTCACAAAACCAGCATCCTCCTTTGGCCAGAACTCAAGGAACCTCGCAACTGACGAAAGATAAGAGTTTCTGCTCTGCTCGCTAACCCTTTCCCCGGCATCACTCATCTCAGAAACAACATTGTCGTAATCATCCTGGCTTTCCCATAAGAGATTAAGAAAATCCTGTTTTTTTACCTTCTTTTCATTTTCAATATTATGCGATAGAAAGTTCATAGCGTCCTGAACCTTTACAAGGTGCGGGATGACTTCATTCTCCTTGTATCTCTTTGCCTGAAGAATTGACCTCTTTATGATTCTTGTAGTTACCCTTGCGCTAAGTATGTCCCTCAGCCTCTTTGGAAGGTTATGCGCCTCGTCTACAATAATAACACTTTCAGATAGCGAAATCCCCGACTTCTTGAGAAACCCCGCCTTTATTCCTGCGTTAAATATGTACTGGTAGTCACAGATAATCACATCAGCACCCCTAATAATCTCTATGGCAATCTCATAAGGGCACAGCCTTAACTCAGAAGAAAATTCTCTAATCCTTTCAACATTGCTGAAAGTTTTTTCAAGCTGGGAAACAACCATCTTTGCATTGTTGGTAAACCCGGAATTCTTTCTTGTGTTCATGTAGAACTCACACCTGTCAGACTTTCTCAGGGATTTGCAGAACTCAAAAAAATCGCTTGACCTCATTTTGTCAGCGTTAGGCTGAGAGCACATCCACCTTTTTCCAATAATGTCCCCAATTTTGAGAGAGATGTTATTCTTTTCATTAATCCTGGAAATAGTCTCAATAGCAATCCTGTGCTGGGTATGCCTTGTTGTAAGGAAAATAATCCTTTTTACTTTTTTTTCAAGAAGGTGCTTTACTGCAGGCACAAGCGCAGCAGCAGTTTTCCCAACGCCAGTAGGCGCGCTCACAATGCAGTGCTTCTTTTCAGAAATTGCCTTGTAAACCGTTTCCATGAAGTGCTTCTGCGGCTCTCTTATGTTGTCAAAAGGAAAAAGTGATATCATCACAAATCCAGTTTAGGCTGGGTTTTAAAATGTTTTCTAATAAGAAACCCGGAAAACCATCAAAAAGTTTTTAAAAGGGACCGAAATCCTTAGCAATAGAGGCTGGTTTAGATGGCAAAGTTAAGAAAAGCGGTTTGCTACAGGAGGATTGAAAGGTCTTATACGAGGGTCTCGAAATACAGGAAGCATTCTTTTGTAAAGGCAAGGCCGCATGTAAAAATCACAAAGTTTGACATGGGCAATGTTAAAGGCAATTTTAGCTTTGCCTTTGACCTGGTTTCCAAGTCTGACCTTCAGGTAAGGCAGGAAGCTATGGAAGCATCGAGGCAGATGCTTAACAGGAAGCTGGAGCAGAAGATTGGAAATGCAAATTACCATTTTAGGGTCAGGAAATACCCGCATCACATCCTAAGGCAGAACTCTATAGCATCAGGTGCAGGAGCAGACAGGCTGAGCACAGGGATGCAGCTCGCTTTTGGAAAAGCCATTGGCGTAGCAGCACAAATCAGAAAAGGCGACACAATATTTACAATTAAGGTAAACAAGCAGCACAGAAACACTGTAAGGGCATTCCTGACAGCAGTTCGCTCTAAGCTCCCAAACCAGTGGTATGTAGTTGAAAAAAAGCTAGGTGAGTAAATGGCAGAAGACAAAGAAATTTCAAAAGAAGAGCAGATAGGCTTCCATAAGGGCTCAATATCAGTATTATCAAAGGAAAGGGCAGAATTGCTTAAGATAGTCTCAGTAGTTGAGCAGCTTATCCAGATGCACCTTAAGGCGCTTTCAGAGTTAGGGGTAAGCATAAGCGAAGAACAAAATCCGGTCTCTGAAAAAAACAAGGATCTTCCAAAGCAGAAAAAGCCGCCCATTGATGAGCTTCTTCAATGATTAAAATCATTTTCTTTGGGCATGAAAACATTCTGGGAACACACCCCAAAACATTTGAGTTTAGCAAAGATAGCCAAGTTACACCTAATGGAGACTGCATAATAGGCGTGAATTCTGTTGTTAGTTATCCAGAAGAATTTCACTCTCTTCTTAAAGAAAAACGCAAGGTAAAAGGGAAAATATTGGTGGAGCTTGCAGGAAAGAAAGCAGAGAACACCTTTACAGGCATTCTTAACCCTGAATTTGACATCGCCTCACAAGAGCTTGTGTTCAGGCGCTCATTCTTCAGCTCACCAAGAACCATAGTACTCGGGTGCGACAAGACAGCAAGTGAGCTTAGCAGGGGTCTTATTGAACTGCTGAAGAACAGGGATGCAACGGGGATTTGTTACCTTTTGGTGGTTTGAATCTTTAATAAGCTTTATTAATAAATAAAACTTTCCTTCATTTTAGGCTCTGTTCAAAAAGTCCAAATAAAAAATAAATAATATTGTGGGCGATAGCCCTACAATATATTTCAGCCCGCATTGTTCGGGCTGAAAGAGAGCTCACGCTAGCACCAAACTTGCG
>DSBS01000045.1 GCA_011045925.1 Candidatus Woesearchaeota archaeon | reverse complement strand
TCTTTGCAATGAATACCGATCAGCAGCACCTTAATATTACCAGTGCTGATAAGAAGTTCTTGATAGGTGAGAATGTTACCAAAGGCCTTGGGTGCGGAGGATTCCCTGAGAAAGGTGAAGAATCAGCCAGAGAAGCCCTGACAAAAATTAAGGATTCCCTTGATAGTGCAGATATGGTTTTTGTTTGTGCAGGAATGGGAGGAGGCACAGGAACCGGGGCAGCCCCGGTAGTTGCGAAGGTTGCGAGAGACATAGGCTCAATAGTTATAGGCGTTGTTACCATGCCCTTTAAGATAGAAAGGGCAAGGATAGACAAGGCCGAGATGGGCCTTTCAAGCCTTAGGCAGAGCTGTGACACAGTTATAGTGATTGACAACAACAGGCTCGTAGAGGTTGCAGGAGACCTTCCTATCAGGCAGGCATTTGCAGTGGCAAACGAGCTCATTTCTACAATGATTAAGGGCATAGTTGAGACAATAGCGATACCTTCGCTGGTAAACCTGGACTTTGCTGATGTAAGAGCAATAATGAAGGACGGAGGAGTTGCAGTGATTGGCGTAGGCTACTCAGACACCAACAACAAGGTAGATGAGTCAGTCAAGCAGGCTCTTGAGAACCCCCTTCTCGACATTAGCTATGAAGGAGCCGGCGGAGCGCTTATACATGTTCACGGAGGCCCAGACCTAACCCTGGAAGAGATTAACAAGATAGGAGAAAAGGTAACAGCCTCGCTGGATGACAGCGCAAATGTTATCTGGGGAGCAAGAGTTACTGATGACATGAAAGGAAAGGTTGTTGTTATGACAATCATAACAGGCGTTAAGTCTCCCTGGGTTCTTGGAAAAAGAACAGCCCGCAGGGAAGAAACAAGAGAGATGTATGAGCAGGAAGTGCTTACAGATGAGCTGGGAATAGAGATTGTTGACTGATTTTCCCTCTTTTTCTTTTTTCTTTAATCTTTTTTTTAAACCAAAAGCTTAAAAACAAAGGCATTTTTAGAGGCAATTATGAAAGGCTCAGTTCTGGCAATAGTCTTCTTTTCAACATTCCTGAACTCCATTGCACAGATGCTCTTCAAGGTCTCGTCAGAGGAGTTTTCCCTCACCCCATTCGTGCTTATTACAAACTTTCCGCTTATTGGTGCCTTGTTTCTTTACTTTCTTTCGGCGCTTCTTCTGATTACTGCCCTTAAGAGGGCAGAGCTTTCTGTAGTCTATCCAATTATTGCCTCAGGCTTTATCTGGGTTGCAGTGCTATCCTTTTTTATATTTGGAGAAGCCCTGAGCCTTCTCAAAATAGCTGGAATTATTACGATTTTTTCAGGCATTTTCGTTTTAAGCCAGGCTTCAAAGCCAGTCCCGGCAAAAGAAGGGGGTGGCCCACTTGGCTAGCTTTATCAGTGCAGTTGGGCTTGTCGTATTATCCACAGTCCTTGGAAGTTTTGGGGCGCTTATGCTTAAAAAAGGCTCAGGCAAGTTTTCCCTAAAGACACTCTTATCAAATCATACAGTGATCTTAGGCTTTGTACTTTACTTTTTCTCAACGATGGTGTTCATTCCATCTCTAAAAGTGCTGCCTGTTTCAATTGCATACCCTATAACTTCCCTTTCTTACATATGGACTGTTCTTTTGTCAGTCTTTTTTCTCAAGGAAAAGGTTGGGAGAAAAAAGCTTGCTGCTATACTGCTGATCATAATTGGAGTAATCCTTGTAGGCATGTCGAAATGAAGACAGCAATACTTTCCCTGGGGGGCTCTCTTCTTTTCTCAGGCAGCTTTCCGGATACTGATTTTATAAATGATTTTGCAAGATTTGCTGAAAAAATCTCACAAAAAACCAGGCTTATTGTAGTTGTAGGTGGAGGCAGGACCGCAAGGTCATACATAACAGCAGGAAAAAAGCTTGGAATAAAAGACCCAGCACAGCTAGACTGGCTTGGAATAGAGGCAACCCGCCTGAATGCAGGGCTGGTAAAGCGATGTTTCTCAAGCTATGCTTATAAAAAGACTCTTTCAAACCCTTTCAAAAAGGCAAAAGCAAAAGAGAGCATTCTTATCTACTCAGGATACAAGCCAGGCTTTTCCTCTGATTATGTGGCAGCAGCCTGCGCAAAAACCTACAGCATAGGCATTGTGCTTAACCTGACCAATGTGGATTTTCTTTATGATAAAAATCCTTCTACCCATCAGGATGCAAACCCTATTAAAAAAGCCAGCTGGCAGGAATACCTTTCTATGTTCCCCCTTTTCTCACCAGGGATGCACTGCCCGTTTGACCCTGTGGCAGCAGAGTTCTGCAGGAAGAACAGCATTAAAGCAGCAATCATAAATGGCAGGGATTTCAGGAGCATAGAAGCATTCTTGGCCGGAAAAAAATACAAAGGAACTCTCTTAGAAAGAAGAGTTACCACTCTTTAGTAACTTTTATAAATCCTGGCTATTTCTCCTGCTATATGGCAGAAAATATTTATGGCAGGCATTGGAAATCAGTTCCAGAGAAGCTGGCTCAGCTACAAAAAGAAGGATTTCTAGATGTCTTATCATCTTATATGGTAACCCCAGAAAGCATGGGGCCTGCCCAGGAGCTTCACCATTTTGTTCTTTATACAGGCAAAAGCCCCTGGCACAAGCCTGGTAAATTTAAGCTTCGCCTAGATTCTGAGCAGGACCATGACACGCTCAACAATATTATTGAGGCTTTGTTTCCTGAAATCCAGGAATATGCCTTTAGCCCAATCTCTTTTCAGCCAATACTGGCAAAAAGCCCAGTTGCTAATCAGGAGGATTCAGGAAGCTTTCATAGAGGCAAAGTCCAGCCAGCAGCCTTAGAGTTTCAGGATACTGTTGGGCATTTTAAAAACATGTATAAGTTGGATGTTGTTGAGCAAGATTTTCTAAAATCATTTTTGTCTGGATACTTAAAAGTGCCGCCTTCTGCTACAATCCCTATTCATTTATACACAATTGTTCATTTGTCCCCAAATGTTAAACAGCTTGAGTCTGCTTTTCTTGGGCTTAATAGAAGAAGGCCACCAGGGCTTTATAATATTGAGCAAATAAAATTATATAGCCTGCTTGGCTAACTAGCTTTTAGATTCTTTAAAAGGACTTGTCCAGAGAACCCATAATCTCCTTGAGCTTATGCCTGAGCTTCTCCTTTCTCTCCTTAATCTCATTCAGGATAAAAACCAGCTTGTCAGCAATTATCTTCTTAATCTCGCCAGAAAGCAGCTTTCCTGACTTGTAGTCATCATGTATCTTTTTGAGCTTATTGTCATCCTCTTCAAAGAAAGTAAGCCAGATATATGGAATGTCAACCTCAGGGTTGCCGCCCTTTTTCCTGTGCTCATCGACAGTTGCCTGCCCTCCTGAAAAAGCATACTTGTTAATCTTTTTCCTGACAGCTTTCTCGTCATCAGAAAGATAAATCCCGTTGTCAATCGAAGAAGACATCTTGCTCTCGCTTTCAACCCCAAGCAGGCTTGGCAGGAACATGCACTGAATAGAAGCCGGCTTGTAATAGCCAAGCTTTGGCAAAATGTCCCTGGTAACCCTGAAATGCGGATCCTGGTCAACAGCATGCGGAATAAGGCAGGGAATATTCCTTTTTTTCAGCACAGAAGGCAAAAAAGCAGGCACAGCCTGCATAGCAGTAAAGAATATGCTCCCAATATTTGTCTCATTGTCAAACCCAAAGCTCGCCTTGACAGTAGAGAAGGTTATCTTCTTTGCAACCCTGATAGCCTCAGGGTAAAGCAGGCCGGCATGCTTAGTGTCAATTATTATCTTTGTTTTTTTCAGGTCAAAGCCAATAGCCATAGTATCAAGGATGTTATCCTCAGTATACTTTCTCACATCTTCCAGGCTGAGCTCCTTCTTAAACAAAAACTTCTCGTCATCAGTAAACTGCAGGTAAAGCTCAGCGCCAAAAAGGTCCTGCAGGTACTTAGTGAAAAGTAGCGGTACCAGATGTCCCAGGTGAACCTTGCCAGAGGGCCCCCTGCCCGTGTAAAGAAAGACATCATTTCCCTTTCCGAACTCGTCAAGAAACCACCCTATGTCCCTATGAGCAAAGAAAATCCCTCTTCTTAGCATATGATGAAGAGGCAGCCCTTTTTTCTTAGCAGCCACCTCAATCCTATTTAGAAGCTTAGCATCAATCCTGGATATGCCAAAGTCCTTGATTATCCTTTCATAGTCAAAGTTTCCCTTTGCTTCCCAGGGCGTAAGATTGTAATCCATAAAATCCTTAGCTTCTCTTTTTTTTATTAATCTTTTGGTTAGTATCAAGATGCTTTCGCTAACCCAGGCAGCTGCTAATTATTTTATTTATTAGCTCTTTCAAAAACAATGGGCAACTCGCTTCCAGGAATGTGAAAGCGATATGAAGAGTTGTAGTTACCATACATAACATTTCCATCTATGCCTGTTACTTTGTATATATCTTCCTCAAATCTTTCAGGATTGATAGGCAGACAGCGTAATAAGACTGTTAATCCTGGCTCTTCAGAGGGAACTATTCTTACTTTGCCAGTTAATCCTTCTTCTTCAGCAAAGCTAAGCATATCGTTAGGCACCCTTACTTCCATAATGCCACTTAGGCCCGTTAGTTTCCTTATTATTCCGAGGTAATCCTCGGCATACATTTTGTATATTTCTTCCATTTTTTATCACCTTTTGCTCTTGTTTTTATTTTTTCTGGTTTGGCTTCCACACCCTTCTGACCTGCTCCCTCTCGAAATCCTTGAGGTGCTTTCTTATGAAAGGAGGAAAAGTCTCATACAATGTAACTGAGCTCGTAAACTTGTTCAGCTTGTCCTTTAAGGCCTTAGTGGCCTTCTGGTACATGTTAATGTCAGAGTAAACCAGCCCGTCCTTTATTCTCCTGTATGCAGGAGTTCCCTTAGGCGCAAGCACAACATAGCCTCTCTTCCCCTTAATCAATCTCGAGTGAGTATTCATCCCGGCCTCAATATCCCTGTAGTCTGAGAAGTAAACCCCGCCTGCCTTGCTTGAAGGGTCAACAACAAGCAGTTCATCACCCTTAACGCCAACCGCAACAGAGTAATGGGCTCTCTTTGAATTAGGGAAGAGGTATTTCTTCTTGTAGTCAACAATCAGCAGCGCACCCTCGCCAAGCCATTCCCTTGCCTCCTTCTTGAGGTTGCTAATCTTGTCATAATCCAGCCAGCACCCAATAACCTCTTTATTGGTGAAATTCTCAACAGCAGAAATCAGCTTTTTTGGGTGAGTCCCAGCAGCTTCATCTTCTCTTGTCCTTGTAATGGTTTTCATAAGCTTCCCAAGCTCTTTCTGGTCTGACTCAATCCCAAAGAAAGAAAGCACTATCTGGGCAGAGGCAGGCCCACAGTGAGAAGGCAGCTGGGCGAAATAATTTTCCTTAATCTTTTCAAGGCTTTCAATCTCCCTGCTTCTTTTACCAAAGGCAATAATCCCCGAAGAAAGAATTCTGTTAGGAACCAGAAAAAACCTGTTTCCCCCAGAGACAAGCTCAGTATGAAGGTTATGTACCTTCTCAACCTCATAGGCCTTGTCCTGAAAATCAATAGAAGTCCCAGGCTTTAGCTTATACACTTTTTTAAGGTAAACTCCTCCAACATAATCCCTCGCCGGGTTAATTATCCCTACAAAAAAAACAGCAATCAAGAAACCCACAGCAGGAAGTACAATCATCCCAAGCATTTCCCTGACTATAGGGAAATCAGATGCAATCGCAACAATGTTTATTAGGAGCAGGTAAAGAAGCACCTTGACAAGAACCAGAGCAATTCTCAGGATATGAACAGAGTCTTCTTCTACAAGATAATCCTCTATGCCAGTCTTGGAGATAAAAAGCTTAATCAGGCTTATAACCAGGTTTATTATAAAAACACCTATAACGAACAGAAGCACGACAGTTATAACCCTTGGAACAGCATCCACAAAAGGCAAAAGCACAGCCTCATAAGAGGAAAACCCCAGGTAAAACAGAGCAATAATCAGGAAAACAATCACAATCAGCTTCTCGGCAATCCCTGAAACAGCAGCAGCGCCATTCTCTATAATCCCCTTCTTTATTCTCCTCAGCTTAACAAACCCTCTCGAAGCAAGCCTCGACAGCAGTATGCCGCAGGCAATTATCAGAAAAACATAGAGTAGCCTGGTTACCAGTTCCAGCGCGCTTAATTCCATCATAAAAAAAGGAAGCAATTTGCATTTAAATAGCTTTTGCTCTTGAGCAGTGGTTAAAAAACTTGCAGGAAAGCATGACAAGCAGATTTATCAGGTAATTAGCGAAATATATTTAAAACTTGCATTAACCTTGAAAGCCCATGGCAAAAAAAGGCGAAAGCAATGAAGTCAAATCTGGCGAAAAGGGCATTACAGTTAAAAAAAGCGAAGACATAAGCGAATGGTATTCTCAGGTAATCCTTAAAGCAGGAGTGGCAGATTATGCTCCAATAAAAGGATGTATGGTAATAAGGCCTCTTGGCTATTCAATCTGGACGAGAATACAGGATTACTTTAATCAAGTTTTGGAGAGTTATCAAGTTGAAAATGCATATTTCCCTCTGTTTGTCCCAGAATCCTTCTTCAAGAGAGAGGCAGAGCATGCAGAAGGCTTCTCACCAGAGGTTGCCTGGATTGAGAGAAAAGATCTTTCGGAAGAAAGGCTTGCACTACGGCCTACCTCGGAGACAATAATGTACCACTCATACTCAAAATGGATACGCTCGTGGAGAGACCTTCCATTAAAGATTAATCAATGGTGCAACATAATCCGGTGGGAGACAAACGCAGTTAAGCTATTCCTGAGGAGCAGAGAGTTTCTCTGGCAGGAAGGCCATTGTGTTTATGAAACTGAAGAAGAGTGCATAAAAGAGGCTGACGAGTACATAAAAGAATACAAAAACCTGTGCGAAAGCCTTCTTGCAATCCCGGTAAAAATTGGCAGGAAAACAGACAGCGAAAAGTTTGCCGGCGCTGTCTTTACCAATACAATGGAAGCTCTTATGCCAGATGGAAAGGCAACCCAGCTTGGCACAACCCACCACCTGGGTCAAAACTTCTCAAAGGCATTTGATATAGAATTCCTTGGAAAAGACTCACAAAAGCACTACCCTTTCCAGAACTCATGGGGCTTCTCAACAAGGCTGGTAGGCTCAATGATAATGCTTCACTCAGATGACAAAGGCTTGGTATTGCCCCCAAAAGCAGCGCCGATTCAGGTGGTAATAATCCCTATTTTCAGGGAAGATGCAAAAGAAAAGGTTCTTGCAGAGGCGGAAAAGCTCAGAAAATCGCTTTCGGGAATTAAGGTGAAGGTTGACTCTCGAGAAGGACTCACCCCTGGCTGGAAGTTTAATGAATGGGAGCTTAAAGGGGTTCCCGTGAGGATAGAGTTAGGGATGAGGGATATTGAAAACCATGCTTTTGTCGCCTGCAGAAGGGACAGCGGAGAAAAGCAGTCATTTAAGCTTTCAGAGGCAGCACAGGTAATCCCAGGGCTTCTTGATGAGATCCAGAAATCTCTTTTTGAGAAGGCAGTAAATTCAATAGAAAAAAGAACGAAAAAGACTGCAGACTTCGTAGAGATGGTTCAGGAAATTAATAAAGGAAACTGGGTTGAGGTTCCCTTTTGTGGTGAGAAGCCCTGCGAGGCCGACATACGTGAAAAGACAGAAGGAATCACTTCAAGGGTTATTACAGGGAATATCTCAAAAGAGCAAGGAGAAACCAGCTGCATAAACTGCTCAAAAAAAGCGAGATATTTTGTGATATTCTCAAGGGCTTATTGATTCTGTTTTATTTTGATTTTCTTTCCTTAATATATAATCTAAAGAAAAAATAACTTTAGCATTCAGGATTATGCCCTGTCCTGAAGATTTTTCCAGGCTCTCCAATGCAGACGCCGTTGCTGCACCCGCCAGGGCATATGATATAGGCGCTTGATAGTATTGGCACTGAGCCTATAGAGGTCCTAGCGCAGAAGTACTCCTTAATAGCATCTACACACCCGTCCTTTGTTCTTACCTTGACACATTTATCCTCATAAATGCTAGGTTGCTTTTCAAGCGGCGGGTTATACTGGATGAAAACTTCATTCTTCTCATAAGGGTTGATTCCCCCATGCTTGATGCTAAAGCCAGAGTCCCTGCAAGTTCCCCAATAGCTAAGCTTTTTAGAGCAGGCACCATTGCTGCAGAAATTAAAGCCTTCCTGCTCAGAGCAGTCAACCAGCTTGCTTGAAACCTGGCTATCTTCACAGAAATGCTTTACCAACAAATAATTATCCATGCAGTAATCCACAGAGTCTTCTGTTCTTGTTACAACTCTTCCTTTATTTGAGAAGTCATCTTGGCTTTCGGTGCTTTTGCATTCCCCTTCAGAAGGGCTCTCCATGTTGTTAACACATGCCCCATCCTGGCAGATAAATCCGGGGCCGCACTCATAAAAAACAGACCGGACTTCATTAGAGTAGCAGTAATATTTCTTTACAGTCTTGTCATTCTCACAGGAATCTGTATAAGTCTCAGAGCCTTTTGTTATAGTATGCTTGGCAGTATATGCCAGTATTCCACCGCTGCTTGACTCACAGTCAATCTCCTGCAGGCTCCCATCACTGCAGTAATACCCAGCCGGAATAGATGCTCTTTCAAACCTTATCATACGAGGGAAATCTTTTATTCCTGCACAGTATGCTTCATAAAGTGAAGTCGTGATACCAACAGAGCGGCAGTAGTCTTCTGCCCTTTCTAATACCCCATGCTTATCCGACCTGAACTCAACATAGCCTTTATCATAATAATTCTTCCCCCCATCAGAGTCAAAGCAATAAAAAGCATCTTCCTTATTGACGCATTCTCCCCATGAGCAAACCTTGCCTTCAGATGAGCAGTCGTATTCTGTTTGCTTACTTGCTCCACCCTCACTGCAGAAGTACTCAATAAGAGTATGCTCATCCTTGCATTCATCTGTCTTTATGTAGAATCTTGGCCCCCCATCGCGCAAATAAACAGAAATCACCTGGCCTCTTTTGTAGTAATCTTCTCCGCCTTCTGTGTCGTAGCAGCCCCTATTGGTAATAGCTTCACTCACGGGCCTGCATTCCAAAGAATACTGGCCGTTTTCGTTTTCAACCGGGACACAGGCTTTTTCCTCGACATTAGCCTCTATATACCGTTCTTTCCTGGAGTAAAGCCTTTCATCATCATCAGAGCAGTAAAGGTGAGTATATCCGCAGGTTCTTCTGTACCCGCACTCTATCTCACACTTTCCAAAAACGCATAATCCAGAGCAGCACTGCTGTCCGGTGCTGCACCCGGATCCTAATGGCTGGCAATCTTGGCCAGCAATCCTTAAGTCGGGGTCTGGCTTAGGGGCCGGTGGCTTTGGCTTAGTGGGAGTTTCTGGAGGCTCTTGCTCCTCTTCTTCCTCTTTTTTATCCTCTTTTTCCTCTTCATCTCCTTCCTTTCCGGGGTTATCTATTATAATAGGCATATCCGGGTCAACGATAATAGGGATATCTTCAGGGTCTTGCTGCTTTTTGTTTAGACCTGCGCAAACAGCGTGCAGGCTGTTAGGGCTGCTTTTATCAGGGTAAAAGGCATGCACTCCCATTGCTGAGTCTGCCCCGCCAGGAATAAGCAGGTTTTCATTGACCCTTTGTGTATGCTTAATACATTTAGCATAATTTTCCAAATCATCATGGGCATTGCTCACTGCAACCTGTGAGCCTTCCCTTAAAAATACAAGTCTGTACTGCTCCTTTGGCTGGGAAACCTGAGCCCTGTTAGCATATCCGTCATAAGCAACCAGAGTAACGGCATAAGTTCCCTCATGGATTTCCACCTCTACAGCTTCAGTCCTGGAGTCAGAAGCTGTTTTGTCAGTCCTAATCCCCTGGCTTTTTAAATCAATAACAAAATCATAATCCTTTTCGTCAAAAGGACAGACCGAAAGCAGAGGGTCCTCCAATTCACAGTATTCAACAGAACGTTCCGGAAGCTCTTTTTCACTATCTTTCTCCTTTTCCTCATCCTTTTCTTCTTCACTATCGTCTTCTTCAGGCTTTTGTTCGCCTGCACAGGCGCCATCAATGCAGCCAAGCTCGCACCTGTGCCTAATAGAGATTGGAATCCCCATCGCACAAATCTGCTCTACAACCACATATCCCTCACAGAAGTCGTATATGGTAATGGGCCTGCTTTCACCAAACCAGTAAACAGCAGACTCCACATAGCCTTTTGTGTAGAAGTCCCAGCCATCGCTGTCATAGCAGGTTGGGAAAAGCTCCCTAAGCAGGTGAGCAATCAGCCTTATCGCGAACTCAGTCTGGACAGCACTTCCAACTTGCCTTTCGCCAGTGCACATCCCCTCAGAGC
>DSBS01000084.1 GCA_011045925.1 Candidatus Woesearchaeota archaeon | reverse complement strand
GTAAACACTGCACAATAGTAACATTTAAAAAAGATAAAGCCATACACAATACTGGTGAGCCAGATGAGATTTATTGATACTAAAATCAACGGTTTTATCAATGTAAATGAGCTTGAGGACATAATAGAAAATGCTGCAAGCCAGCTTGGCTTAGAATGCCAGATAATCAGAAGGTTCAATGATAACGGGTCTTACAGGGCTACAGATATTGAAGTAACCCAATGTGACAAAAAAAACAAGTATGAGCCTATTGTTAATGTGTATGGGCTAATGGAAGGCCACAGAACCAACAGCCTTGTGATTGAAAAGATGGGAAATAAAAAGAGAGTAAAGGCATTTATTGAAACCCTTAACGAAAGCCTGAGTAAATACCTTTCAGAAAATTTATAACAAACCGGTTAAATTTTTAAATAACATTAAACCTTCCCTGCAAATGCAGAAGCAGGAGCACAATGGGTTTTTTGTAATCAGCGATGTGCACATAACCGGAGACAGGCAGATTGACTCTGATGTCTCCATAAGGTCGCTGATTGAGTTTCTTAGAGAAAAAAGGCGAAAAGAGCTCATTATACTTGGGGATTTTTTTGACTTAAGAAGAGATGAAATAAAAGCACTCTCAAAGGGCATCTACAAAGAGCTTTTCGAGGCATTCAGAGACTATTCGAAAACTGCTGAAATCACATACATTCTGGGAAACCATGACCGGCTTGTTTGGAAGAACAAAAACCTATGCAGGTTTCTTGAGAAGCATGGCATAAGGATTGCTAAAGATAAATACTGGGCAGAGAGAAAGCTTAACGGAAAAAAATTCTGCTTTGAGCATGGAAACCAGTTTGATGAGATGAGCCTTTACAATGACATGGGCAATGAAGCTGAGACACCGCTTTCTGAGCACCTGACTCAGGGCTTTCTTCCGCTTGCCGGCAAGAAAAGCTGGCTGAATGAGCTCTGGCTGGTAAGGCCTTACAGGATTATGCCAAGATGGCTTTTCTCAAAGTTTTTTTACAATAATGCAAGCAGGAGCCTTAAGCTGATGCTAGCGCCTTTTTTTGCAAGCTGGTTCATAACCAGGCTTCTGCCTGTAATAATTCTGCTTTTACTTTTCTCCGGAAGGATAAGGGTATTGCAGGACAGGATAATCTTTATTTTTCTCCTGGTTATAATTGCTGTTGACTTTTCTTCGTTTTTCTTAAGGCAGATACTAAAAAAAGTGTCCAGTGAGTTCAGGGAGATTCTTGAGGAGATTGGCTATCTTGGAGAAAGCAAGATTATACAAAGAGATAATGACTTCAGGAAGAAGGTTAATAAGGTGCTGGAAACAGGGAAAGCTCATTTTTGCTCGAAGTGCGACATTCTGGTGAACGGGCACACTCATTTTCCTGATTTTAAAAAAAGCAAGAGCTGGATGTACATTAACTCGGGATGCTGGATAAAAAGCTTCACTGAGGTAAAATCATTTTTTCTTATGCCAAGCGTATACCTTGACGAGTACGAGCTTAACTTTGTTGAAGTCTCAAAGGAGGAAAATAAAATAAAAGCAAGGCTGAAAGCAATAAGCCCGATGATCAACCACAAGCTGAACTGGCTTGAAAAGCTGTCTATAATTTCCAAGCTAAGACAAATACGCAAGGGAGACCGGGCTAAGCAGGAGAAGCTTCTCTCAGAACAGGTTCTCTGATTACTCGCCAAGCTGTGATTTATCTCCTAAAAAAGCCTTAACTGGCTTTCCAAGAAGTAAAGCTTCACGGCCCAAAGCTGATTTTTCAACTACTGAGTTGGCTACTTTACAGCCATCAGACACTATTGAGTCGCTCACTATGGAGTTTTCTATTGAAACATTGTCTCCAATGCTTGCGTAAGGCCCTACTATGCTTGAGCTCATCTTAACATCAGAGCCGATTGAAACCGGCGGGATTATTATGCAGCCATCTTTAAAAACAGGAACTTTAAACCTTCTTTTGCTCTCAAGGATCTTTCTGTTTGTCTCAAGCAGGGTATTAAAGTTGCCGCAGTCATACCAGTCTTCTATCTGGAAGGTTTCAGCGCTTGCCCCTTTCTCCAGCATAATCTGAAGTGCATGCGTTAAGTAAAACTCGTTCTTGAATCGTATCTTATTGTCCATCAGCTCTTTGATGCACTGAAACATCAGCTTATAGTTTTTAACAGTATAAATCCCTACAAGAACCTCGCTCCTCTTTATGTAGTTGGGCTTTTCCACAAGCCTGGCAATTCTCTCATTCTCTCTTTCCACTGTTCCAAATGGCCTGGGGTCATCAATAAACTTTGTGCCAAGAACCATGTCAGAGCCAAAAGCAAGCCCTGGTGTAAGGTCTCCTTTAATCATTGTGTCCCCATAAATTATCAGGCAGGGGTTTTTTATGTAAGGCTCAGCAAGATAAACCGCCTGTGCTGTGCCGCCCATCTTCTTCTGGTAAACAAACTTAAGGGTTAGCTTAGGGTATTTAGCCTTTAGGTAATCTTCCAGGACATTACCGAGAAAGCCGACAATGATAACATAATCCCGGATTCCGGATTTGACCAGCTCATCTATTATATGAACAATCATAGGCTTTCCTGCAACAGGAACAAGCGCCTTCGGCATTGTCAGTGTAAGCGGCCTTAACCTTGTCCCGAGGCCGGCAGCGGGAATTATTGCCTGTACATTCATTGTTTTCACCATTCGATAATGAATAACTCTAAAACCAATGATTTAATAGAAATATTTAAATCTTACCATAATATGACTTGGTAGCATGAAAGAGAAGATTTCTATTACTATCAATAAAAAGTTCCTTAAAGAGGTTGACAACTTTGTGGATGGGCTTATCATAAAGAACAGAAGCCAGGCTATTGAATACATAATATCAAAGATTGTGATGTTTAATAAAACTGCGGTAGTGCTTGCAGGCGGCCCTGAAAACTCGCTCCTGAACAACGAGAAAAAGGAATTCAAGCCTCTTATGAATGTTGGAAATGAAACGATTGTTGAGAATATTGTAAGGACAATTTCTGCACAGGGTTACAAGAAGATTATAGTTGTTTCAAGGGACAGGCCCCTTTCTGAGATTTTTAAGGTTCTGAAGAATGGAGAAGAGATGGGTGTAGAGATTAAGTATGTTATGGAAAAAGAGTCTAACGGCTCTTTTGACAGCCTGAAGCTTGCAAGAAGCCACCTTGAGTCGAACTTTCTTGTTGTGTTCTGCGACCTGCTTCTTGACGGGGTTGACCTGAATGAGCTTTGGGAAGAGCATGTCCTGAACAAGGGAATCTGCACCATGCTGCTTTACACAAGCTTTGAGACTGACAAAAACGGGGTTGCAATCCTTGAGGGAAAAAGAATCCTTGACTTCTTCCAGAAGCCCAAAGGGATGAAGCAGCCGCTTTGCTTTGCCTCTGCTTTTATTGCATCACCTGAGATCTTTAAGTATTCTGGGAAGTCGCTTGAGGAAAACCTTTTTCCTATGCTGGCAAAGAGCTCGCTTATGTACGGGCACATCACAAGCAAAAACATAATAAATGCACACAGCTACAAGGATGTTAAGGAATTCTTGAAGTACAACAGTGGTTAAGGATGTTTATAAGAACAAAGAAAGTAAAAGACAATTACTATGCCTACCTTGTAAAGAATGTTTGGAAGGACGGCAAAACCAGGCAGAAGAACATTAAGTATTTGGGCAAGGTCTTTTTTGTGAATGAAAACCATTCAGAAATTTTTTCTGTTTCTGATGAGCTGGTGAAATCACTTGCGCTCTGGCAGGCTGAGAAGCTTGGCTTCAGGAGAGGAAAAGAAAAGCTGGAGCTAAAAGAGAACGGGTACAGCATTAGGTTCAGCCCGCAGAGCTTTAGGCTAGTATGTGAAGGCAAGGATTGCGTAATCAGGGCAAACGAGGGCTTTTTCTGCGAGTACACACTTAAGCAGCTGAGTAAGTCTGTCAAGAATTTCGCAAGTTACGATAAGTCAGAGCCAAGTGAGCTTGCCAAGCTTGGAAAAGACCTTGCAGGCAATCTCCTTGAGGCAGGCATTATGATAAGCAAGGAGGATTTCCAGAGGCTGGTGCTGGAGATTATCGGGTAAGCTAATCAAAGCTGCTTTCTTTTGCTGAGCATCTTATTAACCATTTCAATAAGCTTAGGGTATATTCTCTTCAGCATATTCCTTAAACCTTCTCGGCATGCTCATAGCTCTACGCTCCCGCTCAAGACTATGCCATTCAGAATGTTGTTCTTAAGATTGGCATGAATCTCTTTGAATGAGCTGTAGA
This sequence comes from Candidatus Woesearchaeota archaeon, assembly GCA_011045925.1. GTDB lineage: Archaea > Nanobdellota > Nanobdellia > Woesearchaeales > JASKKU01 > DSBS01. The sequence goes on along the minus strand of DSBS01000084.1, from coordinate 6,356 downwards.
AATTAATGTTTATTTTTCTTTTTAAAGCCTTCTCAAATTTTTCCAGAAAGATTTCCTTTTCCTTTCTCCCAATAACTGCAATATCAACATCTGAATCGAATATATCATCTCCCCTTGAATAGCTCCCAAAAAGGATTATTGCTGCGCCCCTGAAGCAATCCTCAAGAGCATCTGCAAGCCCTGACTCATAAACCTGCCAGAGGTTTTCGGCTCTCTTAAATTGAAACACTAAACGATTATTCCTGTTTAAAGAAACAAGAGTCAGGTTTATCCTGTTTTGTTTCTCAATATTAATTAAGCCTAAGGAAGCTAATAAAGGGACTGCTTTTGATACAGCTGTGGATGAGACCTTAAGCTCATTGGCAATTTCACTCAGGCTAAGCTTTTTTCCTGCAAAAACGCACATCAGCCTGAATGCCTGGTTCTGCAGCTTTGTAAAGTTTGGTTTAAACGTTTTCACTTTAGTTTTTACGTGACAACTAAAGTTTATATATCTTTCGGAACTTGCCTGGCTGGAGAGCCTTGGCAATCCCAAGCGAAACCTTTTTATTCTCTGCTAATAATCGTTGCTCCATGAAATTCAGGAGATACATTGTTACGAGTGCTTTGCCTTATGTGAACAATATCCCGCACCTGGGAAACCTTGTCTGTGTAATCTCTGCTGATGTTTACCAGAGGTTCCTGAGGATGAAAGGGCTTGATGTTGTGAGCGTTGTCGGCACTGATGAGCATGGGACAACCACTGAGTTCAAGGCAAGGCAGGAGAACTCTACAGCAAAGGAAATCTGCGAGAAGTATTCAAAGGTTCACAAGGAGATTTATGATTTTTTCCAGTGTGATTTCACTTGTTTTGGAAGGAGCTCGGATAAGGAGACGCACGAAATAACAAAAGAGATTTTCCTTGGGCTGTGGAATAATGGCTACATAAGCGAGGGCGAGCTTGAGCAGTTCAGGTGCAGCAAGTGCGAGACATTCCTTGCAGACCGGTTTGTGATTGGCACCTGCCCTTCCTGCGGGTATGAGAAGGCAAGGGGAGACCAGTGCGAGAATTGCGGGAAGCTTCTTAACCCTACCGAGCTTGAGAGCCCAGAGTGCGCTTTCTGCTCCTCTGAGCCAGAGGTTGTTTCAAGCAGGCACCTTTTTCTGGAGCTGGGGAAGATTCAGCCCAAGCTTGAGAAGTTCGTTGCCGAGAGAAAAGATGATTGGACTGAGAATGCTGTTACAATGACTGAATCCTGGCTGAAAAGCGGGCTTAAGAAAAGGTGCATTACCAGGGACTTAAAATGGGGAATCAAAGTGCCTTTGAAAGGTTATGAAAACAAGGTTTTCTACTCGTGGTTTGATGCGCCTATTGGCTACATTGGGATTACCAAGGGATGCGATAAGCGCTGGGAGGAATTCTGGAAAGACGACAAGGAAACCTGCCTTATCCAGTTTATGGGCAAGGACAATATACCTTTCCACACTATCCTGTTTCCTGCCTACCTGCTTGGAAGCGGAGATACTTATACCCTTATGAGAAAGATTTCCGTGAATGAGTACCTGAACTATGAGAACTCAAAGTTTTCCAAGTCTGACGGAGCCGGGGTTTTTGGGGATGATGCGAAGAATATTGGCATAAGGGCAGATGCCTGGAGGTACTATACTATAATAAACAGGCCTGAAAAAACTGACACTTTCTTTTCCTGGGATGACTTCCAGTCCAAGCTGAACAATGAGCTTGTAGCCAACCTTGGGAACCTGCTTAACAGGACTTTTAGCTTTATATCGCGGTTTTATGAAAGCAGGGTTCCTGATGGAAAGGCAGATGAGGAGTTTTTCAGCAAGGCTAAAGCCGGGTATGCCAATGTTGAGAAGCTCCTGGACAGGATTGAGATTAAGGAAGCGCTTAAGGAGATTATGAGAATCAGCAGGCTTGGAAACCAGTTCTTTCAGGAGCAGGAGCCCTGGAAGAATGTTAAGGAGAATAAGAAAAAGGCTGATGATGCCATGCTTACGCTGGCTAACTTTGCCCTGGACTTGTCGATTCTTGCAAGGCCGTTTATGCCTGGTGTTTCTGATGACATTCTCAGCATGCTTGGCATGAAAGAGCAGGAATGGGGCAAGCTGGGCAAAGGCCTGGTTAAGCCTGGCCAGAAAACCGGCGAGCCGAAGATGCTGTTCTCCAAGCTCGAGGACAAGGAAAAGGAAGAGCTAAGGGCAAGGTTCTCGGGCAGGCAGGAAAATAAAGAAGGGGAAAAAAGCGAGGATGGCTTTAGCATCCTGAGCCTTAAGGTCGGGGTGATTAAAGAGGCAGTGCCGCACCCTAACGCTGACAAGCTTATGGTGATGAAAGTTGACTTGGGCGGAGAGGAAAGGCAGGTTATTGCCGGGCTGAAAGGGATTTACTCTCTTGATGAGCTTGCCGGGAGAAAAGCTGTCTTTGTGGCCAACCTGAAGCCGGCTATGCTAAGGGGAAAGGAAAGCCAGGGCATGGTGCTTGCCTGCGAAGACAAGCAGGGCAGGATCAGGCTGCTTGAGCCAGGCAGGGCAAAGCCCGGGGAGCAGGTGCTGGTGGATGATTCAAAGCCTGGCGATAAGGAGGTTTCTATTGATGAGTTTGCCAGGGTTAAGCTTTATGTTGAAAGCTATACTGCAAAGTGGAATGGAAAAGAGCTGAAGGCTGGGGAGCTTAAGATTAACTGCGAGCTTAAAGAGGGCAAAGTAACATGAAAATCGGCTTAACCATGTCTGTCGGAGGAGCAAAGGGCGTTGGACACCTGGCTGTGCTTGAGGTTATTGAAGAGCTGGGCCTTGATGTCAGCTATGTCTCTTCGGCCAGCATGGGGTCTATTGCAGGCGGGCTTTACTCTATGGGGTTAAGCACAAAGGAGATAAACGAAATTTTGCTTGGGTTCATATCCAGGAAAAAACTAAAGATTCTTGACTTCAGGATTCCAAAGGATTCGTTGATTGCCGGAAACAGGATTAGCGAGGCATTGAGGGAAGTGTTTGGGCTTGTAAAGTTCAATAACCTTAAGAAGAAGTTCTATCCGGTTGCCTGTGATATCACTAATGGAAAAATGAAGGCGTTTAATTCAGGGTTTGTGGTTGATGCTGTTGAGGCAAGCATCTCTGTGCCTGGAATCTTTCCTCCAAAAGTAATAGATGGCATTAAGTATGTTGATGGGGGAGTTATTGACCCTGTGCCTACAAGTGTTATAAGGGACAAGGTTGATTTCCTTATTGCTGTAAAGATTTTTCCGAATTTCCACAACTGGAACATCTCAAATAAGCTGCCTATCCTGCAGAACATGGCTAAATCCCTTACAATTATAGAGAGCAATCTTGCTGACTTAAGGCTTAAGGAATGCCCGCCGGACTTTCTTTTTGAGATAAAGAGCCTGAGCCAGTATGAATTGTTTGACATCCACAGCGCGCCTGAGGTGATTGAGAAGGCAAGAAAGGCTGTAAGAGAGCAGCTTCCCGGGCTGAAAAAGGCTCTGGAGAACAGGGCTAGGATTCCCTGAAATAAAATAAGCTTGCCTGGATGTTCTTTACCGGCTTTTTGTGGAATCTGAACTGGTGCTTTATCGGGAAATCAAAATCCCTTTTCCTGATGAGGGCGAAGCTGTTTTTCTGCGCCAGGTTAACTATGAATTCTGCTGTTGATGACTTGTGGATTGTGTAGACTGAGGTTGCTGCCTGGAATACTTTTTCCAGGAATTCTTTGTCTGCGTGCCTGCTTTTTGTGCCGAATGGCGGGTTCTGGAGTATTGTATCTGGCTTTTCTTTGAACTCGTTGATGCTTTGCTCCAGGATTGTGCAGCTGGCTTCTGTGAATTGGGAAAGGTTTATTTTTAATGTAGCCAGCATGGCTGAATCATTCTCTACAAAGAAAACGTGCTTTGCGCCTAGAATAAGTGCTGCTATGCCTAACACACCTGTGCCTGCGCCGAGGTCTGCGACTGTTTTGCCTTTTATGTTTCCGTCCAATAAGGCATCCCAGGCAAGCTCTGCTGCGATTTCGCCTGGTGTAATGTACTGCTCTGGCTTTGGCTTTAGCTCTTCCGGGATTTTTAGTTTTGAGAGCTGGATTGCAAGCTGGGACTTAGTGTGAATGGCTTTTTGCATGTTTCTTGTGGCGTGAGAATAGTATTTAACCTTTTGGGAAAGTGTGGGATTTTTTCTTTTCTGAGTCACTAATTCACAGGGTTTATAAATGAAAAACCTCTCCTTGGCTTATTAGGTGATGAATTATGGCAGTTTTGGAACCGGAGATAAAGGGCCAGCTGAAGGAGATGCTGGCTGGCATGGAAGATGATGTTGAGCTTGTGCTTGTTAAGCAGGTAAACCCTTACACTAATGATATTGAGAGCCTTGTTAACGAGATTGCCGGGCTTTCTGAGAAGCTGAGCGTAAAGGCTGTGAACATTTCTGACGAGGTTAAGAAAGAGTACGGGATTGCGCACGGGCCTGCGATTCTGATAAGGTCTAGCAATGTTAAAGGCAAGGTTGTGTATTTCGGGCTGCCTGGCGGGTATGAGTTCGGCGCTTTTGCCGAGGCGATAAGGCTTGCCGGGACAAAAAGCCAGAAGCACAGCAAGATAGTTTCCGGGTTTGCTTCAGGGCTGGAAAAGCCGCTTGAGCTTAAGGTGTTTGTAACACCCGGGTGCCCGCATTGCCCTTCTTCTGCGCTGCTTGCGTACAGGCTGGGAATGCTGAGCGCAAAGGTTACTGCGCTTGTGTATGAGGCGAGCGAGTTCCCTGACGAGTCAGCCAGGTTCAAGGTGAGCGGAGTGCCTCATACCATTATCAACAACGGCGAGGGCGAGTACGTAGGCGGCTACCCAGAGGAAACAGCAATAGCTGAGATTAAGAAGGCTTTGAAAGGGTAGGCCATTTGTCCCTTTCTTATATCTCCAGTAGGCTCAATCCCTGATGCAGCGGACAGAAAATCCATATGCTTTTTCGTTACTGTTTCTTCCGGCACCGTCTGTTCCAAACCAAAGGTTATGGCTCCAGGCAGAGTTGGCTGAAACTTCGTGTTTTGTAGCTGTCCACCAATAGCCATTACTCCCGAGGTTGGCAAAGCCGCCTCCGTGCCTGAATCCGCCGGCGAAGGCAGAAAACCCATAGTCATCAGTCCCGTGGTGAGTGCCTCCTGCCCATCTTGGATGTGCTGTTGTTTTACAATCTTCTCCTAAAGGTGAGTTGGCCTGCCGGCAGGATTTCAGCTTTTGCCCGGCGTCAGACCCGCTTCTTGAGCTTATTTCATCCCAGACGGGGTCATCTACACCGAATTGTGTATCTACTGTTCCCTTGAGGATTTTCCAGTCACTGTCAGTTGGCACGCGCCAGCCTGATGGGCAAAGCTTTCCGAGGTTAACCGCATGCCAGTTATACAAAGCGCCGTAGCTGTCACGGTAGCTTTCGTCATTGTCATACCAGCAGAAGGCGCCTGTATCCAGGTTAGCCCAGGCAGAGTTTTCAGTTACATAAGGGATATCAGTGCCATCGTTGTACTTGGTGGTGCGCAGGTTCTCCGCCATCCACTCCTGGCTATTAATAGTTACGGTTTTGTATTCATTGCCTTCAATATCGTGCACTCTTCCGAAGCCATCCTCTTCGTAAATAGCCTCTTCAGGCTCGTCATCTTCAATTCCTGAAAGTATGTCAAGAGGGCCTGAAATCGTGGCTCCGTCTATCACCTCAAAGGAGATTGTGTCTTCTACTCCTCTTGCTGAGATTCTGACCTGGTACTGGCCTAAAGGCCAGCCGGCTTCGGGCTGTTCCAATATGAATGCGCCCCGGCCGAAATTATCTCCTGTTCTTGAGACAAAGGTATGGATTACATGGCCTTCATCAAGGTATTTCCACTCTATTTCTATTTCGTCATTGTTGAAGTTGTCGTATACGAACCATGCGATAAGATTTTCGCTGTCCTTTGAGTATTTTGCCACTTTGTCAACCGGAATGAAATTAACCACTTCTGAGGTCATCATTGCCTCCAGAAGCCTTGGGTCGCCTCTTGCTGTAAGGTCACCGTATTTTTCGGTTATTGCCTGCACCATCTGGTTTTCTTCTTTGGTGTTGCCAAAGCTCTCAGGCCTGAATGAGCCTTCAATGTCCTTGCAGCCAGGCAAGGCAACCAATGCCAGGAAAAAGATTATTATTGCTGTGTATCCGGGTTTCATTTTTTTCAGCCTCCTGCCCATTCTGATTCTAATGCATATATAAATGTTTTTAAAATTATGGCTCTGTTCAAAATCTAAAGATTTATAACCCTCAGCAGCCGTAAGGCTGTCTGAGGGGGGGAGGGATTTTCTCCCCATGAAAGAAAAAACAAAACTCATTAATAAAGTTAAGCGTTTGAT
>DSBS01000047.1 GCA_011045925.1 Candidatus Woesearchaeota archaeon | reverse complement strand
ATTCCAGCAGAATTTGCTGTACAGAAAACCTTAGGCTTTTTAGGCTCTTCAGAAACGCCTACCCCTCCGAGAGTTATAAGTGTTTTTGTGTTAATTGAATCAAGGTAAGCAGCCAGGTTTTTGCTTATAACATGGCAGCCCTTATCTGTGGATGGCTGGACATTGCCTGATATCATAATGATATCGCATGATTTAAGGCTTTTTGAGAATAATTTAATACAAGATGGTTCAACCAACCCAAGCTCATTAACAAAAACTGTATTGGGAAAGAAAAACGAGCGTATTTCCGCCAGTTCCCTGGCTTTGCTTTCCCTGATTAAGAAATCAACTGCAAGCTTGCCAACATTGCCTATCCCGGGAAGCCCCTGGATTGCTACCTTGGGCTTTTTGCTTACATTCTTCTTTTTTATAAGAATCTCAAAATCCTTCATAAAAGACCCTCTTTCATCCAGGTTTCCTCTTTTACCTGGCGCCTGTATGAGCCATACTTGTCATCAGGAGAGTATTTTGGAGGCACTGCCCTGACAGCCTTTGAAGAGCAGGCCGGGCAAGCCTCTTTTAAGGTATATCTTCCACAGGAAACGCACTTTAGAATATATCTCATTTTAACTCATTTTTTTGAAAGGTCCTCTTCAAAAACGATTTCATCTGGCAGAAGCGAAGCCAGGGTGTCCAGGATTTCCTTCATTCTTGACTCGGCTTTCTTATAATCCGAGTCTTTTAGCTTAATCTCATACTTACCGCCCCCTGTGTAAGAGAATCTTGCTTCTTTGTACCTGGACTCAAGCTGCTCAAAGCAGCTTCTGATTGTCTCTACGCCGTTATCAAGGTAAGAAGAAATCCTTATCTTTTTTTTAAGCTCAACCTCAGATGGCTTTATCCTTTCTTTTATTGCTGCAATAAGGCCTTGCTTCAGTTCTGGCTGCAGAGAAGGAGCATTTAGCTCCGCCTTATCGCAAGACACATCCTGAAAGAATGAAAAAAGGTCTTCGTAACTCTCTGGAAGCATCTTGTAAATCTCATTGAAGACCTTTTCAGGGTTTTCTTTGCTTTTGCTGCATACAAACTCAATAATTTTCTCAGCATCCTTCTCCTGCTTTAGCCAGGAGACTTTGTTTCTTCTCTGTCCTTCATTTACCCTTCTAAGAGAAGCGGTTACATGCCTTCTTCTAGGATCCGTCCTCATTACTTTGCATACAATCACCTTTCCTTCCTGGACAAAATCCCTTATGTTTCTTATTCTTCCCGGAGAGACTTCGTATATGGGGATAATTCCTACATAATTTGGGTATTCTAAAAGAGAAACAAAAACAGAATCCCTTGAGACTCTGTCTACATTGCAAAGCACAATGTCATTCTGCTCCGGATGGCCTTCCCTGAAGAAATACATTTACTTAAGTACCTCCAACACATAAGCTTTCAGCTTAGCCTTTCCTCCTGTAGGAACGGCAAGCGTTTCACCGCAGACCAGGCAGAAAACCTCGGTTGATGGATAAGAAAAAATAATCTGCTCATTCTTGCACTTCTGGCATCTTGCTTTTATAAAAACACTCTTTGGCTCTTTATGCATCCTAAATCACCTCAAACAAGCTCCAGCCTTTTTGTCCTGATACCTTCAGGCTGGCAAACTGTTTTTCCGCAGACAGAACACTTATACCTGAGGTCTGTCTTCTTTGAAGATTTTTTATTATATCTCTTCCATGCAGAAAGTGCTGGCTTGGAAAACCTGCCCTTGTTTCCTGCTCCCCGGTTCTCTCCTCTTAGCTTTGCTCTCTGCTTTGATCCTCTCTTAAGAGCGCTCCTGTTCTTTTTCTTTGATATAAAAACCTTCATCAAGGCATGCTTCTTGCAAAAGGGGCAATACCTCTTTATTTGCTTAGGAACTTTCATTCAACTCACCTGGACTGAAGGATTTTTGCATGATTTAAAAAGTTATTGCTTGAGAAGCAGCTAAAAAGCACTCATAAAAAGCTATGGCAAGGGCACAAAAAAAGCCTTATGTGGGGGACGGGATTCGAACCCGCGTAGGCGCTTGCCACAGGATCTTAAGTCCTGCCCGTTTGGCCAGGCTCCGGCACCCCCACAAATAAACCCCCAGAAAACTGAAGCATTTATAAAACTTGTCAAAATCTTGGCTTATAAAAAACAGATAAAAATGAAGATAAAGCAGCTTCCAGAGGATTTTATAGTTGAAGAGCAGCCCTTTGAGTATTTTGAAAAAGACAACGGAAAAGGCGCTTATACTTATTTCCTGCTTAAAAAAAAGAATATTGACTCATTCACGGCTGTTGGAAAGGCAGCCAAAGCCATAAATAGAAAGACAGAAGAGATTTCAATTGCCGGAATTAAAGACAAAAGAGCTATTACTTTTCAGGTTTGCTCTGTCAAGGGAAAGATAAAGGAATATTCTGACAAATTTATTGAGATTAAGGAAAAGGGAAGAGGCGAAAGGCCGGTTTCTTCCGGCTTCATAAAGGGAAACCGCTTCAGGATTATTGTAAGAGACCTGCCCCCATGTTATAAAACCAAAAGACAGGCTGTCTTAGTGCCAAACTACTATGATAGCCAGAGGTTTGGAATAGGAATGAATAATATTGCTATTGGAAAATCAATCATTAAAGGGGATTTTTCGCCTGCACTCAAATCACTGAGGTGCGAAAGCTTAAACAACCTTAAAAGAAAAGACCTGGCAAAGAAAGCAAAGTTCTTCCTTAGCTCGTATGTAAGCATATTGTTCAACAAGACTCTCCAGGGCATAATAAAAGAAGGCTTCAACAAGACTTTTGACTGCCCGTCTCTTTACCAGTCATTCATTGCTGAAAAACCGGACAAGCACATTAATTTTGGGATTCCTCTCGCAGGGTTTGGAATGGAGCAGGAAATAGAAGAGCTAAAACACTTAGAGCCCGGGCGATATGAGCAAATAAAAAGGATTCTCAAGTTAATCATGGATGAAGAAGCTGTAAGCGAAAGCGATTTCATCATCCGGGCGATTCCTGAGATCTCATGTGAAAGCGTGCTCAGAAATGCTTTTGTTGATGTTTCCGGATTCAGGGTAGTTGATGAGAAAGAAGATGAGCTTAACCCTGGCAAAAAGAAGATTTATGTTGAGTTTATGGTTCCTCCCGGAAGCTACGCAACTGTTGTGCTTAAAGACTTATTTGCTGATGCTATTTTCAATGAAAAAACATACAGCTGAAAAAACCTCTTCTATGCTTTTTTCACCATCTACATAATAAAGGATTTTTTTGTCCTCATAAAACTCCAAGATTGGCTTTGTTTGGGAATGGTACTCTGAAAGCCTGCTTTTAACAATTTCTTCAGTGTCATCTTTCCTTTGTACTAAAGACGAGCCGCAGGCATCACAAAATCCTTGCTTTTCTGGTGGCCTGAATTTTATATGGAAGATTTTTCCGCAGGAGCTGCAAACCCGCCTGCCTGATATTCTTTCCAGAACTTCTTCATCAGATACTTTTAGCATTATTGCCATGTCAAGCGTAGCCAGGGTATCTAGCATGCGAGCCTGGCCAATTGTCCTTGGAAAGCCATCTAAAATAAATTTTTCTTTTGGCAAAGTAGGCCTAAGCGCCTCAAAAACCCATTCATCAGGCACAAGAAGCCCTTTGTCGTTGTATTCCTTAAACTTTTTTCCCAACTTTGTATTGCTTGCAATGTTTTCCCTGATTATATCTCCTGTAGAAATATGCCTTAGGGAAAATCTGCCAGCTATTTTCTTTGCCTGTGTGCCCTTTCCTGAGCCCGGCGGACCGAATATTGCAAGCTTCATTTTACAGCAAGCCTCCTTTTCCAGATAAAAGCCACTATCAAAATAAAAATAGCCAGGACCAGGAAAAAAACCAGGATGCTTTGCGAGCGGGAGAAAAGCGCTGCTGACAGAGTATTAAAAGAAGCGCCAAGAAGAAGCCCGTAACTTACTTCAGAAGGCATTCTAAATACCAGAATGCTTAACAAAGCAGACAAAGAAACTGATAAAGCCAGTATTGAAAGATTAATCCCGAATTTCTCTTGATTTGCCATGTTCATTGTTTCGCATTCCCGCATCTCCTGCATTCTTTCTTCAGCCATTGACTCATTAATTCTTAATAGAGGATAGCAATCTCGAAAGTCCGGCTCATCGAAAACCAATGAGCCAAAGTAATACGAAAGTGCTGAGAAGATTATGCCAATTAGCAACGCAAAGGCAAATGTAAAAAACAGGTTATCCTTAGCCTTTGAGACAGGGGTTTTTTCTGCTTTGCTGGCTTGGCTTTTCATGCGAAATCCTTTTTTCAAAAATTATATAAAGCTTTGGATTTTTCATTTAGAAAGGTGATTTTATGAATATTCCAGACTCGATGGATGATGTGTTCTACTACACTAACCGCGACATAGGTGAAAGCGGAGAGGTTATTGTGGTTGTGCTGAAGAAGAAATGCCCGAAATGTGGGACCAGGATGGAAAAGCCAAAGTCAAAAACCGGAAAACCATTACGGACAGCTACTGAGTATAATTGCCCTAACTGCGGAAACTCAATAAAAAAGAAAGAGTATGAAGATTCACTTACTGCCCAGGTAAGATACACCTGCCCTAACTGCGGAAACAGCGAGGATACTGAAATTCCTTTTATAAGAAAGAAGGTGAAAGGCGCTTTGTCTCTGGTTGTAACCTGCTCAAAATGCTCTGAGAAGATGCATGTTACCAAGAAATTCAAGGCTTTAAAAAAATAAAGAAACAAAGAAACTGAAAAGATAATTATTTCTTTTTGAAAAAGCTTTCAAGGCTTTTTTCTTTGCTTGGCTTTGAAAGGTTCTTATATGTCTGCCAGGACTTTCTGAAGAAGGGATACTTGCTGTAGTTTTTCTGGATGAACTCTTTTGTTACAGGGTCTGCAGGGTAGCCAGAGCCAATCCTTACATTGTATTTTTTTTCGAGCTCTTTTATCTCTTTGTCTCTTGCAACCTTTGCAATTACCGAAGCGGCTGAGACAACGGGATAAGCATCATCTGCCTTGTGCTCTGCAATAACCTTCACCTTTTTATTATATTCCCTCAATTTTGAAACAAAGCAGGATGTAAATGAAAGGCTGTTCGTTGACGGAAGGTCTATGTAAACTGCTTCAGGCCTGCTCTTTACTTCATTGAGCAGAAAAGCCATTGCATCGCACTCCAGCAGGTTTAAGTTATAGCCTTCAGACTCAACTGCCAGGTCAATTTCCGGGGGGTATATTATTTTTATCTTGTACTCAATAAGGGCTTTGCTTAACGAAGAAAGAATTCTTTCCCTCGCAGCAGGAGAAAGCTTCTTTGAGTCCTTAACGCCAAGCTCTGACAGAAAGCCCTGCTTCTCTGAATCAATAATCGCTATGGCAACAACCATAGGCCCAACAACAGGGCCTCTGCCAGCCTCATCAATTCCTGCGATTATCATAAGGCTTTGCTCTCTATCTCTTTTTGCATCTTGCTGATAAATTCCTGCAGTGGAACCTCACCCAGCACCTTATTGGTTTTTGAGTCCCTTACATTAACTGTGCTGTTTTTCTGCTCATTCTCCCCAACAACCAGGATGTAATTAACCTTTGCTACCTGGGCTTCCCTGATTTTCTTTGAGACACTCTCCTCCCTAATGTCTAGCTCTGCCCTGAATCCTTTGCTAAACAGCATATCATAAACCTTTTTTGCATAGCTGATGTAGTCAGAGCTAACCGCAAAAACCCTTGCCTGCTCTGGGGCAATCCAAAGCGGGAATTTTCCGCCAAAGTGCTCTATCAGCACCCCTAAGAACCGCTCAACTGCTCCATAGATTACCCTGTGAATCATGATTGGCCTATGGTCAAAGGTTCCGTCTGGCCCCATATACTTAAGGTCAAACCTTTGCGGCATCTGGAAATCAAGCTGTATAGTTGCGCACTGCCAGAGCCTTCCAAGCGAGTCTTTTATCTTAAAGTCAATTTTAGGGCCGTAAAAAGCCCCAGCGCCTTCATCAATGCTGTATACAATCTTTTCAGACTCAAGGGCATTCTTTAGCGAGTCTATCGCGTGGTCCCAGTCTTTCTTATCTCCCATAAAGTCTTCAGGAGTGGTGGAAAGCTCAACCTGATACTCAAAGCCGAATACCTTGTAAAACCGGTCTACCATCCTGATAACCTCAGCCACTTCGCCTTCAATTTGCTCAGGAGTCATAAATATATGTGCATCATCCTGATAGAACATCCTTACCCTAAACAACCCATTAAGAACGCCTGATAGCTCATGCCTGTGAACCAGGCCAATCTCTCCAATCCTTAAAGGGAACTCTTTGTATGAATGCGCCCTGGTTTTATAGAATAGAATGCCCCCTGGGCAGTTCATTGGCTTTACCGCATAGTCCTGGCCCTCAATCTTTGTAAAATACATGTTTTCCTTATAATGATCCCAATGGCCTGACTGCACCCACAAAGCCTTGTTCAGGATGATTGGCGTGCTTATCTCCTTATAGCCAGCCTTGGTGTGCTCTTTCCGCCAGAAATCCAGAAGCTCATTTACCATTGCCATGCCTTTAGGATGCATAAAAGGAAACCCCGGCCCTTCATCCTGCATGCTAAAAAGGTCCATCTCCTTTCCTATTTTCTTGTGGTCCTTTTTTCTGGCTTCCTCAAGAAAATGCAGGTATTCCTTTAGCTGTTTTTTCTCTGGGAAAGATATCCCATAAACCCTCGTAAGCATCTTTTTGCTGCTATCTCCTTTCCAGTAAGCACCGGCAAGTTTCATCAGCTTAAAGGCCCCAATAAATGATGAGCCAGGTATATGAGGGCCCCTGCATATATCAGTAAACTCGCCAAGGGAGTAAAGCGATACTTCATTGTCTGGGATTTCTTTAAGAATTTCCAGCTTGTATGGCTGGCCGGCAAAAACCCTTTTTGCCTCATCAGGGCTGAGCAACAGTCTTGAGAAAGCAAGCTTTTCCTTAACTATTTTTCTTACTTCCTGCTCAATCCTTCCAAGGTCCTGGTCCGACAGTGAGATATTGTCAAAGTCGTAGTAAAAGCCATTCTCAATTGAAGGGCCTATGGCAAACTTAACTTCTGGATAAAGCCTTTTTACTGCAAGTGCAAGCACATGGGATGAAGAATGCCAGAATATGCTTTTTCCGGCTTCATGATCAAAATCAATGAATTCTGCCTCATCGGAATCTGACAATTCTGTTGTAAGGCCTGAAGGCTTTCCATTTATTAAGACAGCTAAAGGGCTTATCTTAATCTCTTCTGCAATATCCTTCGCCTTCAGGCTTTGGTTTAGCCTTATTTCCTTCACCTTTCCTTTGTATATGGCTTTCATCTGAAAACACCTTTAATGCTAATTACAAGCTGTATCAGCTTAGTAAACAAACCCAATTTATAATATTTTATGTTTTTCGCGCTTTTTTCTGGAATGCAAAAACACCTATCCAGGGCATTAAGCGTAAACAAAAAAAAATTTAAGAAAAAATAAGATTAAAAAAAATCAGGCATTGCTTGCTGTAAATGTAATTGTGTTTGACTTTTCTCCTGCAGGGGTATCTCCTGGAAGGATTAGCCTGTAATAAATCCTCATTGTGTTTGCTGTGGCGTGGCTTGTAAGGTTAGAGCAAAGCAGGTAATGGTCAGTAGTGCTAAAGTTCATAAAACTATCCTGCAGGTCGCTGGCACATGAGCCAACCTTGTCATCTTTTCCCTTGAAGAATAAAGACCCTCTCGTACTTGAAGCCTCAATAAAAGCAGAGCCAGTCTTTGCAGCGCTTATATTTATGCTTGCATCAATGTTTCCGGAGTTTTCCAGAAGCATGTATTCGTCTCCTGTGGAGAGGCCTGTGCAGTTATAAGCGTTGTTCAGGTTTCCGTAAACTACATCTGAGTCATACTGAATTATTCCGCCAGTAGAGATGTTTAAAATGCATTCGCCAAAATCCACGGTATTTTCCAGCAATGTAATGCTTAAGGTCTCGTTTACATTGAATATAACTGTACCCTGCTGTACTGTTGCAAAACCAGTGATTCCTCCTATCGCGCTAAGCCTATCCAGGCTAATCAGGGTGCTTCCGACCGAAACTACAATTGCAGCTACCAAAAGCGTTACAATTCCCTTATTTATTGTTTCATCATTCATTTTTCTTACCTCACATCGAATTTAACCTTGCCTCCTTCATCTACCGGCTTAGGAGGCGGACTCTGTGGATTAGAAGGCCTAAAGCTAACAAAGCCATGAGTAGAAGATTTCTCATCAGCGACAATTGTATAGTTTGCCATTCTTGAAACCCTGTTATACTCGGCAACAACAGCAATTGTCCCAACAACGCTAACAAGTATGAGAACCCCTACCAGAATAACCAGCATTCTCTTTTCTGCATTTAGAGCCATATATCTTTTTTTATAGAACTTCTTTATAAACTTTTCTAAATTTAAGAATAATAAAGGCTGTGGCTAAAACAAAGGCAAATAGGAAGAGAAAAACAAAATTAAATGAAAAAAAGCGCTCCTTGGCCGGAACAAGCATTACAGTGTAATCAGAAGACACTACCTGGTTATCAATAACTGCTCTCAAGCCAATCCTTAACTCAGGTGTTTCTTCCTCAGGCCAGAAATCCTCAAGCTGAATACTCACTGAATCAAAGGCTCCTGAAGCAAGAGGAGCAACAAAAAGAGAGCCGGACTTTAACTTATTCTCAAGCATAAATACATCATAAAAAATCTCCCTGTAAGGTTGATAGGTTCGCGAAGGGTTGTGCATTAGCAATGAAAGAACTGCATATCCCTGAGATGGATTAAACTCTTGGGCTGAAACCTCTGTTTCATAAGGAAAGCTTTCTATGGTTACTGTAGTTGAATGATTAAAAGACTTTTCTTCGCAGTCCAGGTAGAAATTCACATTATAAGTGTCGGGGGGCTTATCAAAATCAAAAATAACTGTCTCCTGGGAAACAAGAGAAAACTCTTTTGAAGAATCAAGAAGCACCCCATCTGAGAAAAGCCTGACTGTGCATCCGGTTAGCAACTTCCCGCGGCTTACAGCAAGAAGGTTTATGCTCTTTTGCCCTTTTGATGACCTAAGCTCAACAAAATAATCAGGAAAAGGGACAATTATCCTAAGCTTCGAGACTACAGAAAGCCTCGCTGATATTCCTGGCGCAGGTTCAAGCGTTGTTTGAAGAAAGCTAAACCTTACTTCATGCTCGCCCGGGGTGAAAATCTCTTTGTCTAAGTCAACCTTAAACATAACATTTGCCTTTGCATCTTCAGGCCTGAAAGACAGCCTGCTTTTTTCAAGCCATACTAAGTTTCTGTACTCTTCACTGACTGAGATGTCAATTACATTGCTTTCCTCCAGGCCATCATGAACAGTAAAAAAACCCTCCACTGTTTTCATATCATCAGTATAGAATATGTACTTATCCGCCGGAGAGACCGAAAGCGAATGAGAAAAAGAACTGGCCAAAGCAGCTAATAGAACAAGTGAAGATAAAAAAGCAAGTGCTTTGCAATTCATATTATGCACTTATTGCCCTCTTTTTTTAACTTTTTCTTTTTTGCCATCAAAAATGAGCACGGCTTTCCTAATGAACTGGGAATTCGGAACAAGTAGAGAATCTCCGTCCTTGGTTTTTATCCTGGTTTCTGAAAGGTCTATATGATCAATAAACCCTTCTATCTTATCGATGCGGACATGCTGGCCTTCCTTAAGATGCTTCCTTGAAATAACAAAAAAACCTGCAAAAAGATTCGGAAGAAAGTCCTTCAGCGTTAAAAGCAGAATTCCCAATATAACCAGCAAAACAAAAACAGAAATCAGATTAAAGATTATTGTTGCTATTCCAATTACATTCAGCCCTATTATTATAAAAAGCAGATAAACAAAAGAGGAAACAAAAAGAACTATAAGCTCCTCTAGCTTAAGGCTCTTGCTTGTGAGCCTGCTGAATATGTCATTAAGCTCGATTCTCCTTAAAATCCTCTTAAGGAGAGTGCTGACAATCTTCCCAAGGATAATTCCAAAGAAAATAAAAAAAGCTCCTATTGCAAACCTGTTAATCAGTTCTGATGCTTCCATCTCAAAAATCACGCGGGATAAGCAAAACAGCAAGGTGTTTTATAAAGTTTTTTCTTTCAGAAAAAGCAACCACTAATTTTATGCTGTCTTTTAGTGTATTTTGCTCTGAGAAAAGCAAAAAAAGAAAAAATCCCAAAGGAAGAAAAATCAGATAATGTCCTCTTCAGAGATAACTACCATGTCGCCAACCGCAATTACTGCACTAAATGGGATGAGGATGTTTCCTGACTTGTCTCTCTCAAGCTCCATCTTCTCAGCAGAGCTGGTTGGATTGTGCAGAACAATGTGTATGAGCTCTCCTGACCTTGCCTCAAAAACAACATCGCCAACCTCGCCAAATTTCTTGGCGCTTTTTGTGACAACCATTTTTCCAATGATTTTTTTTGATAATTGTTTTTCTTCATCCATTTTATTTTTACAAAGAAAGAATGAGTATTTAAAGCTTTTGGAATCATCGGCTCTGTTCAAAAAGTCCAAATAAAAAACAAATAATATTGTGGGCGATAGCCCTACAATATATTTCAGCCCGCATTGTTCGGGCTGAAAGAGAGCTCACGCTAGCACCAAACTTGCGCT
>DSBS01000031.1 GCA_011045925.1 Candidatus Woesearchaeota archaeon | reverse complement strand
TCAAAAAGATAAAAATTGAAAAGCCCGTAAACGAAAAAGCTTCTCAGCGCTGTGGAATTCCAGGCAAAGTAATTCATTGTACCGCCAAGGGTTGCGTTCCAGTAGCCGAGCGGGGCGTTGTGCGGAATCTCATACAGAGAGGATGTCCAGAAGCCGTTGGCTTCTGAAAGGGAAAGGTTCACTTCTGAAGAATTTGTAAGCTGGAGAAGTGAATAAAAATTAGCGGGAGAGTAGTATGTAACAAGTTCTGATATGGATTCCGGGCCGAGTGAATTGACGGTTGCATTTATGTAAAGGCTTTCTGTCTGGTTGTATTCTGGGTTCGGGATGGCTGCTGGCTCTGAAAAAACAAGATTGGCGCCGCCATAAACATAAAACTGCCTGGTTGTGTTGATGATTCCCGGAGGAAAACGGCCCCACCAGGCATGGTTGCCTGCGTAAATTGAAGAGTTGGGGTTGAAAGTAAAGGTTGCATAGCCGGATGCGTTTGTAAGGGCAGAGCCCAGCAAAACATTTTTGGCATGTGCAAGGTCTGGGTGAGTCAGGTTTGAGTAAAAGAAAATCTCCAGGCCTTCAAACTCGCCGTTGATTTGCACAATGAGGTCTGTCTGGTCCGGCTCTGGAAAAAGCGAATCCCTGTCAAGAACCGTGCCGTTTGCAGGGGAAACCGCATAAGTGTGAATAATGATGTGGGTAAATGTTACGTTTGTATAGTTTAAGTTTCCTACTGTGTCATTAGCCCATACATGCAAGGTATTAGTGGATTCTTCATCAACAAGTATCTCAAAAGCGCCTGTGTAAGGATAATCTGTACCATTCCAGTTATACCAAACTGAATCCAGGTTCCTGTCTGCTACAGAGATGTTTACCAGAATTGTCCGGTTGTAGTAGGTTGTGTTTAATGGTGACAATATTTCTAAATCCGGTGGTGTTGTGTCGACATCAAAGGTTACATTTGTGTAGTTGAGGTTCTCAGATGTGTCTATAGCCCAGGCGTGCAGGGTGTTAAAGCCTTCTTCAAAGGTGACGTATGTTTCGTTTGTATAAGTTATGTTGGTACCGTTCCAGTTGTACCATACATAATCCAAGCCCCAGTCATCATCCGCAGATATGTTTACGAGAATCGTTGAATAATTGTATACTCTGCTTTCTGGAGAAATAATGTCTATGGTTGGCGGACGCACGTCCTTCCTGTTGTAGGATATGTTAAAAAAGAATACGTCCCAATTTCCAATTACATCGTGCCCCCCAACTCCTGAAGTATATATCTCTGAGTTTGCAACCGCCCTTGTCCCCGACGTGTTAAAAAAATGGTCGCAAGTCCAGCCTCTTAAAGAGGTGATGTCAACACAAGTGTAGTCTGCAGGCTCAGATGTTCCGGGGCAGGTAGTAACAATATTTGCAAACGATGAGCCCGAGTTGTTGCTTATTCTTATAACGCAATTGTCGGATGCATCCGCAGAGTTTCTCCACCATTTATAGCAGAACTGCAGCTGGTCTATTGAGTCGCAATCCTCTATTGAAGTATTAACTGATCGAATCTGCACTCCTCCGTACCGTGGGCTGCCTCCTGATTTTCCAAAGTTATGAGTTTCTATCAATGCATCATCATACCTAAGGAATTCTCCGGTTGGGTCATCACAGGGATCTGTAAACCTTCCCTGAACAGCAGAGTACGTCTGTGCCGCGCAGTCTGTCACTATGTTTTGTATTTCATAAACTGAAGTATAGCTTACTTCTCTTGTTGCAACATTGCCTGCGAAGTCTCTTGCCCACGCTTGGACAAAGTTGCTTCCCTGAACGCTTGTCAAATTAATTGGGCCTGAATAGCTATAGTTAGTGCCTCGCCAGGAATACCAAACAGCGTCTAAGTTTTCATCATAATATGATAGGTTAAGAAGTACTTTTCTCGTTAAGTAAGTTGAGTTTCTCGGCATAATTATCTCGAGAGTGGGCGGGGTAGTGTCTACTGTAAATACTGATTTTCTGTAGTTAGTGTTTCCCAGGGAATTGTTCGCCCATGCGTGTAGAGTGTTGCTTCCCTCATTGAATTCAATCGAGGTTGTGTTAGTATAAGTTATGTTGGTGCCGTTCCAGTTGTACCAGACTTTGTCTAAAGTTACATTGTCCTCCCTGGCAGTTATGTTAAGCAGGATGTTTGTGTAATTGTAATATTTTCCGTCTTCCGGCGATTCAATCTCCAGAAAAGGGACTCTTGTATTAACCTCAAAGGTGATGTTTGTTGAGTTGATGTTTCCAGAGGTGTCGTTTGCATAAGCTATGAGCGTAATATAGCCTTCATCGAAATCTACAGATGTCGGAGTTGTATAAGGGACATCTATGCCGTTCCAGTTAAACCAGATAGAATCAACTTTCCTGTTGTCTGTGGCCGAGATGTTAACAAGAAGGGTTGTGTTTGTATAAATCCTGCCGTCTCTTGGGTTATGGATTGTTACTGAAGGCGAGATGTTGTCGATTTCTGTGTAGGTTACGTTGAAGTAAAAAACATCCCAGTAGCCGTAGCCGCTTGAAGCTCCAGCTGCGCCTCCTCTTGCCATTTGGGAGATTGCAACAGCCCTTGTGCCAGTCGTGTTGAAAAAATTTCCGCACCCCCAGTCACCATCCGCTGTTATGTTCAGGCAGGTATATCCTGTAGGCTCAGATGTTCCAGGGCAGGCTGTTACAACATCTGTAAAGCTGCTACCGCCGTCATCACTTACAGAAATATAACACTCATTGGGATTTGTGTTCTGCCTCCACCACTTGTAGCATATAAACACATCATTAATGTAATCGCAGTTTGTAATGGAAGTATTAACAGACTGAATCCTAATTCCTCCCCACCTGTGCGCGCTGCCACCTGCCGCCTTTCCAGCCAGAAAGCTCTCTATGTTTGTATCCTCATAAAGCAGGTTGCTTGGGGTGCAGGCTTCTGAAAAGGTGTATCTGGCAGCAGACAGTTCCTGGCCTGCACAAGTGCTCACAACCTCATAAAACGCAGGGTCGTGCGGGTCAATGTAAATCTCATATTCCTGGCCAGGCACAAGGCTCATTATGAGCTCCCATTCTCCTTCACAGGCTCTTTGCTCAAATGCCCAGTCTTTGCACTTGTACAGGGCATCTCCCTGGGCGATTGCTTTCACTGTGCCGTTTGTAAAGTCCAATGCCTCAGGGTCTATTGCAAATGCCCTGACAGCGTTTCTCTGGGGCAGCTCAAGGTCTTCAATCCCAAGAGCAAGCACGTTGTCCTTCATCACCAGGTCATTAAAGGTTATCTCAAGGATGCTTGCGGTCGGGTTTTTGATTTTAACATTTTTTCTGACCTCAGAAAGGTCCTGGTAAAGCTTCTTTTTCAGCAGGCTTCTCTGAAGTGAATCCTCTGTTGCAGAGATTTCGTGCAGAAGCGCGGACGCCTGGGCTCTTTTCTCAATAGGGGCCTGTGCCCTGATTTCTGCTTGCACAAAAAACTCCGTATCTAAAAACTGAATCCTGATTGAGTCATTAAAAGATATAAATTCCTTCTCCGGCTCTTCCGGGATTTCAGGCACATCAAAGTATGACTCGAATGTAAAAGAGGAAAAGTGAAAGTCCTGCCTCTCGAGCATTACTGCGTCTGCAACCACTATGCCTTCTGTGCCTAATGCTGATATTGAAACTGTTGAGCCTTTATCTAAGCGGTACCTTCCAAGAAATGCCCAGCCTGCCTCTTCTCTCTGGTTTATAAAAACCACGGAAGAGCTTTCGCTTGCATCAATAAGCACTGGCACCCTGGCAGAAAACTCCTCTGAAGAGGGCGTGTTTATGTATAGGTTATAGGTGCCTTCTTCTGCTAAAAGCCTGTACATGACTTTCTTGTTTTGCTTTCCAACTCCTAAATCTGAAAGGTAATCTATTCCTATGAAAGGCCTTGCCTGGAAATCGCTTGCCCAGGCTCCAAAAACGCTTGCCTGCTGGTCATTGTTGTCAATTATCTTTCTGGAAATAAACTCTGGGGGCTTCCTTAATTCAAAATCCTCGCTTTTATTAAACTCGGGGATTTGCCCTGAATGCCTGTCATAAACAAAAACAGGAAAGTAAGAAGCGTCGTTGTCAAAACGGAATATATCCCTTCCGTTTTCGCTTTCATCGCCTGATTTGGTGTAATCAAACGCTGTGTAAAAAATCTCTGAGCCCTGCAGGGTTGGGATAATAATTGTGTATGAATTGAACAGGCTGCTTATCCTGGCAAACGCAGAGCTTTCATAATGGTTCTTGATAAGGAAGACTTTTCTTTCACTATAAGGCATGTGCCAATTTGTGTCGAAAACCTTTGTCATCTGGTTGTTTCCAAGAAACTCATCAAAAATCTCGTTGTTGAGAGAAGTCAGAAGCCTTGCCTTTGTTATTTTCTGGCTGCTGCCAAGGGCTTTTTTTGGAAAGTAAACAGCTTGCTCTCCGGGATAAAGTATTGTGCTTTTTGATGATTCCCAACAGGCTCCAAGAAAGTCGCACTCAGTAAACTCAACCAAAACATCAAAAGAATTAAAGTAGCTGTTATAGAGATACACAGCATATTCTTCGCTTTGCTCCTCTATTTCCCTAACCGCAAGGTCATAGACAGAATGCCTCTGAGCCTGGACAGCGTGCTCTAGTGAAAGCTGCGCCTCGGAAACAGTCTTTCCGTCTTCAACCAGCTCAAGAGACAAAGAACAGGAGCTGTTGAACTGGGGTGAAGAGACAATCTCAAGATCAGGCTTAATGTTTCCGCGCTCTTCTATAAGAAAGGAAGAGCCCGGTAGCATTTCATTGCCAAATATAAAAAAGCTAACTCCTTCGCATGCTGAATCAAGCCTAAGCCTGTACTCATATGCGTGCTCAAGCCAGTTGAGATAAACAGGAATACTGATTGAGTGGTTTGAAAAAAGCAGCTCAGAATCACTCTTCAAGAGGATTTCAGGCGCCTCAAAAAGAGCCGGGCTGAAAACAATTGGAAACGAAAGGGTTTTTCCATTAAAAGAGAGGCTCAACAAAAAAGCTCCCCTTTCGCTGTGGCTCAGGTTTAGGCTGTGTGTGCAGGCATCTGAAGAAAAGCCCTGGCTTATTGAAGAAACCTGGTTTTTGGGAAAAGAGTAAAAATTAATGCTGGTTTCTGAAAGCAAGCAGTCAGAAACTACAACCCCTGCACTTTCATAAGCCTTTTCCTGGTAAAGAACTTTGGAGTCATAATGATCTGAAAGGCTTACAATCGTTGCTGTATTTGCTTCGGAAAGAAAAAGCGCTGAATCACCTGAGCTGAAAACCAAAGAGTCAACCAGCTTTCCAAACTCATCAAAAACAACAGCCCCGAGCCTTTTTCCCGCCGTTTCTATAAAAGAGAAGTAGTTTCCAGAAGAATAGAAAACACGAAAGCCCTCCAGTAAATGCATATCTACCTGCAAAGCAGCAAAGGCATTATCCAGAAGCAGGATTCTATCCGGCCTTTCAGGCACGAAAAACCAGTCTTCTTCGAGCGGCTGCAACTCAAAAAGGGAATTGTTTTTTACATAATACCCTGCCCTTTTTATGATTCTTGAAACGTTGTTTTTGATAAAAAAGCCCGAATCTAGCCGGGAAGGAATGTCGGAAAAGTGATAAAGGACATTGCCAGAGTCTGAGTAAAAGCTCTTATAGCCTGAATGCGCCCTAAAATACTCTTCTGCTGAAAAAGCCCTGGTAAAAACCGAATTGCCCGATTTAAAAGACACAATAAAATCCTTGTCTGGCTCAAGAAAGTGCGTTTGGTTTGCTTCCAGCAAGAACACAGACTCGTTGTGCTTTGAAAAAACAAAACCAGCTGTATCTGAAGATATTATCCTGTTTTTCTCATTAACGGTTATTTTTTCAGGGTTTTTGTTGCAGATAGGAAAATGGGTCTTATGCCACTTTAAGTAGGAAAACCTAATCAGGAAAGGGTAGCTGCCTAAAGAAGCTTCACATGAAAAACTGTTATTTGATGCCATGCATCCGGAAATTTCGTCCCCTGAAAAGCTTACAAGAGATGCTGAAAGGTTTTCAGTGCTATTCAATTTTACACTTAAGAAAACTTTTTCATCCGATATGCTGCAAGTATAGTCTGGCTCAAAGTCAAGAAGAGGCGTTGCGACAACTACATCAAAGGATTTTTCCTGCGCAAGCTCGCCAAGGCTTGCATTAAAAACAAACCTGTATGTTCCGTATTCAGAGAGCACAAAAGAGGCCTTTTTTCTTCCGTCGCTCATTGCCTCAACCTCAAGAGCCGGGGTTTCCCCTGAAGGCAGCACAACACGGCTTTCCACAGGAAAGAAAAGCACAAGAATCCCGTTAAGGTAGCCGGAAAAGTCAAAATCCGCTGTTGAGTTTATCTCATATGAAAGAGGCACATCCTTAAAAACCAGCTCAAATTCGTTCGCTCCTGCTTGTGCTATAATTGCAAATAAAAGTACTGCTAATAAGAACAACCTATAAAGTTTACTCATTTTTTTCAGCGTTTTCCCCTATTTTTCTATAAGTGCACTTATAAAAATTTCGATTATTGCTGAAATAAAAAACAGAAAAGGCAATAACTCTACTAGCGAGAAGCAACAAACGCCAAGCTAATCTCACATGCCTTGCACAGGGAGCCAGCGGACGGCTCGCCGCAGGAACTGCATTGCTTTGGCTGCTTTTTTTCAACCGAGCGGCGCAGGGCAGGCAGAAAGCTAAGAAAATGAGAGGCAATGCTTTCCTTTGCGCCTGGAAATTGTGAAGAAACAGAATTGATAAAGCGACGGGCATTGTCACGATAAGAGCTGACAGCATAAGGGCACTCGGTAAACGGCACCCCAAAACCTTTAAGGAACGAATAAAGAAAAACCTCTTTTTCTGGGCAGAAAAAAAGGGGCTTAACTCGTTTTGAAAATAATGCGTGGGAAACAACCCCTGTCCTGATGCCTAACCTGGGGAGAAATCCCGTGTTTGACTTGAAAAGGTTCATAATTATGCCCTGGCATTCATCGTCAAGATTGTGCCCGGTTGCTACTACATCAAGCTTTCTTCCAAAGCGGTTAATAAGGCTTCTTCTCAGGGCTCCGCAAATGGTGCAGGGTCCATAATCCTGGAGCCTGGCAACCGCTTCATCAAGCGAGAAGCCAAAAGCCGACTTAAATGAATAAATGCTCAGGCTTATTTCATTCTGCTCACAAAAAGCCTTAAGAAAATCCAGGGTCTTCTTTCTATAGCCTTCAATTCCTTCATCGATTGCTAAAGCACAAAGCGTAGCATGTTTTTTTGGCTTTGCCAGCTTTTCCTGGCTTTGGCTTTGCTCAAGGTATTTCTTGACAAGGTAAAGCAGAACAGTAGAGTCTTTGCCGCCGGAAGCAGCAACACCTATGCTTTCTGCATCGTCAAAAAATGCGTGCTCTTTTATTGTGCTAAAAACCTTGCGCTCAAAGTAATCAATAAAGTGCTCTTTGCACAACGCGCTGTCTTTGTGCTGAAAAACCGCCTTTTTTCCACAGGAGCATTTCATTCCAGCATTATCCCCCGGAAATCACTGAAAAAATCCTGATTTTGTCCTCTTGCACAATCTCATCCGAATCAAGCAAAACCTCGCTGCCCCTAACCACAAGGACCTCTGAAGAATCCAGGCCAAGCAGGCCTAAAAGGCCTGAAACGCTGCCTGAGAACTGCAGCTCCTCTTCAAAACCTTTCTTTTCTATAAAAACCCTCATAAGAATAAGGCAGAGCAACATAAAATAAAAAGCTTGCTATAAAAAGCTAAAAATCTTTAAGCTGTCCTGGAAAGCGCTTCTGTGAGAACTGCCTTTTCCGGCTCTTCCAGCTTGGAAAGCGCGCTCTCTTTTGTGCACCAGAGGTATGTAGAATAATCCCCGACAATTTTAACAGGGATGTTCATATTTGCCTCAAACAGCAGCACAGAATCCTCTCCAAGGGAAAACCTGTCTTTCTCCTTAAGCCCGGATATGGAAAGATGCTCGGAAAGCTCTTCTCCCGAGCCTGAAAAAAGCCTCCAGGAGGCGCCGCATTTTGCTATGAGCGTAAAAAGCTCCCCATTCTTGTCAAAAATAATAAAGTAATTTTTCATAAAGCCGCTGAGTTCAGCGATATTATTTAAAGATTTCTAAAAGGGAATCAGCCTATCAGCTTTTTCGAGGATTGCTTAAACAGAAAAGATGAAAAAAACACAAGAATCAAAGAACACACATAACAAGAAAAAACCTGTGGCTTAAGATAATCAAAAGAAACCCTGTTAATAAAGAAAGACCGAATAAGGTTTTCCCCAAACAAAAAAGGATTGAAAAAAAGCAGGTTCTGAAATAAAGGAGAAAGGGAGTCTATTACAATAAATTTGCTGGATAACAAAAGCAGGACTCCGGAAAGAGCAATAGAAAGAACAATGCCGTTTTCAAATTTATTAAACAGGCTGCCGAAAAAAATCCCGACAGAAACAAACAAAAAGATAACGCCGAGCAAAAGGAAAACCCCGTGAGGATTAGCCAGGCTGAGGGGGTTTGCTTCAAAAAAGTATCTGTTAAACAAAAGAATTACAATAAAAGACTGCAAAAAAACCAGAACAGACAGGCAGATGTAATAAGACACAGGCACATGCGGGCTCTTGGGAAGAACATGGTTTCTTGAAATAGCTATTGACTTTTTTTCATTAAGAATGAAGGTAACCGCAGAAATCACTGAAATCAGAAAAACAAGCGAACCAAAAATAAAAGAAAAATTCTGAGAAAAAACAGAATCGTCTGCAGAAATCCCGCCAAAGGTAAATCGAATAGGCTTTGAAATTTCAGAGGGGTCTATCATTGATAAGAAAGAAGCCAGGTCGTCGCTTTGGTTTGTTAATTCTTGGCCTAAAGAGTCGAGCCCAGAAGAAAGCTCATTAACCAAAAGCGAGCCGTTCTTAATCTCAAAAAGCAGGGCTTCCTTTTCCAGGCCTAAGCGCTCGGCTTCTTTTGAAATAAGCGAAATCTCTTTTTTCAGCATGTCAACCGATCCAGAAAAAGAGGCTATGTCTTCTGAAAAAATATTTAGCTTTTTTTTTACATTTTCAAGCCTGCTGGAGAAAAGATTAACAGAATCTCTTGATTTTTCGTAAGTGCTGAAAAGCTCAGTAAATATTTCCTCAACAGAGCCAAGGCCTGAAGAAATAGAGCCTGAAAGAAGCAATGCGCGCTTCAGGTCATCACACTGGTCTTTCGGCAAGGTCTCCGGCGCATGGCAATTTGACTCATAAACCGTCTCAATAATAATAGACCTCTCGGCGGTCTGGCTCTTTAAACCGGAAATAAGCTTATTCACATCTGAAGCCGGATTAACAAAAGCCTTTTCAAACGCTGTCATTTTCGACTTAATTTCATCTAGCTCGCTTTGGAAAACCAAAAGGTCCTTTTCCATTATTGAAATTTCTTTCTTGCTCATCAAAATAAGCTTGTCTGTTGAGCCAACTTCTTCTTCGATCTTGTCCAGCCCGGTAGAATTCAGGGCAAAAGAATCAAGCTTCTCAGAAACAACTTCAAACAATTCATCAAAAGAATCAATGGCTTCCAGAGTATTATCAAAAAGCAAGTCGGAAGAATTAAGCTTCGAGGTTAAATCAGAAGTCTGGTTGATAAACTCTGTCAACAAATCAAAAACCAGCGCCTCTGAGCTCCTTTTTATTACCTGCTCAAAAACCGAGTAGCCTCCCCAGGCCAGAGCGGAATCAGAAAGGTCTGTCTCAATGTCCACCTCCAGCCTTCCAGAAACCAAAGAAAGAAAAAAACAGAAGTGCAGTTGTTTTTCCTTTAACATTGCTTCACATTCTAAGGAATTCTGCAGGCGCATTATATTTGACTGCGTCTCTAAAGCTATTTCATCTATAAACCGCAAATCAAATAAATCTTCAGAAATATTGTCAACAAAGCCTATGTTAAGATTTTCAATTTTGCTTGAAGAATAAATAGAACCGACCAAAAAAAGTAAAACCACCGGAGAAAAGAAAACGATAAACGAAATTTTAGACCTAAGAATCAGCTTTGGGTTTTTTACCAAAATTTTAAAAAATCTTAGTTTCATTTTATTCTTTTATCATCAGCATCTCTTTTCATTAATGTCTCTGAAACCACATGGGCATCAATTCCAAGGCTGCAGAGGTACTGAAAAACCTCATCATCTGAAAACTCTTTCCTAAGAAGCCGTACTTCAGAACTTAATGCATCCATTTCAGATTTGGTAACCGGGATTTTGGTCATATTTTTTAATTCCTCAAGATAAAGCATCATGAAAATCTCTGAAAGCGTTGGCTTTTTCATTGAAAGCCACTTAAAAGAGGCATTTCTGCCTGAAAAAAATGCCGAAATGCTCTCTGCCGCAGCTTCAGGCTCTGTCACAAAAAAGGAAAGCTCCTCTCCCATTTTAAAGCTTCCGAGCATTTTTATCCCCTTTTCTTTAAGATAATAAACTAAAAAAGGCTCTAAGCTCCTGCTCGTGCCAGACATTTTAATTACAATCCTGTAAACAAAGCTATATTTTGAAACCAATTCTTCCTTTGAAGAGTTTTCGATTATTTTTCCCTCTTTTATTACAATTATTCTGGAACAAAGGCTTTCCACATCAGAAAGGTTGTGGGTTGAGAAAACAATTGTTCTATTAAAAGAGTTTACTTTTTTTAAAATAAAAAGAATGCTAGACTTTCTGATTGGATCAAGCCCGGATAACGGCTCATCCAAAAAAAGGACATCAGGAGAAGAAATAAGCGCACAAGCTAGGTCAAGCCTTCTTTTCATGCCCCCGGAAAGGTTTTTTGCAACAACCCCTAAACAATCCTGCAGGTTGGTTAAATTTATAATCTCAGAAAGGTTTTTCTTAATGGTTTTTGAAGGAATATTATAAAAAAGAGAAAAATAATTCAGGTTCTCCTCAACAGTAAGATTCTCATAAAAGC
>DSBS01000022.1 GCA_011045925.1 Candidatus Woesearchaeota archaeon | reverse complement strand
CTAGCGTGAGCTCTCTTTCAGCCCGAACAATGCGGGCTGAAATATATTGTAGGGCTATCGCCCACAATATTATTTGTTTTTTATTTGGACTTTTTGAACAGAGCCAAAACATCCGAAAGGTTTATATAACCGGGTATCTGAGTTATTATGTTTAAAAATGGCAGGGAACAAATCCAGTTCAAAATCAAAAAAAAGCAAAAAAAAAGCAGTTGCATCAAAAAAGTCCGCTTCAAAGGCAAAGAAAATTACCTCAGCACCACAAAAAAAGAAAGCAGGCAAAAAAAATAAGCCAGTAAAGCCAGTTTTGGAGCC
Organism: Candidatus Woesearchaeota archaeon; assembly: GCA_011045925.1. Classification (GTDB taxonomy): domain Archaea; phylum Nanobdellota; class Nanobdellia; order Woesearchaeales; family JASKKU01; genus DSBS01. The sequence continues at coordinate 11,229 of DSBS01000022.1, read as the reverse complement.
AAGGCAGCCAACCCCAGTGAGACGTGTTCAGCCCTATAGGAAAAAGATTTCCTCGGAACAGCAGAGTTCAGACTCCATTCTTGGCATTTTTAGCCTTATTGCAGGCGCTGTATCGGTCCTGTTTTTGTTTATCTATCCGGTTTTCTCAATAATCTTAGGCCTGCTTGCAGTTGCGTTTTCAAAGGCTGTTAGGACAAGAGAAAGTAACCTGCCTTCTGCTCTGGGGCTTGTGCTAGGAGTCGTAGGCTTGATTGTAGGCTTAGTGGTTTTGGTGATAATCTTAATATCGGCCTTTATTTATCTTATTTAATCTCAGCCAGAAATCTTTTATCTTTTTGTTTCCCTTTCTTTGCAGATTTCAAGGAAGTCGCAATAATTGCATAGCGGGCTCTTTACTGCTGGAAACCTATCTTCAACTATTGCTTTCTCAACTGAGTCTATCCTTTGCTTGATGAAAGCCTTTGTTTCCTTGACATCTTTTCTTGCAAGTTCAATGTCTACATCATACATGTTCCTAAGGTAATGCCATATTAGCCTGACTTTCCTGGCATCCTGGTAATTCTCAAAGACCCAGAGAGCATAGGCTTTAAGCTGGTAGTCTCTAAGAAGCTCACTCCTGGTTTTTGGCTTTCCTGTCTTATAGTCCCTCACTTCAAAGACGCCGTCAGTCTTGGAAAGCCTGTCAATTCTTATACAATACTGCTTTCCCTCAAGGTCAAGGAAAAACTGCGTTTCTGTAAACAGGGTTTTTGACTTGTCACTAAGGAACTTTTTATAAAATTCCTGGATTATTCTTTTACCCTCAAGAAAAAACTCAGGTTCTTTCTCTGAGAAAAGAAGCTCATCTTTCCTGAATTCGTTTTTCCATTCATTCTCAAAGAGGTTCCATATTATGTTAAGCGAGCTGATCCTGCCTTTTTCCCGCTCAAGATACATCCTCTCAATTACATTATGAAGCATAGTCCCAAAAAAAGTGTGAATAGTTCCTTTAGTCTCTGTTGGAACCTTTTCAATGTACCTTAGCCTGAACTTCTGCGGGCATTGGAAATAACTTTCAATCTTTGAGTATGACCACGCCATTTTAATTCAAGGAGAAGCCTCTTATTTAAAAATGTTAAGGAACAAGGTTACAAAACCTTATAGTCAAAAGACCTCTTAATAATATAATAAGCCTGCTTTAGCTTTATCTTTTTTAGTGTCTTCATAAATATTCTCGGCCTTAGATAAAACCTGAGAAAAGCCTTTCTTCTTGCTTTAACAAGGTCATTCTTCGAGAGCCCTTCTGGAACCCATTGTGGAGGTTTTCTCCATCTTGTAGATAATTCTTCTCCCTTAACTTCATTCCAGAGCTTGCATCCTGGAAACATGTCCAGGGCGTCAAAATGGGCTCCATCAAGCCCGGAATTAACAGCAAAGCTTATTGTTTCGTTAATAGTTTTTTTTGTTTCTCCAGGCAGCCCCAGGATGAAGAAGCCATTTGCTTCAATCCCTGCTTTTTTTGACATGCTGATTGCTTTGCTTATTATTTCAAGGCTTTCCTTTTTCTTGACTTTCTTTAGTATCTCATCGCTCCCTGACTCTATTCCAAAAGAAACACTGTAACATCCACTTCTCCTCATAAGCCTTAAAAGCTCCATGTCAACTTTATCAGCCCTGATTCCATTCGGACAGGCCCAGCTCACATTTACATTTTCTTTAATCATAAGCTCAAAGATCCTTTTCGCGTTCTCTCTATCCAGCGTAAGGTTGTCATCCTCGAAATGAATCTCTCTTACCCCAAAATATTTGACGAGTAATTTGATTTCAGCAACCACATTCTCAGGGCTTCTGAACCTGATTCTTCTATTATAGAATGAAGGGCTCGCGCAAAAAGAGCAGTCAAAGGGGCACCCCCTTGAGGTGAGCAAAGGAGCAACTGGAAAATTCTTTACAAATGCACCATGTGGGGAAAAAGGATAATTATTAGGGTTAATCTGCTTCCAGTCAGGAAAAGGAAGCTCATCAAGATTTTCAACAGTATTGGCCATTTCGATGGGCTGCCCTTTATTTTCAGCTAGTTCTTCACTATTAAAATAGACACCCTTTATTCTTTTTTTTCCAGAGAAATCGCTTTTTGCAAGCTCAAGCAGAGGAAGCTCCCCCTCTCCACAAACAACAAAGTCGCACTTTGCTTCTTTAAGAGTCTCAAAAGGGCAAAAGCTAGGATGCATCCCCCCAATTATACACTTAAGCCCTATGTTTTTTAGCTTTCTTGAAAGCATAACAGTTTCTTTATAATAGAAGGTGACACAACTAATGCCCACAGCATCGGGCCTCTCCCGAGCGATTCTTTCAGTTAATTTATCGTTGCTTAAATCCTCATTAAGGCCATCGATGACAACGCATTCTATCCCCTTTTTCTTAAGAAAAGATGCAAGATAGCCTAAGCCAAGCGGCGGTGTTATTACATGAGTATCATACCTTGGCCTGGCAAGCACTATCTTCATCAGGAATCCAGGAGACGCCTTTATTTTATTAAACTTTGTTGTTTTCCCTGAAGCTGTAGTAAGATTCATCGCAAATAATTACATGGTCTAAAAACCTGATTCCTATTATCTTGCCTGCTTCACTTAGCATCTCAGTTACTTTCTCATCTTCTTCAGATGGAAAGCACCTGCCGCTCGGGTGGTTATGTACCAGTATTATTCCGTGTGATGAATTCTTCACTGCTTCCTTAAAAATCTCTCTTGGGTGAATAATGCTTTCATTCAGTGTTCCTACGAAGATTTTCTTTTTTTCAATGATTCTGTTTGAGCAGTCAAGGCAAAGCAAATGCACTTCTTCCTGCTTTCTGCTTCCCAGCTCATACTGAAATGCGTTGAAAACATCTTTGGCGCACTTAATATAACGCTTTGCTTTTCCCTTGATTAATGCCCTTCTGCTTATCTCGAAAGCAGCAGCAATCTGCATTGCCTTAGCTTCTCCTATTCCCCTGAACTTTGAAAGCTCGCTTAGCGAGCATCCCGAAAGTGCTTCTAATCCAAGAGTTGATATAATCCTGTTGCATAAATCAATGACATTTTCACTTTTTGTGCCATTCTGAATAATTATTGCAAGGAGCTCAGGGTCCGAAAGCGCTTCCTTGCCAAATGCCTTTAATCTTTCCCTTGGCCTGTTGTCATCAGCAATCTCCTTTATTCGCATGGCTGGAAAATTGCCGCAAGCCTTTATTTAAGATTCTAAATTGATTGTAAAAGATTTCTGGCTTGTTGGCTTGTTTTAAGGAAATCTTTCAATGCTTAGTAGAATCCCCTAAGCTTGACAATTGTGCCGGGGAGGCTGGCTTTTGCTAATTTTAATAGTTCTTCATTCTCTTCCCTGCTGAAACCAGAAAGCCCTTCGGCGCTTATCAATTCCTTTCCAGAATCAAATCTTTGAAGATAGTAAGCTTTCGAGCCTTTTATAAAACCAATAATCTTCACAAAGCCAGCATTGGATAAAAAAGGCTTTACCAGAGTTGTTCTAAATTCATATTCAACATTGCTTTTCATAAGAATCGCTGCAGTCTCCTTAACCCTGTCGCCAAATCCCGAAACGCCTGTTGCCTTGTCATAATCATCAAACCAAGCTTTAATATCCAGGGCGAAATAGTCCACATCCTGGCTCTCAGCCAACTCTCTGATAACATTTGGCTTGCTTCCGTTTGTGTCCAGCTTAACAAGAAAGCCTTTTCTCTTAATCAGTCTGATAAACTCAGGCAAGTCTGGATATAAGGTAGGCTCTCCTCCTGTAACAACAACTGCTTCAACTTTGTCTTTTCTCTCATCCAGAAAAGCAAAAAATTCGCTTTCATCGATTTCGTCTCTTCTTTTAAGCACAATAGAGGCGTTGTAGCAATAAGGGCACCTAAAATTACAGCCGTTCAGAAAAACCACGCAAGCTATCCTTTCAGGGTAATCCAAAAGGCTAAACTTCTGAAGATAGGCAAGTCTCATCTTTCTAAGTGCAGTTCTTATTAAATAAAAAAACCAAAAACCCAAAAAATAAAAAAACAATAATTTTATGCCTCAATATGCTCTGCGATATTAAGGTAAACCCTTTTTGAGAATTCCTCTCTTTTTCCATTATTCCACTGGTTCACAGGCCTGATGTAGCCAACAGTCCTTGAGTAAACCTCGCATTTTGTCTTCATTTCATTCACCTCAGAGTTTAATCTCTATGTATCCCCCTCCCTTGTTCGAGCCAGAATCTTCTTCCTCAATCTCATCACAATATGGGCAATACTCATGCTCTCCTTTAATATAGCCATGGATTGGGCATATGCTGAATGTAGGGGTTATCGTATAGTAAGGAAGGCTGTATTTTTGTGCGATTTTTCTCACAAGCCTTTTTGTAGACTCAACATCTGGAAGCCTTTCACCCAGGAAAAGATGGACAACCGTGCCTCCAGTATACAGTGTCTGAATCTTGTCCTGCTTGTCAAGAAGCTCAAACAGGTCATCTGTGTAGTTTACTGGAAGCTGTGAAGAGTTTGTATAAAAAGGCTCTGCATTTCTGTTTTTCCACTCATCATTATTAGCAACGATTATATCAGGGAATTTTGCTTTGTCAGCCCTTGCAAGCCTGTATGAAGTCCCTTCAGCAGGTGTTGCCTCGAGATTGTAAAGGTTTCCGGTTTCTTCCTGGTAGCCGGCAATCTTTTCCCTCATAAACTCAAGCACCCTGACAGCAAACTCGTGTCCTCTCTTATCACCAATGCTATCTCCAAGCAGGTTAATGCTGGCTTCGTTCATTCCAACTAAGCCTATTGTAGAAAAGTGGTTTTTCCAGTAAGAGCCCTGGGCTTTTTTGTTTTCGCTAAGATAAAACCTTGAGTAAGGATACAGGCCTGTTTCTGTAAAATTCTCAAGAACTTTCCTTTTAATCTCCAGGCTTTTTTTTGCTGTATCCATAAGCTCTCCAAGCTTTGATAAAAACCCTTCTTCTGTTTTTGACATGTATCCTATCCTTGGAAGGTTTATAGTGACTACCCCGATAGAGCCTGTTAAGGGATTGGCCCCAAAAAGGCCGCCTCCTCTTTTCCTTAGCTCCCTGTTATCCAGTCTTAGCCTGCAGCACATGCTTCTTGCGTCTTCAGGCTTCATATCCGAGTTAATATAATTCGCGAAGTAAGGTATGCCGTATTTTGCGGTCATCTCCCAGACTCTTTCAAGCAAAGGGCTGTCCCAGTCAAAATCTTTTGATACGTTGTATGTTGGAATTGGGAAAGAGAAAGGCCTGCCTTTTGCATCCCCTTTCAGCATAAGCTCTGCGAAAGCCTTGTTAAACAGCTCCATCTCTTTTTTGAATTCCTTGTATGTCTTGTCCTGCTCTTCGCCGCCAATAATAGCCTTTTCGTCTTTCATATACTCAGGCACAGTCAGGTCAAGGGTAACATTTGTGAAGGGCGTCTGAAACCCCACTCTGGTTGGGACATTTATATTAAACAGAAATTCCTGCATTGCCTGAACAACTTCTTTGTAGGATAGGTTATCATAAGCAATAAATGGTGCAAGAAGCGTATCAAAATTTGAGAAAGCCTGGGCACCGGCAGCCTCGCCCTGCATTGTATAAAAGAAGTTTACAATCTGCCCCAGCGCTGCCCTGAAGTGCTTTGGCGGCTTTGACTGGATTTTTCCTGAAACCCCGCAAAAGCCCTTGCTAAGAAGATCTTTAAGGTCCCAGCCGACACAGTAAGGGCCTAAAACCCCTAAGTCGTGAATATGGTAATCCCCGTTCAGGTGAGGCTTTCCAACCTCCTCAGGGTATAGCTTATTCAGCCAGTATGATGATATTATGCTTGATGAAATATGGAAATTAAGTCCTTGAAGCGAATAGGTCATATTGCTGTTTTCCTTAACTCTCCAGTCAGACTCATCAAGATACTTATCAATAATCTCAAAGTTGCTTATAAGAGAAGCAAAACTCCTCAGGTCATCATGCTGTTTTCTATATACAATATAAGCTTTAGCAGTCCTATGGTAGCCGTTTCCCATCAATGTCTCTTCAACGATGTCCTGTATCTGCTCAACTGTTGCAGTTCCTTTTGGAAACATCTCATCCAGCTTACTCTCAACCTTTCCAGCCAGTTCCTGGCATAACTTACTGTTCTTTGATTCTCCGGTGCTTTCAAATGCTTTCTGAATTGCATTAGAAATCTTTTTTATGTTAAAAGGAACAATCTCTCCGTCTCTCTTAAGAACGCTTTTCACTTTTTATTCACTCTCTGTATTCTAGAGCCCAAAACCACCACAATATGTTGTGTCATAAAAAAGGGCAGACTCTACAGGTAGTATTTTTGTCTAAATATTTAAACATTGTTCCTTTGCAAAACAATATCAAAACAATATATTTTCAAGCACAGATATCAGCTTTTTAAATTTTATAAATGAATCAAAAAAAGCTTGTTCTAACTAAACAGGGGCTGTTATTTTTTGTATTTGTCAGCTGGTTTTTTATTATTCTTTTTTTCTTATTTCCTTTTTCTCTTTTTTCTCTTTTCTGGTTTTTTCTTAGAATATGATTTTAATATTACTGCAGAGGAATACGAAATATTAATTAATGTGTGTTAACTTTTTAAGAATTAGTCGAATTTATTAGTCAGTAAGAATTTTGGAGGTGGAAGAATGGCATTATGGTGGATTTTGGGTGCAATTATTGTTTTTTTTTTATCGGGCTTAAGGGTTGTGAACCAGTATGAGCGAGGAGTTAAGCTTACATTTGGTAAGTTTTCCGGGATAATGGACCCAGGGCTAAGGTTGGTGATTCCGATAGTCCAGTCCTGGTATCGTGTGGATATGAGGGTAAAGGCAGTAGATGTGCCAGAGCAGGAAAGCATAACAAAAGATAATATTACTGTTGGCATAAACGCGGTCATTTATTACAAGGTTGTTGATTCCCAGAAGGCAATAATCGAGGTAGAAAAATATGATTACGCTGTAACTCAGCTTGCCCAGACCACAATGAGAAACATAGTTGGCGAAGTTGAGCTTGATGAGCTTCTCAGCAAGCGAGAGAAAATCTCTGAGCAAATCAGGCATATAATTGATGCTGCTTCAGACCCCTGGGGCATTAAGGTAAACTCTGTTGAGTTAAAGGATATAACTCTTGCAGAAGATATGAAAAGAGTCATAGCAAAACAGGCCGAGGCTGAAAGGGAGAAAAGGGCTGTTATTATAAAGGCAGAAGGCGAAGTAATCGCATCCACAAATATGGCAAAGGCAGCAAAAACCCTTAGCACAGCTGAGGGCGCACTTCATCTTAGGACCCTGCAGTCAATAAACAATATCAGCTCAGACAAAAGCAATACAGTGATTTTTGCCATACCCCTGGAATCACTCAGGGCGCTTGAGGCAATAGCAGGCAAGAAAAAGAAGTGATTTTCTTTTTTTCTTTTTTTTGTTTTTTCTCTCAGCTTTGTTTATCATATTAAGTATATTAAGTAATGAAATTTAATAAACAATCCTCCCTTTCTTATTCTTCCATTCCCTGAAAACCTCAAGGCACTCTTCTCTAGATGAACTTTTGATTTCTATTACCTTAGACTTGTACTTGGATTCTACCTTGCTTGATTCTATCTTCCCTGCTTTGGGCTTACTTAATTTGCTTTTGCCTTCCCTGGGTTTGCATAGCTTGCTGATTTCTTTGTAGTATTCGCTGTCATTAAACCCAATCTCTTCTGCATCCTCCCTTGTGCAGCCGTAATGCACCTTCTTAATCTTTGACCACAAGATTGCGCCCAGGCACATGGGGCAGGGCTCGCATGTAGTGTACAGCTCACATTCAGACAGGTCCCAGCTCTTAAGCTTTTTTGCAGCCTTCCTTATCACCATGACCTCGGCATGCGCAGTTGGCTCTTTGTTTTTTATCACCATGTTATGCGCCCTGGCGATAACCTTTCCGTTTCGCACAATTACAGCACCGAAAGGCCCACCGTGGCCCTTTTTGACTCCTGCATGTGCTTGCCTGATGGCTTCACTCATGAAGCCATGAAACCTGGCTGCCTTTTTATCTTGATTTGCTTTCATTCTAAACACTCTTCTTCAATTAACCTTAAAAAGTCTTCTGTTTTCTTACCCGTCATGTGCAACCTTAAGTTCAGCATTGATGCAAGCCATGGCAATGCAAGGGCAGCCAGGATAGTGCTTCCCCACGGGCTTGTAGAAACCCCGGCTTTCCTGCCAGTGGCAACCAAGGCAACAGTAAAATCCATCTCTCCGGAAGAGCTGGAAGAGATAGGAGTCCAGGTGCTTATTGCAAACACATACCACCTCCACCTCAAGCCCGGGGAAGAACTGGTTGTTGGCCACGGCGGGCTTCATGGGTTTATGGGCTGGAAAAAGCCGATAGCAACAGACTCAGGTGGGTTTCAGGCTTTTAGCCTTGGGCTCGGCGCAAAGCTTGGTGAGGGAAAGTTTGAGTATGATTCTGCCTTGCAGTCTAGGAAGAACTCAAAAAAGCTTCTTAAGCGTTCTGCTTTCATAACAGGCGAGGGAATCAGGTTCAAGTCGCCTTATGATGGAAAAGAGCACCTATTTACTCCGGAAAAAAGCATTGAAATCCAGGAAAAGCTTGGCGCTGATATTATACTTGCATTAGATGAGTGCTCTCCCCCAAGCGCAGGCTACGAATATACAAAAGAAAGCATGAAGCTTACTCACAAGTGGGCAGTGCAAAGCCTGAAGGCGCACACAACAAGCCAGGCGCTTTACGGAATAATCCAGGGTGGGCTTTTTGAAGACCTGAGAAAGCAGAGTGCAGAATTTATTTCATTCCTGGATTTTGATGGGATTGCAATAGGGGGCTCTTTTGGAAAGGATGAGATGAGCCTTTCCCTGGATTGGGTAATGCCGCTTCTCCCTGAAAATAAGCCCAGGCACCTTCTTGGTGTTGGCGGGGTTAGTGACATATTCGAGTCGGTTAAAAGAGGCATGGATACTTTTGATTGTGTTGGTCCAACCCGAATGGCAAGGATTGGTTATGCTTACCTTCTTCCTCAATCAGGAGGCAGCCAAAAAAATAAGTTTAAGTTCAGAATAACAAACCAGGCATTTGAAAGGGATCTTTCCCCTATCGACAAAAACTGCAGGTGCAGTGTCTGTCAAAGCTTCTCAAGAGCTTACATTTACCACTTGTTTAAGAATAAGGAAATGCTTGGCCTGCGGCTTGTTTCTTACCATAATCTTTTTTTCTTCTCTAGCCTTATGCAAAGCATCAGAAGAAGCATCCTTGATAAAAAGCTTGAAAAGCTATATTCAAAATGGCTAGGCTAATCTTTTTGCTTTCTTTTTTTCCAGCTTATTCTTCACTTTTTGTATATTTAGGGTAAGTCCCTTCGCTCATAAATACGCTGTCTGTTTTAACAGCACATCCCCTTTTGCTTTTTGCAATCTCCTCTGTGGACATTGCTGCTTTTCCGTATGCAATCAGTTCTCCTTTAAGAGACATGACTGCAACTATCCCATCCTTGATTATTCCGGTTTCAGCTTTAACAATGCCAGGAACATTCACAGGCGTGCCGTGGCAGACCGGGTCAATAGTGCTGTCCATTACATAAACCTTGGGAAGAAACTCAACAGCTTTTTCCATAGGCTGAATGCAATGCCTGATAAACCTTTCATTTCCCTGTGTTTTGTAATAGTGCCAGGCATCGCTGACATCCTGAAGACTTACTAGATTTGTATTCTCATTGAAAGGGCCGCTTTTTGTCCTTCTTAGCTGGGCCATGTGCGCCCCAGTCCCAAGCGAAGCGCCAATGTCATGGCAGAGCTTCCTTATGTAAGTGCCAGCCTCGCACCCAACCCTAAAAAGCACGTCTCTTCCATCAATCTCAAGAACCTCGAGATAATAGATTTCTCTTTTTCTTTTAACCCTTTTAACAGCAGACTTAATTGGAGGAACCTGCTCAATAGTCCCAACAAACTTCCTGCAGGCATTTTTTATCCTTTCCGGCTCAATGTCAGAATGAAGGTGCATAACTGTTATGTACTCTTTTCCAGACTTTAAAAGAAGGTTTGCAATCTTTGTTGCCTTGTTTAGGGAAACCGGAAGACAGCCTGTTACCTTTGGGTCAAGTGTGCCAGAATGCCCTGCTTTATCAACTCCAATAATCCTGGAAAGATAGTAGCTTGCCTGGTGAGAAGTTGGGCCTGGTGGCTTGTCTAGGTTAACTATTCCATACTTAAGAAGAAGCTCAACCGGCCTTTTGTCAGGATATTGGCCAAACCTTTCATTTGTTTCGCTTTGCCTTACCTCAATAAGCTCTCTTTTTTCCTTTTCAAACGGAAGTTTGCCCATACCAAGCAGGTTCAGCACTTTATTTATCTTGTTTTTGGTTTTTCAGCGACCCAAGGTAAAGTATTGAGATTACATCCTTTGCATTAGCCTTAACCATTCTTGCAATCTCCATCAGCAGAAAATTCAGGAAAGGATTCTGGACTTCAGAGCAGAGCTGCTTGGTCTTATGAAACCTCTCTACTTCCTTTTTTGTATCAAAAGACTTTGTATTCAGCGAGTTTATGTAGTAGTTTATGTTTTCAATTATAGCTTCAAATGCCTTTCTGACGCATTTATGCTTTAATTCATTTTCATCTACGGCCTTTACTGCTTCGAAAAGCAGGTCAGAGATCTTTTCGAACCTCTGTGCAACCCTCATAAAAAGCGGTAGTGAGTCTATTACAACGTCTTCATCATAAGACTTGCCAGAGCTTAGCTCAAAAATCCACCTATTAAACATATGGTATATCTTGTCCGTATCCACCTCAAGGTTTTTTAAGGCTTCTTTATTGTTATCTCTGGAAATGGTTTCCATTACCCTTTTAAGGATGAATAGAAACCTCAGCAGAATCTGGTATGTATTTATCTTCTTTAATGAAATGAAGAACTTAACGTCAATCCTTTTTGAGTCTTCATATATTATCTCGGTTCCGCTAAGGGTTTTTATGAATTTATCAATCTTAGTCCTCATTTCGCCTTGAATGTCTTTTAAGGAAACAAGGCTGACCTCATTTATGCCTATATAATATAATGTATACAAAACCGGCATAATGATGTCTCCTTTTTCATCAAGGCTTACAGTTACCTGGTCTTCAACTACGTCCTCTGCATTGCTTATGAATATGCAGTTGTTTCTCTCAAAAACATTTACTGCAGATTGCTCTCTGAGATTGTTTCTCTGAATCCATTTTTTCGGCAGCGATACAGTGTATGTAG
>DSBS01000078.1 GCA_011045925.1 Candidatus Woesearchaeota archaeon | reverse complement strand
CCCCCCTCAGACAGCCTTACGGCTGCTGAGGGTTATAAATCTTTAGATTTTGAACAGAGCCTCAATTATTGAACTACTTAATTTTAGAAATAAAGAATGGCTTATTCCTTCGAAAAGGTTTCAATTTAACAAGGTACTAAAAACTTGAGTTTTATATAACTACTTGTTCATTAAGCTTGGCTATATGATAGGATAGTCATTCAAAAAGAGGCCTGAATAAATTAATAAACCTCTCAAAACTCATCTCTCCTAACCAAAAAAAAAACAGAAACATAGCCCCGCGCGGATTCGAACCGCGGTCAGAGGATCCAGAGTCCTCTATGATTGGCCACTACACTACGGGGCTGCTGATTAAGAAAGAAAAAGAAAATTGCTTTTAAACTTTTCCATAGCTGAATATTCAATAAGTTTTATATATGATTGGCCTTTTCTTTAGCCCAAAAGAATTATTTCCAGGGTTCTTTTGGTGGTGTTTTAAATGAAGATTGAAGGAAAAAAGAAAGTTACTCTCGATTATACTGCTATGCAGGAAGACGGCACTGTTTTTGATACAAGTGAAGGCTATGCCCCGCTAAAGATAATAACAAACGCAAACAACATTGTTCCTGGCTTTGAGAAGAACATTGCAGGAATGCAGGAAGGAGAGGAAAAGGAGTTTACTGTAGCGCCTGAAGAAGGCTATGGCGAAAGGATTGAGGAGCTTATAAAAACTGTTGAGAAAAGCAAAGTCCCTGGCTCTGAGAAGCTGAAGGAAGGTGTCTACATTCAGTTCATGTCTCCGGAGGGCTACCCTGTAATCGCACTAATCAAAAAGATTGAGGACGACAAGATTACATTTGACATGAACCATCCTCTTGCAGGAAAGACCGTTAAGTTCAAGGTAAAGATAGTCAAAGTAGAAGAGCCAACACCTGAAGAGCTTCAGCATGGGCATGTGCACCATGAAAGATCGCACAGCCATGCAAAAGAGCAGCAAAAAGCAAATGAAAATGTTAAAACTGACAAAAAAAATGATTGCGACTGCGATGACGACTGTGAGTGCGAATGCACTGAAGAAGAAAAAAAGGAAGGGAAAGAAAACTGCGATTGCAAGTGCAAAGACAAAAAGGATTAATTTTTTATTATTCCTCTCAGGTATTTTTTTCCTGAGAGCACTGAATATATGAATTCTGGTTTTTTGTTTTTTAATGTGAATAGTTGGGAAATGGTGCTATTTGAAGCCTTATCCGGCTCAAGGTAAATTTTGTCATAAGAGCATACCTCAACATCCAGAACATACTCGTTTCCGTCCAGGTAAACCCTGTGCAGCCTTGCCTCAAGCCTGCTTTCCACCTCTGGCGGCTTCATCAACAATAAAATTGCAAGCGAGACTAAAAAGCATGAAAAAACGATAAAGTTTATTGTTGCCTTGTTCACAAACAGAAAAGAAAAAAAGGGATTATTAAATTTATCAAAAAAAACTGGAATGGTTTTCCGAATTAAAGCGCATTTATTGCAAATGCCACGCTTTCTGACCAGTTTTTAAGCATTTCAGATAACTCAGCCTTAATCCTGCTTTTATCTTCAACACCATAAACAAATACATAGCCTCCTGATGAGAGGTTCATCTGCTTTCTATTTATCAGCTTTTTATCCACAAGAGTTTTTATTGACTTCTGGATTGTCGTGCGCTCTTTTTTCAGCTTTGAGGCTATATCCTTTACAGATAGCATCCTTTTCTGGCGCATAAGGAAATCAAGAACCCTGTACTCTGTCCTGGATATACCGTAGCCGCACTGAAAAATTTCAGAAAGCTCAATAGGCTTGCAGGCAAAGCTTATCATTTTATGTTCCCTCTGTCTCTTTCTGCCTCGATTATTCTTTTTATTGCAAGTGCAAATGCTGCTTTCCTTAATGATAATTTGTGCTTTTTTGAGGCATCCAGCACTTCTGCAAAGGCCTGGCTCATCTTTTCCTTCAGCCTGTCCAAAACCTCCTGCTCTTTCCAGTAAAGGCCTGTGTTGTTCTGTACCCACTCAAAGTAGCTTACTGCTACCCCGCCTGCATTAAACAGCACATCTGGAATTACTATTATGCCGCGCTTTTCAAGAATCTTATCAGCTTCAGGGGTTATTGGGCCGTTTGCCAGCTCTGATATGACTGATGCCTTTATCCTGGGTGCATTCTCCTTTGTTACCTGGTTTTCCAATGCTGCCGGGATAAGTATGTCTGTTTCGCACTCAAGCAGCTCTTCGTTGGTGATATTTTCTGCATTCCTGAAATTGATTACTGAGCCTGTTTTTTTCTTGTGCTCTATTAAAGCGCTTACATCAAGGCCTTGCTTTGTGTAAACCCCTCCTTTTGAATCGCTTGCAGCCACAATTTTGTATCCTCGCTCTGAAAGAAACCCTGCAACATTTGAGCCGGCATTGCCAAAGCCTTGTATTGCTGCTTTTTTTCCTGGGGTAAGCTCTTTTGCTGCTGCCTCGAGGAGATACACTCCCCCGAGCGCTGTGGAGAATGCCCTTCCCTTGCTTCCTCCAAGCGAGAGTGGCTTGCCTGTTATAACGCCAGGGGAATGCTCTCCTGTAAGCTTTTCATACTCGTCAAGCATCCAGCCCATTACCTTTGAGTCTGTGTAAACATCAGGAGCGGGTATGTCTTTCTTTGGGCCTATGAAGTCTTTTATTGCTTTTATGAATTCCCTGCTTATGCGCTCTTTCTCTGCTTCAGAGAGCTTCTTTACATCTGCCTCTACTCCACCTTTTCCTCCTCCGTAAGGAATGTCAATCACTGCATTCTTAACAGCCATCCAGAATGCAAGCGCCTTTACCTCGTCCAGGTCAACCTTTGGGTGAAACCTTATGCCGCCTTTTGCCGGGCCTCTTGCAAGATTATACTGTACCCTGTACCCCCTGAAAATTTTTATGCTGCCATCATCCATTCTGACAGGGAAACTTACTTGTAAAGTTCTCTTTGGCTCTTTAAGTATCTCAACATCCTGCTCGCCTACTGCGCTGGCTGCTTCCTCAAGCTGCTTCATTGCGTTTTCGAATGCGCTCATTTTTTTGCCTCCTTAATCTTTTAAGCTTTTAATATAATCATAGGCAGAGTTTGCTGCTATAGCTCCCTGAGCAGCTGAAACTACTACCTGCCTGAACCTTGGGAGCAGGCTTGTGATATCTCCTGCTGCGTAAATTCCAGGGACATTTGTTTTCATCCCTGAATCAACCACTATAAAGCCGGACTTGTCTAATGCCGGGCCAAGGCTTTTGGTCATCTCGCTTGAGGGTACTGATCCGATTTCTATAAACAAGCCCTGAAGCTCAAGTATCTTGTCTGTGTCAAGCTTTGCCTTCTCAAGTTTGTCTTCTCCAGACAGCTCAATGACATTGCTATTATAGATTATCTCTATGTTGGGCTGGTTTGTTATTAAGTCAAGCCAATAGGGCTCACACCTAAGCTTGTCTCTCCTGTAAATAATGTAAACTTTCTTTGCGTACTGGGAAAGCAGAACTGCGGAACTTGCTGCTGCGTCTGAGCCGCCAATCACGCCGACAGTTTTGTCCTGGTAAAAAGGCCCGTCACAGATTGCGCAGTAGCTTATGCCTTTTCTCAAAAACTTCTCTGAGCCTGGAACATCAAGCTGCCTTCTTTTTGTTCCTGTTGCAATTATTACTGAGCGGGATTTGATTATGATATTCTGCCTTGTTGTGATGTGGAAAAGGGAATCCTGCTTCTTTATGTCTACTACTGTGTCTTCAAGGATTGGCACTTTGTATTTATTCACGTGCTGAAGAAAAGAATTCATTAAGTCTGTGCCCGATATTTTGAGAGTTCCAGGATAGTTTTCAACAAGGTGTGCATCGGTTATTGCACCTCCGTGCTCTTTGCCAATTATAAGCAAATCCAGCTTATACCTTGCTGAGTAAATTGCTGCAGTATATGCGGCAGAGCCTTTTCCAATTACAACTACCTGATAACTCTTATCTGTATCCACAATGTCCTGGCTTTCAGGTATTCCCAGCTTAAACATATACTCACCTCTTAAGTGTGAGAACCAGCCTCACTAGTGGAAAGGAAGAGCACACTCATATTTAAATTAAACTAAAATGTGAAAAATAAAAGAGAAAAAATCACTAGCCTATGCAAAAGCTGAAGGGAAAGGGTATTATGCCGAAGGCCAGCAAAGTAAAAACAATAAGCATTACTATTATGCCGAACAAAAGGCCTTTAAACCAGGCTGTAGGGCCCATGTCAGTCATACTTGGGAAAAGTAATATTTCTAATGGTATCATATTCTCACCTAAACTTCTCTTTTCTTGCGGAGTTTAAAAATCTTTCTGAATTACACGCAGGATTTTTAGATTTCCCTGGCCAGGTAATAGATATTATTAAAAGAAAATAAGCTAAGCCTGTTTTTTGAGTTTGGGTTATTTGTCAGCTTGTGCTCATTCATAAACTTCCAGTATTCTTCAGGAGGGATGCTGAGCCTTAGCTCTGTTGCAAAATCAGAGAATGCCCTGTAGAGATATGCTGAAACACCTGAGATTTCTGCTGATGAAAAGATAGTTATAAAGCTTGCCGGGATGTCTCTGCCGTTGTAAAGATGCCTTCTTTCATCTAACTGAAGGAAAGCGCCTTTTAGCCGGGTGTGAAAGCCGTTTTCTGTGACTGCCCTATTTATTATAGTAAAGGCCTGGGGGAATTCGCTAAGTTGTTTGATTGGCTTTCTAAGGACAGCATCTGCTTCATCCATAGGAAAGCTTAAGGTAAGCTTCAGTGCTTCATCGTCCTGGTAAAAAACTGCCTTTGGCTCTTTTACTGGCAAGAAGGCTGTAAGCCGGGAGCACCTCTGAGCTTCGCCATAAAACTCTATTGTTGCTGCATTAAGCTGAGGGTGCCTGCTTAAGAGGATAGCTAGCGTTTTCCTGGGCCTGAACTCATATGTTATTTTCTTTTCCGGGAATACTTCTAAAACTTCGTTAAATGAGGGAGAAATGCTTTCCTTATCCCTGTACGGGTCTGATAATATGATTTTTGCATCTGTGAGAAAGTCTTTTGCCTGGCGGAAGTCAAGATTGCGGATTTCAGGCTTGTATTTAATAATTCCTCTCTTAAAAGCCTCTTCTATGTTTTTTTGTGCGAGCTCGAACCTTGCCTTGTTTTTTTCTATGCCAATTGCCTTCAGCTTCTGGCAAAGACAGATAAGCTGGGAGCCTACCCCGCAGGAAATGTCTGCTGCTTTCTTGCTGCCAAAAAGGCTTTGGATAAGCTGGGTCCTGTGTTTTGCATATTCTTCAGGGGTGGAATAGCTCTTTGAGTAGTTGTCAAGATGCATCCAATCAGGGAACTTGCTTCGCATTCAGAATGAAAGCAAGGGAATATTTAAAAACCTGGCGGCTTATTAACTATAACCAGCCCAAAAGCACCTAAGTATTCCGAAAGATTTATATATGAGCGGTGCTATTAGGTTGTTTAGATATTAACAAAACTCTGAATTCTGCGCGTCTTTGTTAGATAGAGGAATAAAAAAATGAAAGGACTAAAGGGAATAACAAAAATTGCTGCCCTTGGAATTGCCGTTGTTTTTGGGGCATCATCCGCTTTGGCAGCAGTTGACCTGGGACACTACCCTGCCCCATTCGTAGAGGATGGGAAAGTAGAGTCTCAGCTGGTTCTCGGCGAGAATGCCGCTGTTATTGATGTCATTGGTGCCGTCAATATTGCAGCAAGCTTCTCAGCCGCAGGAGGAGAAGGTACCGTAGTTATAGAAGGCGAGGAAGGCCTTGTAGCAAACGCAGTTCCACTGGAAGATGAGAATAATGAATTTCCAGCAAAGGGAAGCACTGCAGAGCTTGACTTTGATGAGATGGACTCAGCATGGAGGCACTTTGTTGGCTATGGAGACGACGATATAGAAGAGCTGCTCGAGGTTGAGGTCACTGCAGGAGAAGACACAGACAATGAGCCAATAATTGAAGTTAATGAAATGACTTATACAATTACATATGGCGGAACTGACCTTGAGGACGAGATTGACTTCTATGTGGATGAGCTAGACGGCGAGGAAGCAACATTTAGGTACAGGATTGACCTTCTTGGAAAGACCTACTATGTTGTTTCTGACTGGGATGGCGCAGATTTTGACGACCCAACACTCCAGCTTGCACATGTTAGTGTTTACAAGCAGGTAGGAGCTGAAGTTGACCTGACAGACTATGGCTACGATGGCTACACTTTGTTGGTTGAGGAGATCTACGAGGCAGGCTCAGCAGGGCTAAGCGGATTTGTAACATTCTCCCTGCTCGATGAAGACGGCCTGGTTGTGGACACTGAAACCGTTACTGACGACTCAGAAGTCGGGACAAACAGGGCAAGGCTAAGAGACAGGTCAAACGATGTTGCTGTCAATGTCTACCTTGACAATGTGTTCTTCAGCGCACAGACAAGCACATACACAGCTAAGTTCTCTATGGAAGCCGGAAGAATAACAGAAGGCCAGTATATTGAGACGAACAAGCTCTGGGTGCTAAACAGCATAGAGATTGACGACGAGAACGGCGAGATTGAGATTGTTATCGACTTCCAGCCAGATGATGCAGATGACGCTGAGATCTATGAAGGCGACCAGCTTAGCCTTATGGGCTATGCAGCTGTTGGCTTTGCAGGCCTGACACAGCAGAGGTTTGGTGACTTTATGATTCAGCAGACCAAGTTTGACGGCTATGCTGGAGCTACTGTCGATGAGATTGTGCTTGAGTTCGGCTCAGGAATCAGAAGCATCAATATCGACGGAAGAAGGTTCAGGGGAGAGAAAGTAACCCTTGAATATGATAGTGTAGACACCTGGGAGATAACAAAGCTTGATGTAGGAGATGAAGACGACTTTACCTTTAATACATCAATAACTTTCAAAGTCGGCGACTCTGAGTACACCCTGACATATGAGGAAGTGGTGTTTACCCTTGACTGGGATAAAGGAGAAGAAGACTTTGATATAGACATGGACGGCGATGGAGAATGGGCTAATGCCTACATCGAAGGAGATACCACCAATCTAAGGACTGGAGACAGAAGCGATATGGGAGTAAGAGTAGTTGAGTACAGGCAGAACGGATTCGCACACTTCAGCCTTCCTGACGACATCGTCAGATACAGGGTCTATGCAGGAAAGGATGTTGTGACAACTGAGCCAGGTAAGTCAACTGTTGGCGTAGGGGATGTTGCTGACGGAACCATTATTTCTGTCGGCGGATCTGCACTTCCAGTAGGGCTTGCAATTATGGACACTGACCTGAGAACACCCGATGCAGTAGAGACAGGCAACTATATCGTAATTGGCGGACCTTGCGCAAACGCTGCAGCAGCTGCACTCCTGGGCTACCCAGAGCCTTGCAATGAAGGCTTTGAGCCAGGAAAGGCAATGATTAAGCTGTTTGAGTTTGAGGACAGCTATGCATTGCTTGTTGCTGGATGGGAAGGGCCAGACACTCTGCTCGCAACAGAGGTTCTCGGCAAGTTCGCAGACTTTGCAGACGAGCTCGAAGGCAAGACAGAAGTAACCATCTCAGGAACAACCCTGAGCAACGTAAACATAAACTAAGCCAAGCTTAGATTTTTTTTCTTTTTTTTATTTTATTTTCTAAGAATTCCACAAATTATTTAAACAAAATAGTTCTCAATCAAGCAAAATGATAGGAATAATAATACTTGGGATATTAATTGTTCTTGTTGTGCTTGTTTTTATTGGATACTACAACAGGATAGTTGTCTTGGAGAACCGAATAGACAATGCTGGGTCTCAGATTGATGTGCAGCTTAAGAAAAGGGCTGACCTTGTGCCTAACCTGATAAATACTGTAAAGGGCTATGCAAAGCATGAGAAAGAGCTTCTGGAGAATATCACAAAGGCAAGAAGCGCTATGGTAAATGCCCAGAATCTTGAGGAGAAGGCTAAAGCAGGGAACGAGCTCCAGAGGGTTTTGAAGAGCCTCTTTGCTGTTGCTGAGAACTACCCTCAGTTGAGGGCTAATGAAAACTTCCTGCACCTTCAGCACGAGCTTTCAGGGATTGAGGACAAGGTTGCATATGCAAGGCAGCACTACAATGATGCTGTGCTTAGCTTTAACAATATTGTTGAGAAGTTTCCCTCAAACATTGTCGCAGGAATGATGAAGAAAAATGAGAAGAAATACCTGGAGATTCCTGCTGCAGAAAGGGAAGTGCCAAAGGTAAGCTTCTAAAATGGCGAAAGTGCATTTTCAGGACCAGATCAGGAGAAACAATGTGCTTTCTTTTTTTCTTCTTGCTCTTGCTTTTATCTTGACTGGCGGGTTTATCTGGGTTATCACAATAGCGTTTGGCTATGACCCTTTTTTTATGCTGATTATTGCAACTGTGATTTCGCTGGTTATTACTTTTGTTTCTTACGCTAATTCAAGCAGGATTGCGCTTGCCTCTGTCGGGGCTTACCCTGCTGAAGGCACAAAGTTTACTGTGCTGAACAACCTTGTTGAAGGGCTCTCCATGGCTGCCGGGATTCCCAAGCCTAAGGTATATGTGATGCCCTCCAAGGAGATTAATGCGTTCGCTGCTGGCACAAAGCCGGAGAAGTCTGTTGTATGCGTCACAGAAGGAGCCCTGGAAATGCTTTCAAAGTATGAGCTTGAAGGAGTTATTGCCCACGAGCTAAGCCACATTAAGCATTATGACATCAGGTACATAACTATTGTAACAGTAGTTGTCGGCCTTGTTGCGATTGTATCCCAGATTATGCTCAGAAGCCTTTTCTGGGGCGGGATTGGGGGCAGGAGAGGCGGCAGGGATAATGGAGGTGGGCTGCTTATTATAATTGGCATACTGCTTGCTATACTTGCGCCAATTGTGCTAAGGATTGTGTATTTTGCTATATCAAGAAAAAGAGAATTTATGGCTGATGCAGGCTCGGTACAGCTTACAAGAAACCCAAATGGCCTGATTAATGCGCTCAAGAAGATTGAGGATTTCTACAGCACAAAAAAGATGACAAAGATTGACAAGAGCGTTGCCCCTATGTATATATCTGACCCATACAAGATTATTAGAAAAGCATTCAGCACGCATCCTGCCACAGAAGACAGGATAAAAGCGCTTGAAAAGATGTAATGGTTTTATCTTCTGCAGCAGACTCCTGTGTTTATCTGCGCCTCAAGGATTCTTACACATTCATCTGGAGCCGCATCCTCACTCTCATACCAGACCCCGCCACCAAGGTCGCAGGCGTTCCTTGCTGCATACTCCGGAGAGCCTCTTGCAAATTCCGATGGCTCTCTCATTCCTGTAACAAAGATTATGATAATTACAACCAGAACAACAAGGGCAATGATTCCAACAATAACATAGTTCAGGCTTAAGCCCTGGGCCTTTTTCATTTTGTTCACTCAGGCTCTTCTGCGTAAGCGTGGTTTAAATAGCTTTCTGTTTAGAAATGCTGCAAAAAAGGATTTTAGTTATATTGGAGCGCCTTCTATACAGCATATTGCGTATTCCTGCTCGCCCTCAATGTGGTCTGGCAAAGACTTTGGAACCTGGACAATGCGTATGGCTGGCTCTTTAGTTAAAGGATATACGCATTTTTCTTCAATTATGTTTTTTTGCTCATAATGAAACATCCAGCCCTCCTGGTTTAAAGCAAGGCATTTATCCTTAAGGTAATTATAGCTAATTTCAGAAAGCCTTGTTCCAAGCCCAAAGGGCGAAAAAAGAAGAAATATTAAAATAATTGCCAGTGCAAGAAACGCAATAAGAATAAATTTTTGTTTCTGGCTCTGTTTTTCTTTCATCTTTGATTCTGGTTAATGAGAGTGTTCAAAAGACTGCTGGCGCTTAAATTTATCTTAAACAGGGCTACTCCGGAACCCCTGGCCTTATATCGAGGACTGGCTCCTCAACAACTGGAGTATCGCTGGTTTCAGAGGCTTGAGGATTTTCAGAATCACTTACATTAATAGTGCTCTTAAGTTCAGAGATTTCAGAATGAAACTCCTCAAGGAAATCTTCATCTAAGTAGATTTCTTTAGATTCCGGAACACAGCAGACATAATCTTCCCCAAATGCCGGCACTGAACCCAAATCCTCAAAAACCCGCTCGCCTAAATCACAATTTCCCCTGACTATTCCGCCAATGCTGATACAGACATCATCAAGCTTGCCATACATAATTCTTTCGCGTTCATCAACAGAATCTAAGTTAACAAAATCTCCTGAAATAAAGTCATCGCTGTCTGACAAGGAAATTATTGCAAAGACTAAAACAAAGATTGTGAAGGCAGCTATGCCTGCCAGAACAAAATAGCTTTTTTTTGAGTTCAATGCATTTAAGCCTACCATAATATACACCCCTTTTCGAGAATATAAATCTTTTATTTAAATATTTTATTGTTTACAGCAGAAATACTCTTCTCCCGAGTATATTAATGAGCCTGCTATTAAAAAGCGCTCATCTTCCCTGCACTCTGATTCTGGCTTTGCAGTGCCTCCGAGCTCGCGGCAGCCCTCCTTGAAGTTGCCGAAGATAATGTCTTCAGAGGTTGGCCGAACAGGCCTAACTACGTTTACATAAACAGTAATTACCACAACAAGCACAACAAGGGCAATTATCCCAATCACAACATAATTTAGGCTTAGGCCCTGTGCTTTCCTCATAGCAACAGCATCTCAGCAGAGCAGGCTTAAATAGGTTTCTATTGAAGAAAAAGAAAAGAAAAAAAAAGAGGTTGGTTTATTTTTCGCAGCAAATCCAGGTTTTTCCCTGGCTGTCTTTTACTGAGCCAAGCCTCTCAAATTGGGATTTTTCTCCACAGATAGTATTCGAATCATCAAGTTCTTTCACGATTCCATTTAGCTGTTCGCACTGGTTTGTGAAAGACGCCAAGAGCATATCAGATGATTCTTTATCAACAGGCGTCACTCCACCGGTAAATATTAAAATAACAACAACTAAAACAACCAATGCTATAATCCCAACGATTACAAAGTTTAAGCTTAGTCCTTGTGCTTTTTTCATTTTGTCACCTGGTTACGCAGCATGTCGCGAATTTACCCCTTGACTGATCTGGATGATCTTTTGGCACTTCAACAATGGGAATTGCTGGAGCTCTAATATCATTTTTACAATCTATTGTTTTGGTATTATTAAATATCCACTTCCCTTCAGCAGTTTTCTCACAATCTACCTTGTAACTATTATAGGCAGTTTGACTAGTTCCTCTTCTGAAGTTTCCAAATCCTCCTGTGAAAATCAGAATAATCACTACTAGGACAACTAGGGCAATTATGCCCACGATAACGAAATTAAGGCTTAAGCCCTGTGCTTTTCTCATTTTATATCACCTTTTTTTAAATATCAATAGACTAATATACTTTTTTCATCGCTGGTTTAAATACTTTTTGCTTTTATTTAAAAGCAAAGCCTTATCCAGAGCAAACTAAAAGCAAACTTTATAAATAAAACCCAAAACTCAGGACACATGAGCCCGTAGCTTAGACTGGTGGAGTGCTTGACTGATAATCAAGTGGTCCGGGGTTCAAATCCCCGCGGGCTCACT
>DSBS01000054.1 GCA_011045925.1 Candidatus Woesearchaeota archaeon | reverse complement strand
TTTTCTAAGAAAGAGTTTAACAGGATTTTGCTCATGGCTCTTGTTCTTGGGTTTTCTCTTGGGATGAATGACGGCAGGGATACGATTGAGATAGACAACTACTGGATTGCAAACTTTTTTGCTTCCTTTCTCTCTGCGATAATAATATGCTTTGCCTTTGTGGCTATTGGAAAGCTGGCTGCCGGCTACTATGGCTATAATGCAGTACATGAGTGGAACCCGATAACTTTGCTTTTCACGATAACCCTTGCATTTATTACTTACGGCTACCTGATTTTCTTTGTTCCTGGATGCCTGAGCATTCAGATGGACAAGCACAGAAGGCTTGGGAAGTTCAGGTATGGCCCAAATGTAATGGACAAGGCAATGATTAACCTGCTGGCTGTTCTTGGAATGATTGCTGTTGCTTTCCTTGCACTTCCATTCAGGGAACGGATACTTGGGGGAAACCTTTTTTACCTCTCTCTTCTTGTTGCAATGTACGCAATGCTGCCAATCCCTAAAAGCAATGCCGGGCTTTCGGTGATGCATGCTTCTCCAAAGTTCTTTATTTTCTCGATTCTCTTTGTGTTTTTCCTGTGTATAGGTCTGTTTATGTTCAACACTTTTGCAGGTGTGCTTGTTTCAGCCATAGGCGGGGTTGTGTTTTACTTCTACATCGTTAGCACTGGCAAGCTGGATAAGTGATAGCTAGGGAAAGAGCTTGGGTAAAAGCGAAATGTTTAAATATATGGCTAAAAACCATAATACTATGGTTGAAAACCATAAGGGGGTGTGGGAACTGAAATATGAAAAGCTGCATATATTAAAACTGCTTATTGAGAACCCAGATGAAAGCTTCAGCATAAGGCAGATAGCACTAAAAAGGAAAATAAACTACAAGTCGGCTTATCAGGCAATCCTTAAGCTGCAGGCAGAGGGCGCAGTCGAGATTAACAAGCTTGGCAATACTTGCCTTGTCAGCTTTAGCTATAAATTCAACGACTCGGTTTTTATCGTGGAGTATGGGAGAAGGCTTGATTTGCTTAAAAAAGGGGATATAAAAGTTTTGTACAGGAGAATAAAAGAAATAACTAGCCCTTTTTTCATTTGCATTGTATTTGGCTCATATTCAAAGGGCACGAGCAGGAAAGGCTCCGACCTTGACTTATGTGTAATAGCTGATGATGAGAAACTAGAGAAAGAGATTGGGAAAATACTTGAAATTACACCGCTTGAAACCCATTTCTTGGCTTTCACACATGAGGAATTTCTCGAAATGATAAAGGCCCAGGGATTCAATGTAGGAAAGGAAATACTTAAAAATAAAGTTATACTCAAAGGTATTGAGCAGTTTTATGAGCTGGCAGGTCATCCTAAATGATAAAAGAATAGAAAAGATGCTTTCAGGAAGGAGATTTTTCAGACATACCTGAATAACTACAGGGAATCTATCAATCTTCTTAATATAATCCATAATAACAGGGTTTCTTTCCTTTGGGAGATTGTTATTGCCTACTACTCTATGTTTTATGCTGCAAACGCCTTTATCTACAAAACAGGATATAAGACAGGCGATAAGATTGTCCATAAGGTAACAGCTGATGCAATAATTTAGTTTTGCTGGCACTACCCTAAAAGAAAGATTTATAAAATCCCTTCCTGAATCCAGAGCCATGAAAATAGCAGTCATCTCTGACACGCATGACAACTTCTTTGCCATAGAGAAGATTGTTTCTTTTCTGAAAAAGGAAGGCATAAGCATTTTCGTGCATTGCGGAGATATTGCTTCTAAGAAAAGTGTGCAGGCACTTGCTAAGTCAAAAGCCAAAGGCTATTATGTCTACGGCAACATGGACAAGGAATTTTCCAGCCTGCAGATAGCCATAAAAGACTCTGGATCTGAGTTTCTCGGCTCAAAGGGAGAGCTTGTTCTTGATGGAAAGAAAATATTCATAGCGCATGGAAACTTTGCCCCAGAGGTTGAGCAGGCGATATCTTCAGGTGAGTATGACTTTGTCTTTTCAGGGCATACCCATAGGAAGGAGGCCAGGAAAGTGGGGAATACAATGTTTGTGAACCCTGGAGCCCACAATCCTCTTAACACACCGGAAGACTCAAGGACTTTTGCTGTAGTGGACCTTAATTCAGGAGAAGCAAGATTTGTTAAAGCTTAATCCAGGTCATCCATTTCTGCTTCTTCTTTTGGGACAACTTTTGTATAGTCTACGAGCTTCTTTGAGATTATTTTTATGGAAACTGTTGAGAAGACTACACTCAGGAAAAGCACGCCGATAGCCAGGTTTATCAGCTCTGTGCTCAGCAGGCCTGTCATCTGGACAGCAATTATTGCTACTGCTGCTGCTATGCCCTTTGGAAAGGAGAAAGTAAGAAAAAGCTTCTCAAGCTGAGAATAGCTTGAGTTCCTGAACACAAGAAGAACTGCCAGCATCCTGACTAGGCAAAGGACAGCAAACACAAGAAACAGCTTCAGCATAAAGGCAAGGCTAATCTCTTTGAATGAGAAAGCAAACCCTATCAGCACAAAAACCAGAATCTGCATTATCTCTGCCACAACAGATGAGTAATGCTGAAGTATATCCTTGTTCTTGAAGTAAACATTGCCGAAAAACAAGCCCAGGGTTGTGACTGCAAAAATTCCGCTTCCCTTAACAAGCTCAGCAAGAGAATAAGCAAGGATGGCTGCTGTAAAGATTGCGACAGGAGACAGCTTCTCTGAGTACTTGTTCCTCATAAGCTTAAAGATAACTATACCAACAAGAAAACCTGCCCCGATTCCTGCAACTACTTGGGCTATAAAGGAAACAAGGAATGTATCCATAAAGCTCATGCTTGCGCCAGGGACAAGCCTTACATAATCAACAATGATTAGCGGTATAACAACTGTTAAGGGTGAATTGAATATTGACTCTATAAGAAGAAGCCTGAGTGCTTTATTCTGCTTAACCTCAATAAGGCTGGCTATTGCAGAAGGGTCAGAGCCGATAAGAAGAGAGCCAAAAATCAAAGCAACTGCCAGTGAGGACACGCCAAGAAAGAAAAACATAACCAGGCCTGCTATTACAATAAGCAGTAGGGAGCAGACAGTAGTTAGCTTTGTTGCATCGTAGGAAAGCTTGTCAAACTCCTTTAGCTTAATCCTGGAAGTAGAATCGAAAACTATCAGAATCAGGGATAAGACACCTATTGTTGCTACAACCTCAATTCCCATAGGGTTATTCTCAACAATGTAAGGGTGGATTGAGATAAGGAAGCCTGCTACAATGAGAAGAAGCATATTTGGAATTTTAAGCCTTGAAGACAAAATGGAGAGAGTTATCCCAACCAAAAAGATGACTCCTAAAAAGGTTATGCTTAAAGAGGGGTTCATTTATTTGTTTTCTTTGGTTAAGATTTAAAAGTTTTATTCACAATCATTCAATAACTAAAAGCAGGCCTGGCTGAAAAGAAAGGTTTAAATAATTAAATGTGCACATGCCCTGCCCTGGAGGCATTTCCTGAGAGTGCATCAGCGAGGTGGAAAGAATGGCTTTTGGCTTTGAAGATGAGGATTGGGGAGATGAAGACTACGATGACGATGAAGACAATAGTAATGAAGATAGTGACTAGGGCAGGGACTCAGACGAATAGGTTTTTCTATTTCTTTCTTTTTTTTCTTTTTCTTGGATTCTCAGGCTTTCTCAAGAAGGATTGCCTTCAGGCCTTCTTTTTCGCAAAGCCTCTTAAAGTTTTCTGCATCAGAAATGTCTCCCACAATCTTCCCGTAATGCATAGGAATTGAATACTCAGGCCTGACAGCCTTTGCCAGTTGAAAGGCCTCATCGCTGGTCATAACAAACTTTCCACTGACAGGAACAAACAGCACATCAATACCGTACAAGTCCTTAAAGTCAACAATAAGGTCACTGTCCCCTGTGTGAAAAACCTTTGTTGAGCCATCAAGTGTTAAAAGAAAGCTCACCCACTTGTTCTCTTTTGAGTGAAAAGGCTTGTTTAGGTTATAGGCCGGAAAGGTCTCTATCTTAATGTGATCCAGGCTGTAAAAAAGCCCGGGCTCAACTGTCATTTTCATATTCATAGGAACATCAAGGGGAGCAAAGATCCTTGTTTTGGGCATTGAAACCTTTTTTACATCTTTCTCGCTGAAATGGTCGTAGTGGGAATGTGTAATCAGTATAAAGTCTGCCTTCGGGGGGCTTGGATCCTGGATATCAAAGGGGTCAATGTAGATTATCTCATTTCTTGACAGGACTGTTAGCCGGAAACCGGAGTGGCCAAGCCATTCAATCTTAATGTTTTTTATAACGACTTCATTCATGATCTCACCTTGCTACCTTGTTTTTAACTGGAATAAAATATCTTCTATCTTGCTTAGGCTCCATTTTACTGAGTCAATTTTTTTTCTCAGCTCTCCTGCATAGCCTGTAAAGCCTAGCAGCTTTTCATAAAGCATTCTTACAAGCTCTTCTGTTTTTGCCACTCCTTCTATATTATTCTTAATCCCAAGCCTGACTGCCGTTCTAACAAGCTCTCCGGCTGTATCAGACACGCCCATAACATAATCCTGAGGGGAAACAAGGCCAAGAAGGCTTATCTCGAGCAGGCCGTCTTTTTCTCTTAGCTGCCTTAATGAGTTAAAAAGCGTAACTGACTCGACAAACTCCTGGCAGGATTCTGAGAAAGCTCCAATTCTCTGGAGAGCAGACTCTCCATGCTTCTGCCTTAGCCTTTTAACTGCCAGCTCACACGCCTCAATGAGCCTTTTTGCCTTAGAGAAACTGCTGTCATGTATCAGAAAAACTGCCTTTTTTGAGTCTTTGAGTATTTTTCTGGATTCCCTGATTACATCTTCCCTGGCTTCATCAAAAGAGGCTATTGCCTTGCCTGCTTCAGAAAGCTCTGATTCCAGGCGGGTAAAAAAATTCATATCAAACTAATTAAGAACTAAATTATAAAAAGGTTTCTAATTCTGCTTTTCTTCGGTCTCAGCAGGGATTTCTTCCTTCTCTTCGGGCTCGGTGCCTTCTGCCTGCTTTTCTTCGGGTTCCTCAGGGGCTTTTTTGGCTTCAGGCTTTGGCTTTGGCTCTTCTTTTTTTTGCTTGGGCTCTTTTTTGGCAGCTTTGCCCTTATTTTTCTTCTTGTCTTCCTGCTCTTTAGCATCGTCATTCTCAGCCTCTGAATCGTCGTCCGGGCCGCCAGACTGGAAAACAAGCAGGTCTTCTGTTGTAAGCTTCTGGCCTTTCTTCATCTTCTCCTCAATCTGCTTTTTCTTCTTTTCAATATCAACAGCTGTTTTTTTCTTTTCTTCTGCTTTTGTATCTTCCTTAATCTGATTCAGCTGCTTTGAGAGGCTGCCGGTCTGCTTAAGCATATCCTTCAGCTGGTTGCTCTTCTCAAGGAAATCCTTCTTTTTAACTGAAGCTTCCTCATTAAGGGCATTCTCCTGCTCTTTAAGCGACTCAATCTCCTTTGCATTGGATATGATATTGTCATGAATCTCTTTTGTTTCCATTGCTTTCTGCTGTATCTGCCTGTGGTGCTTATCTGCCTCTGCCTTAATCTCCCTGAGCTTGTTGTTCATCTCAATGATATCAAAGAATTCCTTCGACTGCTTTTTTGCCTCTTCAAGCTCCTTTTTCAGGTCTTTTATAACTCTCCTGAGCTGGCTTTCCTGGTTAAAGGGCATAACCTCAGTCTCAAGCTTAAATTCTATCTGGCTGATTTTCTTCTGAGTAAGCCTTGGGTTAATCTTTGGCTGCTCTGCATTGCCATCCTGATTGAGAAGGCTTTTAGACTCTCTTATTACCTGGCTGAGCTCTTTAATCTGAAGGTTTAGCGGATCCCTTTTCTTTTTTAGCTCCCTAATCTCAGAATTAAGCGCATCCCTCTTTTTCTTCAGCTCGCGGATTTCTCCGAATAGCTGCTTGATTCTGGTAGAAATCTCCTTCTTTTTGGCAAAGGTTTCTTCTTTATCTTTATTCAGTGCATTAACTATATTTCTTAAGTCAACAATGTCTTTCCTCTGCTTACCCAGCTTCTGAATTACTTCCTTAACTTCCATGAGCATCTCTCAGTTTTCCCAGGTTCCTGGTTGTTCCTGGGCATTGCAAAGACTAAACCTAAAAACAATAAAAAAACAAAAAATGGCTGAATTCGCGCTTTTAGCCAAACAAAGCTCCAAGCCCGGCAGCAGCCTCTTCCTCTTTTTTTGCCTTATCTTCTTCTTTTTTCTCTTCTTTCTTCTCGCCTGCGCCTTCTGGAGCGGATGCACCCTGTGCAGCTGCAGCTGGTGCTGCAACCTGGGCAACAGATGCCTCCTTAATTGCTTCCTCTATGTTGACATTCTCTAAAGCAGCAAGCAGTGCCTTGATTCTGGAAGCTTCCGGCTTAACACCAGCAGCCTCAAGCACTTTCTTCATATTTTCTTCGTTTATTTCCTTTCCAGCTTTGTGCAAAAGCAATGCTGTATATACATATTCCATTTTTCTCCCTCCTATGCGAGTCCCTGAAGGGCAGATGCCCTTCTCTCAGCTAGGACTATAAGCTCTTTAAGTGTCTCGCCTGTGAAAATCTCTCTTGAAATTGAGAGGCCTTTTGCGTCTCTTACTGCCTGTGAAATGAGCAGGCTTATATTTTCTTCTGTTGGATATGCTATTCCAAGCGAGAGCATAAATGCATCCCTGTGGGCTGCAATTAGTGAGTTGATGTATTCTTTTTCATCAACAGCGAGTATGCTGTGCTCATATATTACACCGTCTTCGTAGACTGCCTTAAGGTCAAGGCCTACTTCCATTGGCTCTATTCCAAGCCTTGTTAGGACTGAGGCAACCTTGCCAGATATTGCCTCTCCTTGTTTTACTACAACAGCATCCTCCTTAATCGCGACCTTGCCCTTGTCCACTCCTGTCTTGAGGCCGATTGAGCCAAGCTCGCTTATAACAGGCCCTGGGGCAAATGGGGTTACCATAGCCTTAATAACTATGTCTTTTGGGGCTTGCTGGCCTGGCTTTGCCGGTGCCGGAGACTTATTTTTGTCAAGCACCTTTGCCAGCCTGAAAGGGTTTTCGTTTGTAGCGACAATGCCAATCATGCCGTCAAGGTATTGATTAAGCTTCTCAACGCCTTTTTTGCCGGATTGCTCAAGCGCTATTTTTATCAGCCTTTTCTTGCTTATCCTGATAACTACAGAATCCCTTAAAAGCTTCCTCATCCTGTTAAACTGCAAAGCCGGAAGATTGTCTATCCTAACTATGCCTATTACATTATATGTATCAAGTGTCTTCTTAAGCTCTTCTACTGTTGTTTTTTTTGCTTCTGAAACATGCGCCATCTAAATCACCTTCACCGGCTTTCCCATCGTTTTCTTAATGTATAAACTCTTTAGGTTGTTATGCCCTTTTGGCAGGTGGTGCACAAGATGGTCAACAAGGGCATGCAGGTTCTCTGCAAGTTGCTTTTCATCGTCAGCCTCACTGCCAATAATGGTGTGAACCACTAAATCATTCTTAACCTGTATTCTTATCTTCTTAGAGAACCTCTCTTTTAAGCCTGCAAGGTTTCCCTTTGGAGGCAGCACACAGCCTGCTTTTGGGTTTGGCATCTTTCCCCTTGAGCCAAGGATTTTACCAAAAACCATAGCCATCTTTGGCATAATGTTTGCCTGTGCAACAAAGAAATCATGCTCTTTTGCAAGTTTCTTAATCTCTTTAACCTTGTCTTTGTAGCTGTCTATTTCATCTGCTGTTATCACAAAATCAGCATTTTCCCTAGCCTGGTCAAGCAGCTCAGGGCCTACAATTGCACAAACCTTTGCGCTTCTTACCGGGTGGGGCAAATCATCAAAGAAATCAACCTTGTCATCAGCATTCTTAAGGTTTAGGTCTTTTAGGTTAATTGCGACGTCAATTGTCTGTGTGAATTTCTTTTTTTCTTCACTGTTGCTTAAAAGCCTGACAACCTTTAGTGCTTCTTCCTTATTTATCATAATTACACCTCTCCTCCTACCTGAAAAGGTAGTCTGTCGGAAATTGTTTGGTTTACCTTGATGGTTAAGAAAGGGGTTTATAAAGTTTTCTGAAAATCTGCTATGAGTTGAGAATCTCAACCTTTTATTATTTTTTTTGATTCTTATAATAGGACTAGACAACACTGCCTGAATAGGCAATCGCACATACAATAAAAAGAATATCATCAGCGTCAATATCTTTATCTCAAACGCCTTGCTTTTATGTGTAATTAACTCATCTAAAAAAACAATCGTTATTAAATTTTTTGGCTGGATTTATTAGATTTTATAGCATTGGCTTCTTAACCTGCCTCAAAAAACACAAAATATTAAAACAAAAGGAAATAATTAAAATTCTATGGAGATTGAGAATGCGATTGGGCAGAGGGTTTCTGTAAGGGACTACCTTGACAAGCCTATTGAGCGGGAGATGCTGGGAAAAATTCTTGAGTCTGGCAGGCTAGCGCCCAGCTCAGGAAACCTGCAGCCTTTGTTCTTTATAGTTGTTCAGGACAAGGAAAAAAGAGAGAAGCTTGCTGTTGCCTGCCTGGAGCAGTACTGGATGGCAAAGGCGCCTGTTCATATCGTGATTGTTTCTGACACTGAAAAGTGCAAGCAGTACTACGGAATCAGGGGGGAAAGGCTTTACAGCATTCAGAATGCTGCTGTTGCAGCTGAGAATATGCTTCTTATGGCTACCAGCCTTGGCCTAGGCTCCTGCTTTGTCTCTGCCTTCAACGAAGACCAGGTTTCAAGAGAGCTTGCAATCCGTGAAGAGTACAGGCCGCAGGCTATAATCACACTAGGCTATGCAAGAACCTCAAAGAGAACAGAAAAGGCAAGCCTTTACAAGCTGACATTTCTTGAAGTATTTGGCAACAGGGTTGAGAATGCTGATGTTATGATGAGAAACTTTAACTTTATAGGCAAGGCTGTAGAAAAGTCAAAGGGAGTGCTTGAAAAGGCAAAGGACAGAATAAAGCTTTCTGTTGAGCCTATTCTCAAAAAAAAAGAAAAGAAAAAAGAAGAAGAGAAAGAACCTGAAAAAGCCTAAATCCAGCTGTCAGAGAACTGAACATCCACGCTTCTTAATGAGTTTTTTGTAAGTTCCTTCATTCTTTGCTCAAAAAGGCTTTTTACAAATTCTGTGTCAAGGTCTTGTGCCAGCACAATTATCACCAAACAAGGTATAAGCGCCAGGGTTTATATAGGCTGGTTGGGGGAAAGTCCAGTGTCCAGTGAGCCTAAGAAACCCATATTGTTTCTTACAACAAAATAAAAGAGGCTATTTTCTGGTAAACCGGGCCGGATTGAGTGAGTTTGCTGCTCATAAGCTCGAAAGAGCCAACCTCCTGTTCTAGATTTAGCGGCAATTCTGACAATGCCTTAATCTCCTTAATAAGTGCGCCTGGGTTAAATGCCTGCTTTATCCTGAATAATGTTAAGTGCGGCTTTACTGCCCGGGTTTTTATGGCAAGCTTTGCTGTTTTTAAAGCTCCGGCTACAGCTGCTGATAGCTCAGAAAGTTCTTTTGAGGGAACACTAAGATAGATTACCCTGGGGGAATGTGTTGAGCCGAAAAAGCCCAGCCGGCTGATTATGATTGGGAATTTTTCCAGCTTTATTGAGCCAAGGGCTTTCTTTGCTTTTTCAGCTTCCGGCTCGGAGAGCTCACCTATAAACGCCAGGGTAAGGTGAAGGTTCTGCTCTTCTACCTGCTTGAGCTTTGCAAAGAGGCTTAGCCTTTCATAAGCTTCTTTCTGAAAACCTGCTAATGATTGCCTTGCTTTCTCGGAGAGCCCGACAGAAACAAAACACCTCATCATAACATATGAAATGCGCTGGCTATTAAAAGAATTTCTTTTTTCAGGGTTTTCTTCAAAAGATTTAAAAACTCATACGCTAAACCTGGGAGAATGGGAGTTTTTGGCAATATGCTGGGCGCTGATGAGACCTTGTTCAAGAATGCTATTGCACTTGATTACGACTATGTTCCTAAAATAATCCCTTTCAGGGAAAAGGAGCAGAAGCAGGTTGCTGCCTGCATTAAGCCTTTGTTCATGAAAAGAAACGGGAGGAATGTCTTTGTCCACGGGCCTCCTGGAGTGGGAAAGAGCGTCGCGATAAAAAAGATTCTTGATGAGATTGATGAAACCACTGATGAGATTATCCCGCTTTACATAAACTGCTGGAAAAAAAACACCTCATTTAAGGTTTTCTCTGAAATCTGCAGGCAGCTTGACTATAAGTTTATACACAACAAGAACACTGATGAGCTTTTTGATGTAGTTAAGAGGCTGCTTAACCCAAAGGCTTCTATGCTTGTTTTTGATGAGATTGACAGGGCTGAGGAGACTGACTTTTTGTACTATATACTTGAGGAGATTTTCCTGAAGAGCATTGTGCTTATTACAAATTACAAGGAGACTGTCGTTAGCTTTGACTCAAGGGTTAAATCCAGGCTGCTTCCTGAGATTATTGAGTTTAAGCCTTACTCTATTGCTGAGACAAAAGAGATTCTTACGCAGAGGGCTGAGTATGCATATTTCCAGGGTGTAATCAGCGAGCAGGCTGTTGCAAGAATTTCTGAGGCTTCTCATAAGATTGGGGATATTAGGATTGGGCTTTTTCTCTTAAGGGAAGCAGGGAACAATGCAGAGGCTAGGTCTGCAAAAAAGGTTGAGCCAGGGGATGTTGAGCTGGCGATATCGAAGCTGGACAAGTTTTCTATAAAGAGCTTTGATGTGCTGGATGAAGAGGAAAGAAAGATTTACGAACTGATTATGGATAACCCTGAAACCAAGATTGGAGAGCTGTTCAGGCTTTACCAGGGAAAGGGAGGCAAGGGCGTTTACAAGACATTCCAGCGCAAGATAGACAAGCTGGAAAAGAACAGGTTCATTACTGTTGACAAGATTGAAGGCGGGGCTGAGGGAAGAACAACCATTATCAAACCTAACGAGATTGACAAAAAGCTAACGGAATTCTAAAAAAGAAAGAAAAGCCTAGTTATAAACAACCATCTTAAGCACAGCAGGAATCCTGTGAATGATTGTCCTCATGTCTGTAACAAGCATTGTGGTTATGTGCGCTGAGTCTATTTGGGGGGTTGCACGAGGCAAATTAACTTGCCTTCCGGAGCAGCAAAAAATCGCTTGTGCCCCGTCAAAAACAATCCCGGGAGGGAACCCCTCGCAGTAGTCAAGGGAATTTCTTTGGCTTATTATATGGCAGTTATTGTAGCCATTGCACTCTTCCCTGCATTTGCCATCAATAGTGCAGTTGATTGTGCACAGGCTTGCAAGAGCAGAGTCCAAAAGGGTTATATCCCAGGTGATATAATCCTCTGCATCAAAATCAACCGTACGCGAAAGCAGGATTGTCTTGTCCTCAACCCCGTGAACTGGCGAGGCGTTCACAACAAGGAAGTATGTAAAGTTCTTGTTGAGGATTAGCTCATACTTGCCATCTGAGCCTGATTGTGTGCTGAAATACTTTGTGTCTACTTTATTCCAGCCAGAAAAAACATCAGCTTTTCTAAATATAGAGTTATCCCTTTCAAAGTAATGTGTCTGGTCTGCTATAACTACTGTAAGAGTTGCATCAATTGCTCCATCTGGCCCACGAACAGTCCCGCTAAGTGTTACTTTTGAGTGCATCTCTGCATCTATGTAACTTGTTGTGCCTATGCCAGGAGTGGGCATTTCATTTTTCCAGATATTCTCCCAATCAGCCTTTACAGGAGGAGCGCCGAAATCAATCCTGCCATTGCAGTTGTTGTCAATGCCGTCAAACATCGCCTGGTTGCGCCATCTTGGGTCCAGTTCCCTGGCACCGCATTTAAAGTCGCCAACCATC
>DSBS01000067.1 GCA_011045925.1 Candidatus Woesearchaeota archaeon | reverse complement strand
TCATCTGTCCTGATTTCAATATCCTCAATAAAAAGGCTTGTGCAAACCTCTCTTATCTTTTCAAGGTCAGAGCCCGGGCTGGCAGTCATTCCTACAATCTTGAAGAAACGGGATTGCTCAGAGTACCTTTTGGCAATCCAGACATAAGAGTAATTTTTGCTTGCCCTGTGGGCTTCATCAAAGCCAATAAGAGAAACATTATTCAGGCTGATCCTGTTTGTTATCAGGTCGTTTTCGAAGCCTTGTGGAGTTGAGAAGACCAGTCTTGCATTATCCCAGATTTCCTTTCTTTTTTCAGGAGCAACCTTGCCAGTAAAGACAGCCATGTCCTCTTCATTAATATTTGTCTGCCTCCTGAAAACCTCAATATACTGGTCTACCAGCGGCTTGGTGGGCCCAAGCAGGACCACTTTAGATTTTGGGTAGAGGTTTAGCCTGTGCACTGCCAGCATAAGGAAGATGTTTGTCTTGCCTAAGCCTGTGGGCAGCACCACAAGAGTATTTTTCTTAACACAGCTGCTGAATATAGTTTCCTGGTACAGCCGTGGCTTGAATTCCCTGATAACAACCTCTTCAGCATCCATTTTCAGAATCGAGTTAATTTATGCAAAATTTATAAAGGTTCTTAGAATCAGTGTCCAGTGAGGGAGAAATGATAAAGGCCTTTGCGATACTGGATGCAATCTCGCTTGTTTTTCTGGTACTGCCTCATTTTGACATAATCCTTGTGCGCCCTTCTGTTGGCTTTATACTCTTTTTCTTCTCAAAGGCTGTTATGTTCAGGGATATAGCAAGCTTTCTTGATGCAGGAGTTGGAATATACCTTATCTTTCAGCTTCTGGGCGTAAGAAGCATAGTAATTACAGTTATCTGTTTTGTATATATTGCGCAAAAATCATTTCTTTCCCTAGCGCCTTCTTCCTGAGTTGGCCTTTGCCTTCAAGATTTAAGAAAAAGAAAAAAGAGAGAAAAAATAAAAAGCTTACTCTAAAAACGCATAAACGTAGTAATCCCTGTTAACATTTCCAGTTGGAACAATGATCTGGTAGTCTGCATCCTGGCTGTTGAATGCCTGGCCGGTTGTGTTAACATAAACAGAGTAGATTATTCCATCATTTGTGCCGTCATACAACAGAGGAGATCTCCAGCCGCTTCCGGAAGCCATATTTATCCCAAAAAGCACAGCAATGTTTTCAGTTCCATATTCTATGTTATCCCATGCACTTCCATCAACCTTTGTTTTATTAACCGCTTCAGTTTTATCATCCATGCTTAAAGCAACATCCTCGGCTTCAATCTCTCCAACATCAGCCCCGGTTATATTTGTCCAGTCAACGCTTGCAAGCCTAGTCATAAAAACATAAGCTTTCGTAAAGCTAAGCGCTCCCCAGTCGTAAACTGTGCTCGTCCCTGCACTATCCTTAAGCGCAACCTCCCCGGTAAGGTTTCCATAGAAAGCCTGCCAGAGCCTGGTTTGCACATCCTGGCTGATTGTCAGCTCAGTAACATTCCCCCCCTGCGCAGGGGTGCTGGTTGCAGTGTCTCCTTCCCAGGTCTCGCTTCCTTCACGATTAAAATCAGTCCCGCTCGGGGACTGGGCAAACGCTATGCCCGCAGCAATAACCAACAACAAAGCCGTTAATAGTACTTTTTTATCCATTTTACCATCACAGAATACTTTTTACGCTACCAATATATAAGCTTTTCGTTTTTTTTACATACTCTTTCTCTAAAATATATATTTAAAAATAATTTTTAGAATACTTCTTTTAAGAAGATGTTTTTAAAAAAACCTTTTTATAGAACTAACAAATGCTTGCCAGCAAGAAGAAAAAACAGAAAGAAAATAAAAAAATTAAAGACTGCATTTACTGGCTTTTTACTCCATAAAGGCATATACATAATAATCCCTTGTCACATCCCCGGTAGGGATCATTATTTGGTAGTCTGCATCCTGGCTGTTAAATGCCTGCCCTGATGAGTTTACATAAACTCCAAAAATCAGGCCAGCGTTGGTTGAGTCATATAATATAGGCGATCTCCAGCCGCTTCCAGACGTCATATCAATACCGTAATTTACTGATATGGCAGACCCATAGTCTATATCAGGCCATGTGCTAGCATCTGTCCTTGTGTTGTTTATTGCCTCAGTTTCTCCATCCATTCCAAGCGCTGTATCCTCATTTTCAATGTGAGAAATGCTCGCGCCGATAATTGTGCCCCAGTTAACACTTGCAAGCCTTGTCATAAAGACATATGCCTTTGTATAGGTTATTGCTCCCCAGTCAAAGATAGTATCTCCGCTAGACCCTTTTAAGGCAGTCTCACCACTAAGGTTACCATAAAACGCGCTCCAAAGCTGTGTCTGGGTGGTTTGCGTAAGCGTCATCTCGGAAACATTGCCTCCAACTGCGGGAGTGCTTATTGCAGTTTCGCCGTCGAAGGTTTCACTGTCTTCAATATTTATTCCGGTTCCTGAAGGATTGGCCTTTACAATGCTTATTACGAAAATAATCATTAGGATTGCTACAATCAATTTTCCCTTCATAGTTATCACCTGCGAACATTATTACTATACTAATATATAAATTTTTCGTTTGTTATACTTTTGTTTATCAAAATGTGCCTTTTCGGTAAACTCTTTTTAGAAAAGTTTAATAAGGGACCCTTCATAAAAGCCTTTGGCAGCATGCTCTTTAGAAAGTCGGAAATAGGAATTGGGACTCTGATTATCTTTATCTCTCTTCTTATTGTTGCAGCTGTTGCTGCTGCTGTAATTATACAAAGCTCAATCACCTTTCAGGAAAAAGGGCATAGCGCTTTTGAGCAGACAAGGCAAAAGTCAAGCACTTACTTTAGTGTTGTCAGCGTGTTTGGAGAAACAGATGATTTCCAGACAATAGATGAGATTGTAATACTTGCTAAGCATTCAGGAGAGCCAATAAAGCTTTCCAGCTTAATGGTTACGCTTGACCTTGCTTCAGCAAGCGTTTTCTATAGCTACAGGGATAACATATCGGAGGTAAACAGCCTTGAAGGCTACTTTGTCAACAAGGAGGAAGAGTTTGGGGCTTTTACAAATTACTATGAATTAGTTGATTCTACTGTTGACAGGAACAGCTACTTAGCATTAAACTATGTTGACCTTAATCTGGACGGCCAGCCAGACCACATACGCGTCTGCGGCTCAGGCGCTACTGCATGCGAGGGAGATGATGGCAGGGCAGGCAGGTACCTTCAGGTAAGGGTAAGCGGGGTGTCAGAGTACTATTATGTTCCTTTCAGAAACCCGGATGGAGACATATTCCATATAGCTGTTGATGTTGGTGAAGAGTTTTATGTAATAAATCATCCAATAGGCGATTATGGCTTTGCTACAATTACCGGCTCAAACCCTGATGCTTCATATAATATATACGCAAACAGAATCAGGTTTACAACAGTTCCGCATGAAATAACCAAAAGCGATATAGGCAATGACCTTGAAATGGATTATATTGCTTTTAACAGGTCTGATGTGCTGATAATCCTTGCTAATGAAAGCATCTACTCCTTTGACACAGGAAAGGATATATCCACAGGCCCTGTTGCCTTTGATGACACCATTGAGCTAAAGTCTCCTGGAGTAAGCTTCGGCATTGTAGAAATCCAGGGAACCACATCAACCAGCAACCTGATTGATGCTGATGTGCTTTTTAGGTTTACCCCGGCAAACACCAACCGCGGCTATTATTATGCAATAAAAGAGGTAGGCAAAAATCCCACAAGCGAAATACTTAATCCTGGGGACATGATTAAGATTCGGATTGAAGCGCCTGGGGAAGGCATTCTTGCTTCTGAAAGGCTTCAACTTAGGATGCTTCTTGCAAATGGCTTTGGCGAAATAGTCACCATTACGGTTCCCAGTGTAATTAATCAGAAGAATATGAGGCTTTACTAAGCAATTAAAAAAACAGAAAATTCCCGCCAGCTGGGCTTATGTTTGCTGGCATTAAAAGATAACCAATTTTACCCGAAAAATGGCAGAGCGCGACAAAAGGCTGGACAAAATAGAAAAAAAAATCTCAGAGCTCGAGTCAAAAGTGCATACTCTTTCCGAGCTTTTGCACAGCCTGAAAAAAGCGCTTAAGAAACCTGACTGATTATTTTCTCTGTTTCTCTTATAAGATAGCTTAGCTTTTTCTCAAGGAGTTTAACCTTTATTTCACACTGCCTCACCCTTTCAACATCGCCTTTGTGCTTATGGGAATAATATATGAACCTAGCTAGGAAATAAGCAGATACACAAGCTCCGCCCAGAATTATTACAAAAGAAAGAATAATTGTTGCTCTTTTTTTGCTCTCTCCCTGTTCCTCTTCTTTTGGAGTGAACACAAAATCAAGGCTTGCTTCCTGGACCTGCCCTTCATATTCCAGCTCTGCAATTACTTGGTATTTCTCAAAGTCATCCAGGTCATATTCAATCCTGAAGGAGTATGTTTCACTT
The DNA here is from genome assembly GCA_011045925.1 of Candidatus Woesearchaeota archaeon. GTDB lineage: Archaea > Nanobdellota > Nanobdellia > Woesearchaeales > JASKKU01 > DSBS01. The sequence goes on along the minus strand of DSBS01000067.1, from coordinate 7,568 downwards.
GTTTCTGGCGGCAGGTAAGGCAGAGCAGGGTATTCGAGAGCCTTCAGCTCTTCTCCCTTGCTGGTAAGCATAATCTTTGGCTTGACACGGATTAAGGTGTTGCCAGTATTGTCTAGCTTTATCCCAACGACAAGAAACCTTTTGCCGATTTCAGTATCAAATATATGCGATTCAAGCCTTGTCTCAGGGCTTCCTTTTCCTTTTAGAGTAATCCTTGAGAGGTTAGCTGTCTCATCATGCTCGTTGATATAGCCCAGAATCCAGATTCCAATCTCCTGGGGGTACACCTTATCAAGGTTTAGGCTTATTTTAAGGTTTTTTGTTTCAGCAGGGCCGATCTCTAAAATCTGCGGGTCAAACCTTATATAATCGTTAAGGAAAAAAAAATCAGGCTCAAGCATAACCGATATATGGAGCAGTATATTGTCGTTGTTTTGAATTGACAGAACAACATCCCTATTTATTTCGCTGACATCAATAAAGGACAGCTCTTCAGATGAGACAGCAATAGAGCTGGATGCAAAAGCCTGCTGGGCTGAAAAAAATAAAGGTAACGCTAAGATAACTGCTGCGATAAAGAAAAAGCCCCCTCCTTTTTTAAAGCACATGCATATTTCTTGTTCAGTTTAAGTTTTAAACCTTTCTGACTACTTTCTATAAAAAAACGAAAAGTTTAAATATATCTGCTATCAGTATATCTTACAGTATATTCGTATATCGATTTAACAAGGAGGTTTCAGAATGAACTTTAAAACCGTGCTTTTGCTGGCTTTGCTAGTTTTTTCAGCAGGTGTAGTCTATGCAGACAAAGATACAAGGCTTAATATCTCTATGTGGGAAATAGTTGACCAGAATGTTACATATGCCAAGGAATTTTACCTTGTTGAGCAAAGGGAATTCTGTAAGATTAGCGGCTACATAAACATTTCCAACCCAAGCGCGGACACTGTTTCTGATATAGAGCTCTATTTTGAAAACACAGACCATATCACGAACGGGACTCAGATTAACCATGTCAGTGGAAGAAACGGCACCCAGATTAACGGCACAAACCCTGGCGATACATTTGTGGTACACATCCCTGAATTAAGAGGCAGCGAGTACTCTTTCTTTAATTACACGATTAACTGCTCTGGCTCTGGAGGCGTTGAGCCCCCACTGGATATTGAGACACAATACCTTAATTCTGAAACAGGCTTCAACCGAAAGGTTTTAGCAGGGCACAATTTCACAGCAATCAAGACAATTACAAACAGCCTTTGGATAAAGGTCAATGTTTCAGAAATAAATATTACCATGGAAACGCTTCCTGTCTTGTGGAATGAGACAGAATTCAACTTCACATTTGCTCAGATACACACCACAGGGGATTTTGCAAATGTTGATGGCCCTGGCTCAGATGACAGGACCTGGAACTGGATAGCTAACGGAGGCACTCTTGAGTGGAATGAAACAGTAAATATTTCATTTGACATCAATGCCCCCTGGAATGTTCCAACAACAGCGACATACCCCTTCCTGCTGGAGACCCTTAAGTACGAGATAGATTTTCTCGCATCAAACATGACAATAACTGATGTAAAGGCCAAGCTTGCTATGGAATTTTCAACAGACAAGGAGATTATCAGCCCACAGGACAATGAGCTTAACATCAATGCAACCTGGCTGATTGGCGGGGAGGCAAGTGTTCCCCTGAATGTCAGCTACAACCTGACTCAGGTTTCTTTATGGATTACAACCAACCTCAGCCCGATATCTTACACAGGCTTTAATATTACCTACACCCCAAACACAGAGATAAATGAATCCACTTCCTGGTCACAAAGAACTTGGAAGGTAAATTATACTGACGGCTCGGACCATGTAGACGCAAGGCCGCCAATCGTGTGGATTAGGCCTTTCTACCACCTGATGGAAGAGTACAACCAGATTGTTAAGAGCTATCTTACAACAAACGGGACTGACCTTTACATTAGCTACATCTATGTTGTAAACGGCTATTGGCTTAGGGTTAATAAGTCAGTAATCAACGTAGACCAGGACCAGTACCAGATAGATGTATTAGTACAAAACATAGGGAACGCCTGGACTCCTGAAGGTTTAGTGGTTACTGTTTATGACTTCATACCTTCAGAGTTCTCTGCAGGGGGCTGGACAACGCCCTTTGATTCTACAGAATCTGTTACAGGAGATGATTTCAATGGAACTGCGTATCGTTGGGTTATAGACCTTAAAGAGCCTTACAATTCATCGCTTGGGCCATGCAATGGCCCTAATGCAGTTGACACTGTTAATTGCACCTGGAACATGTCATACATTGTGAATGGTACTGGAGTGTATAGGGTATCTGACCTTTACATTGTTGGTCTGGATCCACGTAAGGTTGATGGAGCAGGGTCGCATGAGGGAATCAGGATAGAAACGCTTCTCTCTTCACAAGGAAGCAGGGAAACAATCTTTGCAACAGTGGTAGGCTTCCTGCTTACATTGAACCTGCTGAACCTGCTGCTTACAAAAAACATTCATGACAAGATAGGCGGAGCCGCCTGATTTTTTATTTTTTTTTGGTAGTCACACATTTTTAAAAAGTGGTGTGCTTATGGATAGGAAAGTGGGGGCAATGAAACATAAAATAATACTTTTTGCAGGAATTTTATTGGTTTTGCTAACAAGTCTGGCCTATTCCCAGGTTGTTGTTTTCGACAATTACGAATCAACATACACTTATGAAGATGGCTATATCGAAGTGAATAGGGTTATGCGCTTAAAAAACGTAGGCTCAAACCCAATTATTCCCGGAGAGATTCACTTCAGGATATACAGCATGGAAGGAAATTCTCCAAAAGGGCCGGAGATAACAGGGCTTCGCATATATGACAATAAGGATGTAACGATAGAAAGCAGGGTTGCCCAGGCAGACGACTCAACAAAGATTATCTTTACTATCTGGTCCCCGCTTCTTCCCACATTTTTTAAGGATATCTATATGACTTATAAGGTGCCTTTTAAGCCTGCAGGCGTGCTATTTTATGAGCTGGACATCCCGCCTGAAGAGACCACTATTAGCATAAGGGAAAAATCCACTTCATTGATGCTGCCTTCAAAGTACCATGTGACTTATGCGCCTGAAGCCCTGGTAGCCTCAGAAGGCAATCTGAGAAAGGTTCAGCAGGAGTCTCTTACAGGAAATTTCCTGGTTGAGTATTCAAGAATACCCATCCCGACAAAAAACATCAGGGGCTCTGTGATTTTCTGGGGCATGCTTATTGTGGTGCTGAGCCTTACTTTACTAGCTAGCAGGATAAGGGCAAAGAGAAAAAAGATGCCTTTCTAAAATGAGAGAAAGACAATGCACTGCCTTGTTTTTATTCTTCTTGTTATTTCTGGTTTCTGCCTGCCTGGGCCTGTCTTACGCCCAGCCAGAGGATGTAGAAGAGCTTCTTGAGGTTTCAATCTCAGAAAAAGGCAAGATTATAAGCTTCTATGATGAGTTCTTTATTTTTCAGGTTACAGGCTTGGTTTATGTAAGGAACCCCAGCGAATCGCCGCTTTATGACATAAGCATTCCCTTGTCTTTTGACGGGCTGGACTTATACTCTTCAGACAGCTCTGCTGAAGCGTACATCTCATCATCAAACCTCTATATAATGCAGATAAACCCAAACCAGACAATTCGCTTAAATTATACTATCAGGGGCATAATTGAGAAGAATATTCTCAAAGGATACAACTCCCTTCTGGAGAGGGCAATACTGCGCTCTGATATGAGAATCTATGCACCCCTGAAGGTAATCCTTAAAAAAGCAGAGATTGAGGACGAAGAAATCTCAGGATACAACAGAAGGCTGATAAGTGTCCGCCTTGAAAACCCTTCAGCGTTCGGCTATGTTGTCGACTCAATAACACTCTTCAAGACTCCTGACATAGATATAACAGACCAGCTAAGCGTATGGAATCTACCGAATGAAGAGAACCCAGTTTCTGAAATAGGCGCATATGAAACTTATGAGTATGATGTATTTGATTACGACCCTGAAGAAGGGCAGGTTTACTGGGTAAAGACAGACATTTACCTTAAGGGAATAAAGCTTTCTTCAGAAGCCAACATTACTCTTTATACCCAGGATGACCTTCTTGAGCCTGAAGTTAACGAGACAGAGTATCTTCTTAACGAAACCCTGGGCGACCTGATGTACAAAAACTTTTTTGTAAGAAGGATTCTCTCAGACAACTTAGCGCTTCCCGGAGAGAATATGACCGTCAGCATCTTGCTCAGCAACTTTGAGCCAAGGATGGCCAACATCACATTGTATGATTCCTTTCCCTTAGGATTTAGCTATGTTTCCGGCGAGTCTTTTATTTCAGCCGGAGAAAACCGCTCGCTGCAGTCAGCCTTTAGCATTCCTGCAAAAAGCATTAAGAGAATACAATACGAGCTAAATTACTATGATGAAGACTCTTTTGGCCTGGATTACTTCCCTGCAGCAAGGGTTAGGTTTATGGGAGAAGACTACTTCTCACAGTCTTTGCCCTTTATCAGAAAATACCTGCCTGAAAAAAAGCTTTTTGTCCAGAAAAAGGTTGAGTTCTTGGAAGGAGACAAAGCCAAAATAACCCTTGTTCTCAGAAACCTTGGGGAAGATAATCTAGAAAACCTGGTTGTTAAGGAATTTCTTGCAGACCTGGATAGCTTTGTTGAGGTTAGTGAGGTGTTTATAGAAAAAGGGCTTTGGAAGATAGAAACCCTTGGGAGAGGAAGCCAGTGGGAAGTAAGCTATGTTACTGATTCTGTTGAAGTGCTGAGCTCCCTGCCTGAGATTTACGGCATACCTGCCCTTAGCATCTCAAAAACAATCATCCTAAGCACCGCGGTCCGCTCAAGAATGATGAGGTCAAGGCTTCAGGCAATAGAAGTCATTGGAATAATCTCTATATTTGTTATTGCCGCAATAGGTTTGTTCCCAGGAAGAATAAAAGGGGTAAGGCGCTCAGATACAATCCGCCAGATAGAGGCAATAAATCTTGAGCTTCACAGGCTAAAAGAGCAGATGGCAAAGTATGCAGAGTTTCACAGCCAGATTAGCAGCCAGGGAATGCAAAGCCCGGAAATGCTAAGCCATAAGCAGGAAGTCAGTAATAAGGTTGCCGCACTTAACAAGAAGCAGGAATTCCTTCTTAAAAGAAAGTCGCTCCTGGAAGAAAACCTAAGGGTGTTAGAAGACCTCAAGAAATCCTCTCAGAGAAAAAAAGCGCAGTAATCCTTTTCTTAAGCTTAATCAGAAGAGGTGCTGTTTAAGCCCTTTTCTATTTCAGAAACAGTTTCATGAATAAGCTGGCTGTATTCAGACAGGTCGCTTTTAAAATCCGTATTTGCAAGCTTAGGTGCGCAAACAGCTACCGGAATTCCCCTGACAGCACAGTCCATCGCACTGTTGATGTCTGAAGCAAAGCTCTCGGTCTTGCCTGCAATTTCATCAGTAATCTCCGCAAGGCTAAGCATAAGCGAAGCAATAACAACTGCAATTCCTCCAGCCACAATAACCTCTGTTGCACCCATTCTTACTAGAAGGTAGTTACCAGCATTTATAAGTTTTATTGGGTTTTTAAGTGAATTTTTTTATGAAAACTGAAAAATCTACTAAAAGGTGAAAAAAACTTATATAGCGCATACTTTTTTTAAAAAACGCTTTTATTATAAAAAAACAAAATACTTCTCTCTGCTGAAAAAATCGAAAAGTATAAATACTATTAGTAAAAAAAAGTATACTTGTATCTCAAACATGAAGTACATCAGCCCTAAGACATATGCAGTAATTCATAAGATTCTTGAGTTAGTTGATTTTAGCCAAACCAAATTAAGAGAACAGACCAAAGTATCGCTTGGCAGAATCAATTCCATAATTAAATCCCTTGAGGAATCAAGGACTGTTGTCAAGTCAAGCGGCACCTACCGTCTTGAAAGGCCGAATTTTCTTATCAAAGAGGTTTCCTCCCAGGTAAAAATCAGGAAGAAGTATGAATTCTCTGTAAATATGCCAAAAAAAGATTTTTTAAAAGAGATGCAGCAGCACAATGGGGTTTTCTGCCTTTTTTCCTCGCTTGAGCTCATTAAAGACTACTCAGATGAGCAGATACATATTTACTACAACGATGAGATTATTTCGTGGATTAAGAGCCTTCCGCTCGGCAACACAACAATAAATATTTATGAGTCAAACCTCGGGATCTTTCCCTTTGAGATAAAGAAGGGCTCAACCGATTTCATAAGGACTCTTATTGACCTGAAGTCAGTTGGCTTCACCCAAGACTTAAGTAAGCCAATCCTGGAAAAATGGAAAACACTGCAATGAAAAAGCCAAAAGCAAACACTGGAAAGAGAACTTTTGGAAAGAGAAAGCCTTCTCTCAGGCTGGCTTGGCTTTTATTTTCCCTTTTTGCCTTTATCCTGATTATGGCCTCTTCAGCATATTCAAGATACAACATATCCGGCAGTGTGCAGGGGTTTTGCTTCAACAACACACTTATCACCGGCTCTATGTACAATGCCAGCAGCCTTCTGCTTTTATCAACAAACACAACTAACTCTAACTCTTCAGGAGGTTTTTTTATTGGCTTCCCCTCAAGTGCAGGCAGCGTAAGCATTGTCCTGAATGCAACAAGCGCTCTCTGCCCAGGAGCAAGGGCAAACAAATCTTTTACCCTTCCCGCATCACCAGGAACCCCGGCTTACACAACAAGCCGGAACATTACACTAAACCCAAGCCTGGCGCTTATAGAGCCAGAGGGCATAATCACCAATGCCCCTGTTAACTTTACCTGGCAGATGAATTTTTCAGGTACAGCCCTTTTCGACCTGCTAATCTATGGGAGCAGCCTTGTCACCCAGACAGGCATTACTGCAAAATCTGCTATTCAGGCCCTTGATGATGACTTCTATAACTGGTCAATAACCGCAACTCACTCTGCAAGAAGCCTGTCATCAGAAAACCAGAGCTTTCTGCTAGATTCTACTCCGCCGGACTGCAGCAGCTCATCGCTGGCCCTCGAGACGCTTTACACCCTCTCTCAAGTAAACCTGTCCTGGCCGGAGTGCACTGACACTATCCAAGTCTCAAATTACACGATAACAGCAGAAAACCTAAACACAAGCGCTACATACTCTTATACATCTGAATCTAACAGCACTTCCATCAGCCTTGCAACAGACGGGTTTTACAACATAACTGTATGCGCAAACGACTTAGCCCAGAACCAGGCCTGCTTTTCTTCCGTCACTAAGCTAGACATGACTCCGCCGGCAATAAACCAGGTTACTATCAACCCTATTCCAATCACTGAGCACACATCAGCAATAACCTTATCAGTAAACTCAACAGACCTTTTTGGAATCCGGAATGTATTTGGAAGAATCAGGGTTCCTGGGAGCTCTTTCACAGCATACTCAAACTTCACCTTAACAGCTGGCTTATTCACAAAGGAATACTCAAGCCTGAGCCTGATTGGGAAAGGGCTAAAGAACATTACTTTTGACATATGCTCAAAGGATACACATAACCATACAACATGCC
>DSBS01000041.1 GCA_011045925.1 Candidatus Woesearchaeota archaeon | reverse complement strand
AAGAAAAGCAATAAAGAAAGTGTGTTAGAAAACAAAATATTTTAAATGAAAACTTCTTCTATTTTAGCAAGATGAGGAAAAAATGAATGAGAATGCAAATAGGAATAAAGCTTTAAAAGAAATAAGGAAAAATGCAAAAGAGGCCAATATCGTGAGATTACCAAGTATCTGCAGAAGGGGCTGTATTTTCTGCTATCGCAAACAAGGAGGAAAGCTTTTAGAACAGAGAGAGATTTGCTTACATCTAGAACCATATGAATTTAAACAATTTTTCAGTCATTTAAATTTTGATTCACAAATTCAGTTTTATGGGGCAGATATTTTTGATTATCCTAAGATATACGAAATTATCGAATTGTTAATAAATAAGGCTAGATCCGAGAATAAAGAAACAAGATTCGCAGCTATTTCTACTTTTGCCGATTTTGATGCTAAAAAGATTGATTTATTCAAATCTTATAACAAATTCTTTTTATTGATGAGTGTACTGACATTTGACACTGAATTTAAGAAATCAATAATGGGAGGGGGGTGGAGTGAAAAAAAAACAAGAATGCTAAAAAAAGTAATTTCAAGCGGCATCATACACACAGTTTTCATTTGGAATTTCGGGTCAATTGAGAGATTAAGGAAAGATTTTGAGATCTTTAAGGAATGTATCAAAGAGCTAAAGAAAAATCACCCAACTAAGAAAATCGAACTCCATTTGAATTATCCTTCAACTACTAAATATGCAACTTTAATTGCTAAAGAATACAATAATGAAGCCAGAAAAACTTGGAAAGAAGCAATAAATCTTATTAAGGAAATGTTCTTAGATGAAGAAGCCGTCTCCATTTCGACAGTAATAATAAATGATTTGGCAGATGAAGATACCCATCTAGATATGTATACTCCGAGGAAGGCTAATGTTTTTTCTTATAGAATAAAGAATGCTTTGAGTTTTCTAGGAAAAGAAGGAGTTGAACTTAATCGTGTAGGTTTTATTACTTCTTCTGCTTGCTATAGATATGCCTTGAACAAGTTTCCTGAGATAAACTGGATTTTAGCAAAGAACGAATACTTTGGAGGTGATGTGGTTTCAGCAGGCCTTTTAACTTTAGATGATATTGAAAAAGCAGTTGAGAAAAATAATAAATTTAAATATTACATAATGAGCAGTCTTGCTTTCCAGGAAGGAAAAGGAAAAAAAGACTTGTTAGGAAGAGAAATAAAGGATTTTGAAGAGAAAACAAATTCCAAGGTGTTTCTTTTCTGAGTTTGGTTTAAGCCTAAAGATTCAAATTATCTTGTCAGCTCAATGGTTATAGTCTTATTTGTGATTAAATCTCCTTCTTTAAAGACTTCTAAAGTTATGTCATGTTCTCCTGGGTTGACTCCGCCGCAGCCTGATGTGCAATAGGGTGTTTTAGATGAGAAGCTTAGCTGGTTATCCCCTTTATGCAGGATGTGCGTTTCTTCAACCTCGATGTAATTCCTGCTGTACGGCTTTATGCCCTTTACCACTGCTTTGACTTCGGATTCTTCAGGGCTTGCCACTGCTACTGTGAATGTTATGTCCTCCTGTGACGAGTAAACCTGCTTGTCTGAGATGAATGTGCTGATTTCAATGGCTTCCGGGACATTTTCAACCTGCAGGCTTACTGCCTGGCAGCCGGTAAGTAACAGCGCTAAAAGGATAAATGCAACTTTCATTAAAAAATAACATTGCGAGTAGTTAATAAATCTTTGGGAACTTTAAAAACAAAATACCTACCTGCCTGTAAGCTCTTTAAAATATATAGCCCTCGCACATGCAACTCCCCGCATACCTGCAGCAATAATTCCCTGGCTCATACCTGCTCCATCTCCGATAGCATAAAGATTTGGCTTGCTTGTTTCAAATGTCCTAATGACATCAACTTTTTTCATCCACCATTCAACAAAAGGAGCATAAATCAGGTTTTCACCAAGTCCAAAACCTGGAAGAACCTTATCCACTTGTTTGATGAATCTCGACAGCCGATCTGCAAACCTAACAGAATAAAGATGGCCCAGGTCTGCACATCTACAATCATTTAAAGTGGGAGCAATCGCAAGATTCTTAAGCGCTTTCTGGTCTGTTTCCTTGAATTCAAACAGGTCTTTTACTGTCTGGACAACGGGCCTTCCCTTTCCAAAGGAATTAACCTGTTCAACAAATCTTCTAGAGTGCTGGAACGGAACAGTCCATTGTGGCAGGTTAATCTTTGTCACTATATTAAATGCTGCGTTGTCTGACTCTGCTGTTTCAAGATAACTGCCCTCAACCAACTTCAAGCCGTTATAATCGGCAATCACGACTCTTCTTTTGTCTGAAAAGCAATGCGTTTTTACATAATCTCCATTATCAAAAACCATGCTTATTTTAGGATTGTCTGTCAGTTTTGCAAGCTCAGCAGTAATCTCTCTCGGAAACTCAAGCCGCACCCCTAGATAAAGGGGATTGTTTATCGATCTGATACCTAGGTTTTCGCATTGGCTATAGAACCAGTTCGCACCGATTTTCCCGGGTGCTGCGATAAGGTATCGTGAACTGAACTTCTCCTTGCCTGCTGTGATGCTCAACTGTCCATTTGCTGAGATGCTGCTAACCTCTGTACCAAACCTAAACTGGATTCCTCTTTCTCTTAAACGTTTTTCTAGGTTTTTTACTTTGCTTATCCTATCCTTTAGCCCAACTCTAACTACATCATAAAATTTAAAATCTAGCCCGTACCTATTGAACAGCTCTCTGCATTCTAATATGTCTGTGCTTTTTCTTGACTCTGTGGTAATTTGCTGGTCGTCCATAGATAGCATCTCAACAACCCGTTGCATAAATTCAGCTGTTTCGTCGGTATTATAAAATTTTGAGATGTCTCCTCCAACTGTCGGGTCCAGACACAGCTTGCCGTATGAATATAATCCTGCCCCTCCAGAACCATGAGTTATATTGCATACTGAGTGATCTGCGCATAACCTCTCAAGTGAAGAGCAGTCTCTTTCTTCAATAGACTTCCCTTTATCAATTAGCAGAATGGACAAATCTGAAATTGAGGAAAACTCAAACGCTGCTGCCAAACCTGCAGGCCCAGCACCAACAATAACAACATCATAATCTGGTTTCATAAAGCTTAGTAAAGGATAACTCCTTTTTAAATGTTGCCCTTGGAGAGGAGTAACTAGCAGGTGCTGAGAAAGCTTAATTTAAAAAATAAAAGAAACTCAAAAATTCCTTTCAAGAAGTGGAGCTAACTCAAGCGAGATGATCTTATCTAGCGAATACTGCGCCCTGTCGCTGATTTGCAGGTCGCTATTGTTTAGCACAGAATCCAGGACACTTAAAAGCCTGTTAGGATTGCTATCTCGAGTAGAGAGAAAAAGCGTGGCTTGATTGTTAGGTTCCTTAGGTGATTCTAGCCTTAAACAGCTAAATATGTCCTTTCCAAAGAGCTGTTGCCGCAGGCTGCTTTTATACTTTAGTTCTGTATTGAATTCCGAAATCCCCTTAAAGGTTGTGGTTATTTTCCTGATGCCTCTATCTGAGCTGTATTGATCTTCCAGAATTTATTTTAAGCCCAACATTCCTGATTGGGTTTCGCTAATAGAAGCAGCTCTAAATATGTAGAAGAGACTATTAAGGATTTTCTTCTTTGAATCTAATTCATAGCTTATGTAAATCAGTTCCATGTTTTAAATGTGCAATTACCTAAAACTTATAAATGTATCTTGACTAAAAAACAAACTAAAACAGCGGAAACATTTTTTTTCAAATAAATAATAAAGGCTGAAGTATTTTCCTTTTTCACAATGAGACTGCTTTTTGTATGCAACCAGGGAAAGCACAAAAGCAGGACTGCTGCTAATCTCTTTAAAGACAAAGATGAAACTAGGTATGCCGGGCTGTTCAGCCTAACGCCTGTATCCAAAAAAGATGTTGATTGGGCAGAGTTAATTATTGTGATGGAAGATTTTCAGCAGGATGAGCTGCAGCAAAGGTTTCCGGATGAATGCCTTAAGAAGAGAATTGCCAGTCTTGGAATTCCGGACATTTACTATTTTGGCCAGCCAGAACTGGTAAAGCTGATTAAGGAAAAGATGAAAAAACTTAAATCAGAATTATAGAAAGTTATTTTTCTGGGTATGACTCCTGTATCAGCTTTTTGTGATTAAGTAAAAGTTCCCTGATTGGTGCTATTAGCTTAATCAGCTCTTCAGACATTCCTGACTTAAGGTCTATGGAGGAAAGCTTCCTGTCTCTGAAGTCCTGCTCCAATTCCTCATAGGACTTGTAGGAAACATTGCCTCCATATTTTTCCGGCCTGCTGATTTGGAAGTTTCTTTTTTCCTCCTCAAGGAATTTAAATATTACAAATTTTGCCATTGCAAGCAGGCCGTTATCCTCAACCACGCCATCTTCAGAGTAAGCCTTGTTAATCTTTCTTCCTATTTCCTTGTCGGAATCTTCAAAGTCTATCTTGGAGTTAGGGTCGCTGCTGCTCATCTTGCCGCCTTGTCCAAGGCCTGGCACCATTGGATTCATTAAATGAATACTTTTATTATGGCCTACTTTTGGAAGGAATTCACGGGCAAACATAAAAATTTTTCTTTGGTCTACTCCCCCAAACTGGGCATCTGCACCTAAATATACTTCATCCAGGGCTTGCAGTATTGGGTAAACCAAGCTGCTCATCTTTGGGTTTTCCATCTGCTTTACTACCTCTGCGCCTGCCTTCTGTGTATCTTTCACTGTGGAAAGGGCTGCAATCTTATACATGTCAAGCGTGTATTTTTCCTGAAGCTGGAAGTCTGTGCCTTTAATGAATTTCAGCTTTTCAAGAGGGACATTAACTCTTTTAAGCATTTCTTTTATTACAAGCTGGTAAAATTCTGTCCTTTTCTCAAGGAGTTCCCAGTTTGTCTTCATGTTGTCCAGGTAGGCATGAAGGTTTGCAAAGAGGATTGTGACTTCTGAGCCGGCATTCAGCAGGTCAGCTATCTTAAACATAGGTACAAAGTAGCCAACATGAGGCTTGCCTGTTGTTGCTGCGCCCCAATATACCTTAAGGCTTCGCTTTTTTAGGATTTCGAGAAGCTCTTCTTCTCCGACAACTTCCTGCAGGTCTCTTACTATCAGCTGTTTTTTTTCTTCCGGGCTCATTTTAACACCTGTTAAGATTGGCTGATTTAAAGAGTTTTTGCTTTTTTAATAGAATCAAACAACCAGCCCCAGAAGCATCACAAGCACAATACCCGCAATAAGTGCAAAGATTGTTGCGTGGCTCCATTCTTTTCTAGCCTTGCTGCAGGCGCTTGGAATCAGCTCGTCTGCTGATATGTAAATCATAAGGCCTGCTGTGGCTGCAAGAATGATTCCAACCAAAGTTGGGCTGAGCACGCCAAAAGCGAAATAAGCTACTATAAAGCCAACCAAAATTGGAATTGCGGTCATAGATGAAACAAGAAAAGACTTTAGCTTTTTCTTTGTGCAGAAATAGAAAGGGGCGCTTGTGCAGATGCCTTCTGCTATGTTATGGATTGCTATTGAAAGTGCAATTATAAGCGCTGTCCTGAAGTCTGTAACCCTGCCAATTGCAATTGCCATACCCTCAGGAAAGTTGTGCAGGAAGATTCCGAGTATTAGGTATATTGAAGTCTTTTTTAGCCGTAAACCCTGCTCCTGGCTGCATAATTCTGGGTGAATATGCGGAATAAGCTTATCTAAAGCATACATAACCATCGAACCGAAGATGATTCCAACTACTGCAAGAAAAACCCCGGAAAGCTCCACAGATTCAGGAATTAGCTCAAGGAAGGAAACTGCAAGCATAACCCCAGCTGCAAAAGCAAGCATTAAGTGAATAAAGCTAGAGGTTGGCTTTTTTATAACGCCAATTAGAGAGCCAATCACTGGCCCGAGTACACTTATTATAAGCACTATAAAAATAGGTGTCATTGATGAGAGCAGAAATAAATTGCTTAATAAAATTACTCTTTTTAGAAAATAGTAAAGATTTAAAAGCAACCTCAAAATCCTTGTGGATATGAAAACGAACGGAATAAAATTAAAGCCAGAGTTTGAAAGGGCTCTGCTGGACCTGGGCTTCGATGAATTCACAGAGATTCAGGAGAAGTCCATACCAATGATTCAGAATGGGGAAGACTTAATAGGGCTTTCCTTCACAGGATCGGGGAAAACCGCTGCTTTTGGGTTTCCTACTCTTGAAAAGGTTGTGCCTGGTGAAGGCATCCAGCTGCTTGTTATACTGCCCACAAGAGAATTGTGCAACCAGGTTACAAGAGAGTTTAAGAAATTTACAAAGTACAAAAAAATGCAGATTGTGGATGTTTATGGAGGGGTTTCAATAATGCCCCAGATTCGCAATCTTGAAAGGGCTGATGTTGTGCTCGGAACACCGGGCAGGCTATTAGACCATCTTTCCAGAGGCACCATGGACTTAAGCAAGGTAAAGATGCTTGTGCTTGACGAAGCCGACAAGATGTTCGAGATGGGATTCATTGATGATATTAAGAGAATTATATCGAGAATTCCGGAAAACAGCCAGAAATTGCTTTTTAGCGCCACCATGCCTACTGCAATAATGGATATTGTTGATGCTTACATGAACCATCCAAAAAAGGTAAGGATGCAGAGCCATGTTGAGGAGGGCAAGCTTGCCCAGTTTTACTATGATGTGAGCAGGCGGGAGAAGTTCTCACTTCTCGTGCATATACTTAAAGAGCATGCTGATGGGCTTACTATCGTCTTCTGCGGAACGAGGCATCTTGTTGACTCTGTAAACAGGAACCTGCTTAACCAATCCATAAAATCAAAAGCGCTTCATGGGGGAATAACCCAACATGTAAGGAAACAGGTGATGGATGCGTTTCACAGAAAAGAGCTTTCTGTGCTTGTTGCAACTGATGTAGCTGCAAGAGGGCTTGACATCAAGGATGTTACGCTTATTATAAACTACAGCCTGCCTAAAACCGCATTGGAGTATGTGCACAGGATTGGCAGGACAGCAAGGGCAGGAGAGCAGGGAAAGGTAATCTCTTTGGTTTCTGATGATGACTATGAGAACTTTGCAAGGATTCTTGAGGACAGGTCGCTTTCTGTGGAAAGGCTTGAGACTCCTAAAGTGAAACCGCTCCAGTTCTCAAGACCACAGCAGAGAGGCAGGCCTTTTCAGCAGGGAAACAGGGGTTTTAACAGAAACAGGGGAAACAGGCAGAGAAGATAACCACAAGGTTTATAAAGAAACCCAAATACGCTTTTATAGAGCATAACCGAATTCTCTAAGAACTCTTTTATGCTAAAACGGAGGAAAAAAAATGGGAGATTTTAACAGAGGTGGCTTCCGAGGAAATAATTTCGGGCCACGAGAAATGCACAAGGCAGTCTGCTCAGAGTGTGGACAGGAATGCGAAGTTCCTTTTAAGCCAACTGAAGGCAAGCCAGTGTACTGCAAAGAGTGCTACTCGAAAAGAAGAAGGTTCTGATTCTTTTTTAGCTAGTTCAAGCGTTTGAGTTTTTTTTGTTTTTTATTATTAAATTTTGTTATTCATAATCTTCAAAATCCTCGAATAATAAGAAGTCAATATCATCAGATAAATCTGGGCTTATCTCGCACGCGAGTTTATTGAATACAAGCCTCATATTATATTTTTCTGACAGCTTTTCTATTACTGGCTCAAGCTCTTTCTGGAACCGTAGCTCTTCCATCTTTAGGATGCAAACCAATCTATTATTATCTTTTGGGTCAGCATCTATCAGCATGTCACCAATATGAAGGCTTTCATTAGCTAGCTCACCTAATTCAGTGTCGGAAAAAGCGACATAAATATCCTTAAAAAGTCTGATTTGAGTTGTGGATGAGCCAGAAGAGCCACCATATGTTGATGAATTAGAGGAATAGCCCATCTCTGAAAGGTCTCTTAAGAAAAGTTTTGTCGAATTGGTATATGTTTCTGCTGGTGTTCGGTTCATCATTTCGCAAAGGTTACAGGTTGTATTTAAGCTTTTTGAGAATTGATTCTACCAAAATTCTACTAAAAAAGAAGATTTATAACTTAAAAGAACACAGGAAGCAGAATGCGAGCAAGAAAAACAAAAATCATTGCAACTGTAGGCCCTGCAAGCTTAGGAAATAACGTTCTGAAAACCATTATAAGAGAGGGTGCTGACATCATAAGGTTTAATTCTGCTTACGGGACAAAGAGGCAATACAAAGCACTAACAGATGAAATAAAGAAAGAAAACAAGAGAAGAAAAAACAAAGTCCTGCTATTGTTTGACCTGAAGCCTGGCAAATGGGAGATTTTTGAGGGAATGGTGATTCCCGATATTGTTGCTGTATCCTTTGTTGAAACTGCTTCTCAGGCAATAAAGACAAGGAAAATGTTTTCTGAAGGCACTATGATTATTTCAAAGATTGAGTGCAAAAAAGGGGTAAAAAGCTTTGATAAGATTCTGGACGCATCCGATGGCATTATGGTGGGCAGGGGAGACCTGGGAGAGTCTGTCAGCCTAGAAATGCTTCCCTGCATCCAGAAGATGCTTACAAGAAAAACAATAGAAAACGGCAAATTTCTCGTTATAGCTACTGAAATGCTTCTTTCCATGGTAAAAAGCCCAACACCTACAAGGGCTGAGGTTTCTGATGTTGGGAATGCTGTATTTGATGGTGCTTCTGCTGTGATGCTCTCTGAAGAGACAGCCATAGGCAAATACCCTATTGAAGCTGTAAGGGTAATGCGCTCTGTAGTTGAATCTAGTGAATCATGTAGTTTTATAGGAGGAGAAAATAAATGAGCTTTTTTGAATATGTCTTGAGCCTATTTCAAAGAAATGAGCCACATCCTGATATTATTGAACTTTACTCTGAAATCAATGAAAAAGCCCATAAGAATGGAGATGAATTAAAAAAAATAAGAAAACTTCAGAACGAGATTGTTGATAAAAAGATGGTTGCTAAGATTAAGCGCGGAAAAGCTGGCCCTACTGGCTTCCTTCACAAAGAAAAGGGAGACTTTCTTGATGATGTCATTAAAAATAGAGAAGCAGGGCTTATTTATGCCTTGACTAAGCTTGAAAAAGAGAGTGAAAGAAGATTCTTTCATGCAGAAAACCTTAATAAAAACAGGCCTGTAAGTGAGATAGAGAAACAGGAGCTTAAGCGGATTCTAAAGCTACTGAAAGACATAGAGAAAGTGATTGCTGGCTCTGACAAAATAATTGAGAATTTCCTTTATAAAAAAGAGAATGAGAGAGATACTCTTGCAAAGCTCAATGCAATGATTGCAGAAGTAGGCAAGCTTTCTAAAGATTTTCATGACTCTGAGAAAAAGCAGGAAAAAGCAGCAAAGGAGGCTGTTTCTTTAAAACTAGTGCCTTTAGTAGTCAAAGTGCATAAAGCTAAAGGCAATTGTGTGAGAATGAGCAAAGAGCAACTGTCCGAGTTCCAGAGAGAAGCTGAGATTATAAATAGCTGGGAGGACCCACGCTACAGAGTTCTATTCAGGAGATGGTGGAGAAAAACCCAGGAGCCAGAAATAGACCTGAACACAGACTTAAAAGAGCCCCATATAAATTCAACCGTCATAATCCATGGAAAGAAGAAAGAGATTCACTTAATTGCAGCTTAAACTTTACCGACATAGCCAAGAATTTCTGATTCTCCGATAAGATGAATTTTTTTAGATAGTTCATTCAAGATATTTTCAAAATCGTTGTAGCAGCTGGGATGCTCAGAACGCAGCGCTGTGTCTTTTATTTCTTTAGGGATATACAAGCTGTTTCTTAATTCTGAAGCTTTCTCCAGTGAAACCTTTGTAGCGCCTCTCGGCCCTGCTCTTCCTGTTGCATGTGGAAAAGAATTGTATTCGGGTGGAGTATCTTCATTTAGAGTATAAAAAAGAATCATTCTTCCAAGGCTGGCAGGAAAAACCCCCAATTCACCCGGGTTTAGCTTTACAACTCCTTTTCTATATACAACCTTATCATCAGCATCAATAGACTCAACAGCATTGTGGTTCCAGTTTCCCAAGAGCTGATAGCTCGCGCCAAGCTTTTCAAGAAGGCTTGAACCAAGCATCTCTCTGAATTCTTCAGCATCACGCTGCTTTTGAACGGCTTCATCAATGCTTGTCGGCAATTCGGGATTATAGCTTTTTACATCTGTATGTAAAAGCATGATGTTATGGCTTTTGTAGTCTTCGCTAAGAGACTTTATTCCAGAGCAGAAATCTACAAAATGATTTCCCCTGCCTAGTCTCTTTTTTCCTTTTAATTCACCTAAAACATTATCAGCGGCTGCTTTAATATCAAGAGGCTCAGTAATAAATGCAGTCATACCGCACCCTACATCATCATGAAGTATTTGGGAAATATACTTATGCTTATGATTTCTTGTATCAAAAACCCATATCGTGCTGTTGGGAATATCATAAGAGCCTCTCCTTTTTACTTCGCTGTCAGGAAAAAGTATCAGCTCTGAAAGCCCTGTAAAATCAGGAGGCCTGTAAAAAGTGTTGTTATAATTCTTTATTTTTGGTTTCATACATGGAAAAGGAAATAAGACCAGTATTTAAAGGTTACTATTGGGAAGTGACACTCGGGAGAAAGAGAAGCAAAAAGTTTTAAAACAAAGGGTTTTGCTCAGTTAAATGCGCCGGCGTAGTTTAGCCTGGTTAGAGCGCCAGACTCATAAGATTTGAGTGTTGAGCCATGTGCAATGATAAAACGCTCTGCTGAGGCATCTGGAAGTCGGGGGTTCAATTCCCCCCGCCGGCAGCTTTTTTTGTAATTTATTGTCCATTTTGCCTGCTTAAAATGAAATTCAGGATAGCTGCAGTTCAATTCAGGATAAACAGGAATTCTATTGAGAAAAACCTAAAAAAGATGGAGGGCTTTCTTAAGAATGCTTCTGGCAAAGCGGACGTTATTGTTTTTCCGGAATGTTTTCTCACAGGTGGCTTAAGCATGGAAGAGTGCCTAAAAAATGCTGACTCAAAAGGCAGGCTTAGAAAGGCATTTCAGAATCTCGCGCTAAAGTATAATATTGACATTGTTGCTGGCTCGATAATTGAGGAGAAGAATCAGGAGTTCTTTAATGCCTGCTATTATGTTGAGAGCAGCGGAAAACTTCTCGGAAGATATAAGAAAATAAACCTCTGGCTTAGCGAGAGAGGAAAGCTTTCTCCTGGAAGCCAGGCCTGTGTTTTTAACACAAAATTCGGAAGAGCCGGGCTTGCCCTATGCTGGGACTTAATGTTTCCTGAGCTATTCCTTAAGATGAGAAAGAAAGGTGTGGAGATTGTTTACTGCCCAAGCCTATGGTTCAGCGGGAAGAAATTCCCTGCACATAAAAGGCACAACCAAAATGCTGCTTATGAATATGTTAACTCGTTATGCAAAGCAAGAGCTTTGGAAAACAACTTTATTCTTGTATATGCAAACGCTGTGGGAAAGGTAAATCTTTCTGATGGCAGCCAAGATGAATGTATTGGCAGGACTCAGATTATAGCCCCGATAAGGATGGTTTTGGGCAAGCTTGGAGATAAGGAGGAAATGCTTATTGAAGAGATAGACACAGAAATCCTTAAGGAAGCTGAAAAAGCTTACGGCCTGGGTTTGAATTTTAAAGATAAAAACTAAGCAATACTTATCTGAACTGTTTTTGTTAGGTCAAAGCCTCTTCTGCATAATCTTGCTTGCACATACCACCTAGTTTTTGAGTGAGCGCCCAACAAGTCAAATAATGCCGCTCTTGCTACATTGCCAAGTGTTACTTCAGGCGCTTCGCCTTTAGAAAAGAACTCTTCCGGAATCTTAATATCAAAGCTATAGCTGAAGGGCTTGCCTGCGGGATAATTTTTTTCTCCATCAAGAGGCTGCTTAAAGTCAAATACAATACTTGGTGACCTAAATGCGTTGCTTCTTCCACTCATCACAACTGAAGTGGCAATTCCATATAGCCTTACAACAAGCTGCTTTGCCATTAAAGGCTTTTTCAGGGTTAGCTTGACTGTCCCTTTAATTGAGTCTTCCTTCGTAAAGGTATACTTCTCCAGGTTTATCGCCAGTTTTCCATTTGAAAAGGGAAACATAATACTCACCAGAAAACCCTAGACACCATAAGTTTATAAAAATTCCCAAAATGAAAGATGAAGAAAGTGATGCCTTAAGAGAAAAGTTATTTTTTGACATGATTTAAGAGTCTTGGTT
>DSBS01000088.1 GCA_011045925.1 Candidatus Woesearchaeota archaeon | reverse complement strand
TCTCTTTCAGCCCGAACAATGCGGGCTGAAATATATTGTAGGGCTATCGCCCACAATATTATTTGTTTTTTATTTGGACTTTTTGAACAGAGCCTCCTGTTTAGAAAGCTTTAAAAGCTGAACAGTTTTACTATCCTCCTCCAAAGGAGGTTTGCATATGCTTTATCAGCTTCTGGGTTATATTCGTGAATTTTTTGTTTTTTTTTATCTGCGTTTTGCTTTTTTGTATTCTCCTAGGGTTTACCTTTGGATTGGGATATCACTTTGGCTCTTTTTCTTAGTGTTCTCGGTTTTTTTTCTGCTGAAGAAAAAGATCCGGCTTTATAGGCATGACCTTTATGCTGCATTAGCTATCTTTATTTTGGTTTTTCTGATTGGCATACTTGGAGCAAGGTTTTTTGCAACCCCTGAGGCTACTCCTTATCCTGTTGTTGCTGCCTGTATGGCTGGCTATGACACTTATGAGCATAATCAGTACATCTGCTCGGTCGGGATGTTTGGGGATTATCATGAAATAGGCTATACTTCTCTGATTGCCTTTCTTTATATGATATTCGGAACTAAATTCTTTTTGATGGTCTTTGTAACCCTTCTTTTCTCCGCTTTGGGGTTTGTTTTTATATATTTTAGTTTTCGCAGGTTTTTTGGCTTTCTTGCTTCGATAGGTTTTGTTGTTGCCTTTATGCTAACTAGAATGAACCTGAACTATCTTTATACGACAACATCCAAAGAGCCCTTTACATTTTTCTTTTTTTCTCTTTTTCTTCTTCTTGCTGTTAGCCTGGACTTAAAGAGAAAAAGAGACTACTTATTCTATTTTTTCATGGGGCTTTGCTGGACAATGCTAATGTTTGTAAGAATTCAGTTTCTGATTTTGTCAATCTGCCCTTTAATTCTTATTGTTCTCTGGAACAGGCGCTTCTCATTAAAGCCCGCACTCCTATTTTTATTGCCCATAATTGTTCTTTTTCATTATAATCTTTATATGTACATACAAAAAAGCTATCTGACAGATTCTGAATTTTTGCCTAAAGTTTCCCTGATGTTTTCAGAAATTCTCAAGTCTGTTTTTAATTCTTCTTTAATCTTTCTGTTTATTGTAATTTCTTTTTTTATAGTTGCCTTTTTTGTAAAGCCATTAAAAAAGCCTTATTTGTTTGTCAAGATTTTCCTTGCATTATCCGGTTTACTTAATCTTCTGGTTATATTTTTGTTTTATGGAGTTTGGCAAAGCATGTATCACCTCTATTTTATTTTTGCTTTCTGTATGTTCATTATTTTTGCCCTGGATATCTGGCGTGTGCTCGGCAAAAGAAAAGCGGTTTTTCTTTTATTTCCCTTTATTCTGGTTTTTCTGAATATTTTTTTCCTTTTTTCCCAGGGCCATCTTATGCAGGGTGTAGGCTATTCCGAACTGAAGACCAATCTTTATGAGCTGAATGAGTATATGAGCCTTAGCAAGGGTACCCAGGTTTTTTTCATCACCCCTAATGGGCTTTACTGGAACTATTTTTATATGATTAATTCTCAGCCAGATGTAGTCTACAATGCCCGGCCTTTCTTTTTGTCTTATGAACTTGAAAGAGGAATGCCCCAAGAAGAAAGCGTAAGAGACTGCGAGAGCCTGGTTTTTGTAGGGGAAGAAAGCCATTTAGCTTATCTTATGAAAATAATGGAAAACAGGCCCGACTTAGAAATTTCGCCAGAAAAAATTAATTTTTATTTCCATGGCTTTGCTTTTGAAAACCCTGGCCTGGATGAGAATCTCAATCGGCTCAAGGCTCTTTTAGCATGCAATTATTCTTATTCTTATTTCAAGTTGGGCAAGGTCCTTCAAGCCATAAAGCTTTACAGGTAGCCCGGCTAGTGTGGTTTTATTCTGCATTCAAACAGAAAACTTTAAAACCTCTTTACTTCCACCTTTATTACAACATGCCTAAAGACGATCAGAGCATCATGGTCGTTCCCCGTGAGGCTCTTTTTGCCATGTGCTATTTTCAGGGTTTTCTTCCTCATTCTGAAAAAGACTACCTTTCCAGCCTGCTTACCAATTCTTTTTTTCATCAGAGGGGAAAGGCAGAAAAGAATTCCAGCCTTAAGCAGCCAATAGGCTACTGTGTGATAGCCAACACAGAGCAGAAAAAAATCTTTGCGTACAGGCGCTCAGAGAAAAAAAAGCATTACAATGAAGACAGGCTCAGGGGAAGGTGGTCAATAGGCATCGGCGGCCACATAGACCATGAAGACTCATCATCAGGAGACAACCCTTTGATAAGCAGTGTTCTTCGCGAAATCCAGGAAGAAGTGAAGATTAACGGCGCAATAAAAAGCATAACCCCACTTGGCTATATCAATGACGACTCAGATGATGTTGGCAAGGTTCACTTCGGTGTTTTATTCTTGGTTGATACTAATGCAACAAGGGTTGAGCCAAATGGCGTTGAGTGTGATTTTGGTGAGCTTATGCCTATGCCAGAAGCCCTGGATAAATTCAGGTCCAGGGAATGCTGCCTAGAAAACTGGTCCTGCATTGCCTTCTCTGTGGTAAGCAGGATTCTTCGTTAGGCTTAACTATCTTTTCTTTCTCCTTTTTTGGCTTGGCTGCTTAGGCTTTTTATCATCTCTTATTTCCGGGAAGAATACACCAGAGTAGCCGCATTTCCTGCACCTTAGCCTGTTGAAAACCTCGCCGCTCCCCAAAGACTGGACAGAAAGGTCATTTTCAACATCCGGGCTTTTGCATACAGGGCAGATTCTCATTCTTTAGAAACCAACAGCAACAGTTGCACCAATAATCCCAAAGATTAAGGTAATAAAGAACGCAATAATTGAATAAAGCAGCACTCCCTTAATCAGGTTGTCCCCAATGCAGAATTTCTCATATATCTTATCCTCTCCATTCTGGATTGAGTTGTAAAGCTGGCTCATTATAATTGTAACCTCAACAATATAAAACCCAATAATTAGCTGAAAGAAAAAGGGGGAGATGTTGCTGCTGAACATGCCAAGTATGTTTCCTGCGTAATCCACCCCGCCTGCCTCACCGGCATCAACACCCAGGTCAAGCACTCTTTCTCTTATCTTTCCCATAATCAGGGTAATCATAGAGGTAAGCCCAACCACAACCCCTGCTATTATGGGTGCAATAAATTTCACCTGGCTGGCAATGCTTGATGAAACCTCAGCAAGAATGTCTTTCAGCCTTTCATTAATCCGGTGCATTTCCTGAATATACTTCGAAACATTCATCAGGGCAACAGCTGCCGTTTTTGGCCCTTTTTTGATAGTCTGAATCAGCACTTTCATAGAGCTTTCAATAATGCTTGAGGGAAACATCCTTATCGCGCCTACCTTCTCATCAAAGATTGCATTGTAAACACCCAGCCCAAGCCTTCTGATGTTCATTGCAATCGTGCCGAAGAACCTTCCTGCATTCGTCTCCTTCATAATTGTGGCAACATTCTCAAGCGCCATTTCCACAGGAATGCCGTCATCAAGCCTGTTTCCAAGCTGGAAAAGCGCAGAGCTGAATTCCTGCTCTAGCTTTATAATCTCATCCCTCACCTGAACGAGCCTTTTTGTTCTGAAGTAGTCCTGGAATCCGATAAAGAGGGCAATTCCCAACGGGGTCAGAATCGAAATAAGCACAGCAAGAGTCCCAAACGGCCCAATAACCTGCCCCTGGTCATTAACCCTGTACTCAAAAAGCTTCAGCGGAGCCAGCTGCTGGTCAATCAGCAAAGCGCTTTCTTCCCCGATAAAATAGTACATTACCGGGGGAAGAATCCCGATAATTGCAATAATAATGCAGGCAATTGAGATTAGCAGTACAAGGTTTTTTTTTTTGTCTACTTTGATGAAGTCAACCTCAACCTCGCTTGACCCGGCAGGCCTTACCGAAAGAATCTTCTTGGACATGTAAATAAGCGCCATGGGAAGCACAACATTGTAGAGTATTGCTATGTGGTACCATCTTATCTCCTCAATAAAGCCTACAACGAGAGGCAGGATTACCAGGCCAAGCAAAGGCATAATTATCCCAAACATGTGCAAGGTTGTAATAGGGCTCTTAAGCTCATGTGCATAATGAAGCATCTTGTCATAGGTCTCATCAAGCAGTACAGAAACAGCACGGTCCAGCATGGTCAGCCTTCTGTCATCGCTTGATTCCATTAAAGAGCCCTGGATTAGGTTGAATGCCTGTATAAACTCAAGGTTGGTTCTTCTCCATGTTTCAAGGTAGCTCGCCAGCGAGTCCTTTATGTTGTAGTACTTTCCTGTTTCAAGGTCCCAGATAACTTTCCTGAAATCCATGGAAAGAGGGTTAGGAAGGTGGTTTGCAGCGAACTCAATTGCAAGCTCAAGGTTGGATGTATGCCTCATGTAGCTTACTGTGTAGAAAACTCCAAGTATCATCTGGTTAGATGCCTTTGTCCTTTTTTTGTTTGCTACATTGAGAGGCAGCTGCATCAGGTACATTATCATGGCAATGCCCATAATCAGAATGCTCATAACAAGAAAAAGGTCAAGGGGCTTATCCACCAGTATGCTTATAACAAAAGCTGCGCTAATTATCATAGAGCAGATAAGTATCGGGAAGAGCACAGCAAACGAGAGTGCGCCCGCCGGGGTTATGTTAAGGTGCGTCTGCTCAATAGCTTCCTCGTAATCCCTTTTGCTCTCCTTGCCAGGCTCAATCTTGATAAGGTTGCCGAAGAAGTTGCACATATTTTCATACCAGGTGAGTCTCTTAGGAAGGCTTTGCTTTTTAAATTCAAGAAAATGCGAGGAGCTCAGCTCATCAGCCTCGCCTGCTTCAGTCAGGTTAAGGCTCCTTTGAAGCTTGTTTTTGTATTTCCTTTCCAGCTTTCGGAAGCTTTCATCATTCATTTTCGGAATTTCCTTGCTTCTCTGATAAGCCAGGCTCTCCACCTGGCAAAAATCTCAGAAGAGTCAAGCTGCTTCTTCTCTTTTTTTACATCAGCAGAAATCTTATGGAATACATCATTGCACTCAATGCTGAACTCAGCCTCAAGGATGTCGTCATTTTTCATCCTGCTGAAAAGAGCCAGCTGCTCTTCCTTTATCTTAGCCCTTAGCATAATGTTGTCCCAGATTGCATCCCAGTTGCCAGCCCATTCCCTGACTGTGCTCCCAATTGCCTTGATAACATCTGATTCCCCGTTGATAAGCTCATCAGTCAGCACCAGCTCATCTTTTGCAGAGTCATAGCGCATCAGGTCAACAAAGCCTTTTTCAGCCAAAGGGTCTTCTTCCCAGTGCTTTCTTACCTCAGTTATTCTTGTAACCCTTCTTTCTCTCTTAAGCCCTTCAGGGCTCCTGATAGGGTTTGCTACAACAATGATGTCTGTTGCCTTAAAAGATGTTTTTGGCACCTTTAGGTCATTCACAACCCTGTCATAAACGCCATAAGGCGAATCACCATGAATAGTTCCGGCAACCACATTTGCAAGCGCACCAATCCTCATTGCCTCATACAAAGCCTGCGCTTCTGTGCTTCTTACTTCTCCCACAAACAGGCAGGAGTCACCCATCCTCAATGTAGTCCTGATTCCTTCCTCTGCACCAAGCTCGGTAGTGTTTTTAGTAAGCGAAGAGGCAACCTTTATTGGCTGCAGGTTGTATCCAAGGTCCCTAAGGTATGTGCCCGGAAGCTCCAGGGTGTCCTCAATTGTAATAATCCTGTGCTTTCTCATAACCTCTACCATGAACGAGCCCAAAAGAGAGGTTTTTCCAGCGCTTCTTGTTCCAGCAACAAGAAAGGTTCTTGAGCCATCAATAAGAAAGCTTAACAGGCCTGCAGCAGTAGAGTTAATCATCTTGGTCTTAATAAAAAGCGGAAGAGTCCACGGCTTGTCCCTGTGCCTCCTGAAAGCAAACGCCAGCCCGGTCGGGTTGATTGGGGGCGAAATAGCAGCAGCCCTTGCCCTTGCATTCGGAAGCTCAATCTCTGTGTCCAGGACAGGATTAGCCTCGTCAAGCGGTCTTCCAGAAATCATCCTTAGCTTTGACGCCCACGACTCAGCATCAGCAGTTGAAGGCACAATATTTGTAAAACAGTCCTCATACTCTGAGTGAGAAAGAAAAACCTTGGTTTTTCCCTGCGGGCTGTTTATGGTTACATCCTGGATGTTTTCATCCCCAAGAAGAATCTCAACAAGCCCAAACCCAACAGTAAACCTGACAAGAACATTTGCAAGCTGGTCTACCTCAGACTCCCTTAGCTTTATCCCTTCCTGGCTGCAGATTTCCTCAATCAAATCCTTGCCGACATGAAAGAAAACATCCCTTACCCTTTTCGGGTCAGTAAAGTCAGACCTGCTTGGAGTATGCTCAGTTAATATGATTCTTGCCTTGTCAAGAATGTTGTATTTCTCCTCGGAAAGCTTTAGCTCGGGTGGCACAACATGATAAAGCCTCAGTACGCTGTCCGGGACAGAAAAGATTGTAACCTCGGTAGAGTCCTCAAGAAAATAGCTTCCTATAACCTCGCCTGCGTTAGGATAAGAAGTCATAAGCTTGGTATACATGAAGTCAGGCTTAATTACAGGAGAGAAAACATGCGAGTAGACAGACCTGTCTCCGACAGCATATCCAGGAAGGTGCGGCTTTACAATCGTAATCAGCTTGCTGTCCTCAAGAAGCCCCGCTATCTTTTCAATGGCCTGGTTAACCGCTTCAGCACTCTCTTTTTCATCATCATTAAGCGTAATCTTCATCTCTCTTCTCAGCCTTACAAGCTCAACATAAGCCCCAATCGGGTCAGACTTAAGCCTGTTTGTTACCAATTCCTTAAACCGAACATAGAAAGCATTTATTCTCTTGCTCATGCTTTCCGCAACACTTCCTAGGCCATAATGCTCCTTGTTTCTTGCAATCTTCCTGTAAATAAGCGCAATCTCCCTGAGGTAGCCCACCTGCTTTTCATCATACTCATAGTCTCTTCTCTGCGTTAGCACAATCTTTGTAACATTCTCGTTCTGTAGAAGAAGCTCGATAATATTGCGCATGCACATGTCATTATCTTCAAGGGAAGGGGAAAGAGGGCACTCATTGCAGTTAATCCTTAAGATATAATCATCCCCTTCAGAAAAAACCCTGTGCTCACATTCCATGCTAAATACCCTTTTTATCAGGCGCTTTTAAATCTTTTTATTACTACTAAGGCTTAGGAATTGTCCTGAATGCCAATGCTTAACCAAAGCTTTTTAAATGAAACCAGGCTTTCAGCAAGCCATGGCAGGCTCACAAGAGGAGTTTCAGGACTGGATTCTTGCAGGCAGGGTTGCAGCGCAGGCACTTAGTTTTGGAAAAGAAAAAATCTCAGCAGGAAAAAGCGTTATGGAAATCCTTGATAATGTAGAGCAGTTTATTTTAGAAAATGGCGCAATCCCTGCTTTTCCTGCCCAGATATCAGTGAACGAAGTCGCAGCGCATTTCTGCCCAACGTCAGCTGAAGATTATACCCTCAAAGAAGGAGATGTGGTAAAGCTGGATGTTGGGGCGTGCGTTAATGGTGCCATTGGAGACTGCGCGTTCACTGTTGATCTTTCAGGCGGAAAGCACGAAAAGCTTCTTGAGGCGTCAAAAAAAGCCTTGCACGAAGCGCTCAGCCTGGTAAAGCCAGGCATTCTTATAAGAGAGATAAGCGAAGCCATCCAGAAGGCGATTAAGTCTTATGGCTTTAGCCCGGTAAGAAACTTGTCAGGGCATACAATGGACTTATACAATATACATACAGACCCATCAATTCCAAATGTGCCTTTTGACTCTCCGCACAGGCTCATGCAAGGACAGGTTATAGCAATTGAGCCTTTTGCAACACCGGGAGACGGCGTGGTTGAGGAAAAAGGAAAGCCAAATGTATTTATGCTAAAGTCAGAGAGGAACACAAGGCATCCTTACGCAAGAGAAATTCTCAAGCTGATAAAGAATAGCAATGGGCTTCCGTTCTCACGAAGGCTCATTGAAAAAAGCATTGGCGCCCCAAAAACAGCCCTTGGCCTTTCAGTGCTTTCTAGGGAAGGAATCATAGCAGAGTTTCCGCCCCTGGTTGAAAAAACCAATTCCCTTGTATCTCAGTTTGAGCATACAGTAATTGTGCTGGAAAAGCCAGTTATAACTACGCTTATTGATTAATTAATTAACAGTTTTGTTAACGAGGCTCCCGATTAACAGCCGTTAATTTTTCGTTAAGTTTAAATAATAAGCCTTTTCCATTATTCTTATGAAAGCGCTAAAAACAGAAAATCTCACAGTATCAATAGCTGGAAATAAAATCGTTGAATCAGCAAGCATTGAGATAAAACAGGGAGAGCTCCATGTTTTAATGGGCCCTAACGGCTCAGGCAAGAGCACGCTAATCTTTGGGATAATGAAGCATCCCGCCTACAATGTGTCAGGAAATATTTTTCTTGGCAGCGAGGAAATCACTCACCTGTCAACAGACCAAATATCAAGAAAAGGAGTGTCAGCATTATTCCAAAGCCCAATAGACCTTCCAGGAATCAGGCTTCGCCACCTTTTGTGGAACAGCTCAAAGCATAGGTTCAAAAGCTCAAAAGACTTTTCCCAAAGAGTAGAGGAGCTGCTTTCCCTGCTCTCTCTGGAAAAAAGCATCCTGGAAAGAGAGATAACAGGCTTCAGCGGGGGTGAGAGAAAGAGGATTGAGCTTTTGTCAGCATTGCTACTAGACCCTCAGTTTCTTCTGGTTGATGAGGTGGATTCTGGCTTAGATGTGGATTCTCTAAAGTCAGTTGCTTCTATTCTGAAATCGCTGAAAAAAAATAAGGGCATTCTCATTATAACACATTACACCAGAATTCTGGAATACCTTGATGTGGATGCGGTTTACCTTTATGACAAAGGCAAAATCCTGAAACAGGGTGGAATCGAGCTTGCCGGAAAGATAAATGACTCAGGATTTGAGCCCATAATAAATGGAAATTCTTAGTTAAATGAAAGCAAAAAGCAGCAAAAAGGGCTATGTATACAGGACTCCGCCAGGCATAACCAAAGAAGCAGTAATTAAGCTTTCAGAGATAAAAAAAGACCCCGCCTGGATGAGAGAGCTCAGGCTCAAGGCGCTTGATGCTTTTCTTTCCATGGAGCTGCCTTCCTGGTCACCCGAGATTCCCATTGACTTCTCAAAAATAACGCTTTTTACAAAATCAGTAGAGTCACAGCAGAGCGACTGGGAAAAGCTCCCTAAGGAAATAAAAGAAACATTCGACAGGCTAGGTATCCCGCAGGCAGAAAGAGAGTTTCTTGCAGGAAGCGGAGCCCAGTACGAGTCCGAGGTTGTCTACAAAAAGCTTAAGGAAGAAATCGCAAAGCAAGGAGTTATATTCTCAAGCATGGACGAGGCAATCCATGAGCATCCGGAAACAGTTAAGGAGTACTTTGGCAGGCTTATTCCATATTCAGACAATAAATACTCTGCCCTGAACACAGCAGCATGGTCAGGCGGCACATTCATCTACATTCCAAAAGGAGTGAAATTAGCTATGCCGCTCCAGACGTACTACAGGATGAATTTCGAAGGCTCAGGCCAGTTCGAAAGGACGCTTATCATTGTAGACGAAGGCGCAGAAGTGCACTATGTAGAAGGCTGTACAGCTCCATTGTACAGCAGCGCAAGCCTGCACGCAGGCGTGGTAGAAATATTCGCAAAGAAAAACTCAAGGATGCGCTTTTCCACAGTCCAGAACTGGAGCAAGAACGTGCTCAACCTCACTACCAAAAGAGGCCTGGCTGAAGAGAACGCAGTAATAGAGTGGATAGACGGAAA
The DNA here is from genome assembly GCA_011045925.1 of Candidatus Woesearchaeota archaeon. GTDB lineage: Archaea > Nanobdellota > Nanobdellia > Woesearchaeales > JASKKU01 > DSBS01. The sequence continues at coordinate 2,629 of DSBS01000088.1, read as the reverse complement.
CCTTGGCTCAGGGCTTAACATGAAGTACCCGGCAATCATACTGAAAGGCAATAACTCCAGAGGCGACATACTCAGCATAACCTCAGCAGGCCAAAGCCAGAACATAGACGCTGGAGGAAAAGTAATCTGCGTAGGAAAAAACACAAGCTCAAAGGTAGTCGGCAAAGGAATCTCATTTGAAGGAGGAACTCACACATACAGAGGCCTGGTGAAAGTATTGAAAACCGCAGAAAACTCAAATGTCAGCGTTAATTGCGACGCCCTGCTGCTTGATGACATCTCAAAAAGCAACACCTACCCAACCAACATAATCCAGAATACAAATTCAGTAGTAAAGCACGAGGCAAGCGTAGGAAAAATAGAGCAGGATAAGCTATTTTACCTTATGAGCAAAGGCATCTCAGAAGAAGAGGCAAAAACTCTTGTTGTGCTCGGCTTTCTAAGCCCAATTGTGAAAGAGCTTCCAATGGAATATGCTGTAGAGCTAAATAAGCTGATCAGGATGCAGATGGAAAATAGCGTAGGCTAAAATGGGAAAAATCAATATTGAAAAAAAAGAGTATTCAGGGATTCCTGCAGGTTTGAAAGATAATCTTAAAAGGCTTGGAGTAAAGTTATCCGGGACTGTTGAGTTCATAGAGTTAAGCAGCTGGAATGCTGGTGCAGGAATTGTGCCGCAGGAAGAGATAGTTCTCGTTTCTTTTTCCGGCAATAACTTTATCAGCATTAATGAGAGCAAAGCCAAAAGCCTTACATTAATAGCCCATTCAGATACAAAGGATTCTGTCCTGAACCTTGTTTCATCTGTTCCAATTAATAGAATAGTTTTCCTGCCGGCTGGTTCTGTTGCCCTAAACTGGATGTGCAGGAATGTTGGGCAGTGCGAGATTAAGTCAGAGAGCCAGAAACAAAGCCAGGCAAGAATAAGCATATCCTCGATTTTCAGCTCAGATAGCGAGTTTCATATTGATTCATTTCATCATGAAATGAGCAGCTTTAAGCTGAGCCTTGACTCTGTGAATTACGCAGAGTCAAAAGTAAGGGCAAAAGCCATTATTCCTGAGAACACTCCAGGTGTTTTATGCGAAATTAGCCTTTTTTCAATGCTTGAAAACGGCTCAGTAGAATTATCCCCCTTCATCGAGATAAGCAACAATGATGTAAAGGCATCACACAGCGCCCTGGCAAGAGGCTATGACAAGGCAGAGCTGTTTTACTTATGCTCAAAAGGCCTCTCTGAAGAAGAGGCAAGGCTTTTAATAAGAAAGAATATACTGCTAAGAAACCTTCCAGCAGAAGGGTTTGAGCATCACTTAGAGGGGCGGGAAAATGAGCTTAACTAAGGACCAGGTTAACAAGATAAGGAAAGAGATTCTTATACCTGATAATTACATCTTTCTCGATAACGGGGCTTCCACCCCTAAGCTGGCTTCAGCAGTAAAGGCAATGGAAGAGTTCTACTCAAAAAGCTACGCAAACATACACAGGGGCGTTTACAGGCTTAGCGAAGAGGCAACAGAGCTGTATGAAAACTCCAGGAAGAATATTGGTGAATTTATCGGCTGCCAGCCTGAAGAAGTTATATTTACAAAAAACACAACAGAATCACTCAATCTGCTGGCTGATTCTCTTGTCCGAATGGTAATCGCAAAGAAAGGAAAAGTTTATGTGCTGCTTTCTCTGTCCGAGCACCATTCAAACATAGTCCCCTGGATGATTGCAAAGGAAAGGTACAAGAATGTAGAGATAGATTTTGTAGGGCTTGATAACGATTTAAGATTGGATGCTTCTGATTTCCGCAAAAAAGTTTCCGATGCAGACATAGTTTCCCTGACCGGCGCTTCCAATGTTACCGGCTTCATAATAGGCCATTCTTTTTTTGAGTACGCAAAGTCGCTTGGGAAAATAACGATTTGTGACGGCGCCCAGCTCGTTCCTCATCATTCTTTTTCTCTGAAGCACATTGACTTCCTTGCATTCTCAGGCCATAAAATGCTTGGGCCCACAGGCATAGGCGTTTTGTACGGAAGAAAACAGATGCTTGAAAAGATGCCTTGCTTCCTGGGTGGCGGGGAGATGGTTTCAGAAGTATCTGAAAGAGAATACAAGGCTTTAGAGCCCCCGCACAAATTTGAGGCAGGGACAATGCCCTTTGTAGAGGCTTATGGGCTTTCCAAAGCAGTCGAGTTTTTGTCTTCAGTTGGGCTTAGTAACATAGAGGAGTATGAGCATAACCTTCTTGAGTATGCGCTGAAAAGGCTTGGCGATATAAAAAGCCTTACTCTCTTTGCAAGCTGTTTAGATGGAAAGAACGCGATAGTCTCATTTGTGCATAAGAAACTCCATCCCCACGACATTTCAGCCCTGCTGGACAGGCGGAAGATAGCAACGCGGGCAGGCACCCACTGTGCAATCCCTATGCACAAGGCCCTGGGCGCGCCAGGAACAGTCCGGGCAAGCTTTTACCTCTACAACACCTTTGAGGAAGTGGATGCACTCGCAGATGCACTCAGGAAAATAGAGCGGAAATACTAAAATGCAAGACCACGAAAAGTATGATGAGCTGATGGAAAGGGGAGAAAAGCCCCACAACGAGCGGAAGCCCTCAAAGTTTAATGCAAGCTTTCAT
>DSBS01000099.1 GCA_011045925.1 Candidatus Woesearchaeota archaeon | reverse complement strand
GTGCAGCCATCTGGTATTCTAGCCCGCTTTATCAAACGCTTAACTTTATTAATGAGTTTTGTTTTTTCTTTTATGGGGAGAAAATCCCTCCCCCCCCCTCAGACAGCCTTACGGCTGCTGAGGGTTATAAATCTTTAGATTTTGAACAGAGCCGTAAAAAGGAAAATCTTTTTAACTTAAAGAGAACATTCTTTTTCTGATGAAGCTGTCCATTGTAGTCCCAGCCTATAATGAAGAAAAAAGAATCAGGAGTACTATTGAGAAGATTGAGTTATACTGTACAAGTGAGCTTGACGAGTTCGAGGTGGTTGTTGTTGATGACTGCTCATCAGACAGCACTGGCAGCATCGTGAAGTCACTTCCATACAAAAACATCAGGGTTCTAAGAAACAAGCCCAACAGGGGAAAAGGCTATTCTGTAAAAAGGGGAGTTAAGTCAGCTAAATACCCCTTAATTCTCTTTACAGACGCAGACCTTTCTGCGCCAATTGAGGAGCTAAAAAAGCTTTTGGAGCATTCAGAAGCATATGATATTGTTATTGGGTCAAGGAACACCAGAAAGTCCAAAGTTGAAAGAAGCCTTTTTCAGGCATTTAAAGGCCACTTTTTTGCATTTCTTGTTAAGCTAATAGTAATGAAAGGCTTTTACGATACACAGTGTGGGTTTAAGCTATTCAAAAGGGATGTAGCGGTGGAGCTTTTCTCTTACCAGACCTTTGAAAGGTTTTCATTTGACTTTGAGCTTCTTTTTGTTGCAAAAAAACACGGCTATAAGATAAAGGAAGTTCCAGTCAACTGGAAAATATGCTCTGGCAGCAAAGTCAGGATTATAAAAGATACAATTTCTATGACTATAGACCTTTTCAAGCTTAGGATTAACGACTGGAAAGGGCTTTACAAAAAAAGAAGAAAACCATAAAAAGATAACTTTTATGTTTACAGTAGCCTCAGAACTTCTGCCATGAATAGCTCCTGGTTCTTTTGCTCTTTCCATAGCCGCAGCTCGAGCAGAACTTCTTGGACCTGTGATAGGATCTTCTTCCGCACCTTCTGCAGATAATATGGCTTGCCTTTTTGTTCTGCCTTCCTTTAGAATAGGTTCCTTTCATCTGTCAGTCACTTAAAATCAGCTTAAGAAAAGCTTAAGCTGGTGAGATTATTGTGATTGTATCCCCTCTGAGGAAAAGAACGCCAAGCTTTCTTGTCATCTCTCCATTAACCCTCTCTTCAGCTTCTTCAAGAACTACATTAATATGTATGTCAAATGACTTTAGCACGCCAACATACTGCTTATTGTTCTTCAGCTCTACCAACACTCGTTTTCCTTTTGCGCTATTCAATGCGTCTAATGGCCTTGATGCTTCCATCTAAAACACCTCTGGCTTTTTGGTAATAAGGTTTGTTTATAAATTTAGCGTTTTATTTCACCTTTTTTCTAATGTTTACCCAAGAAAAAGCCCTGTCAAGCGCATCTTTCTGCTCCTTGAAAAGAAGCAAGTGCCTGGCTTTAGAGTATTCAAAAAACTCAAATCCGCTTTCTTTAGCCCTCTCAACGCTCTCGGATTTGCTGGCATCAAACAGAAAAAGGGTTGTCTCGTCCCTTAAGTTCTCGTATAGAAAAACCTCAACAAAATCCTTGTAGCCCTTAGCAAAAACAACTTTTCCTAGTATCTCTTCTGCAAAACACTTTATCTCTTTAAGAGGCTTTTCAAGCCTGCCAATCTCAATCCTCGGAAAATTATAAGCACTCTCATCTTCGTCATACTCAAGAGCGAAATAAGTTTTTCCTTCAGAACCCTTCCTAAAAGCAATAAGCCCAATAAACTTTTTTCTTTCGATCTGCATTTAGACCTGTTTTTATTTTTACTTACACCTTAAAATATTTTTTGATTTTTATTTAAGCTTCAGAAACAGGCAAAGAAGCAATTTTTAATTATTTTTAATAAGTTTTATAAATTATCCGCTAATTCTGGAGCATATGTTAATAACCCTTGGCGAAATAATCAAGCTCGCAATAATGAGCTTCGTATTAGGATGGATTTTCTCAGGTATTTTTGGAGCTTACTTCCCCAGGAAGTATGATAACCTGCCAGAGAATTTTCAAAGGGCTTCGCTTTTTGACTGGGAATCCATTAAAATCGGAACCCTTATTGCCGCTCCAGGCGTTGTCCTGCATGAGCTAATGCACAAGTTCGTAGCAATGGCATTCGGCGCTTATGCTACATTTGAGATATCCACTTTTGGGCTTTCTCTTGGGGTTATACTTAAGCTCGTTGGCGCACCTTTCTTAGTGATAGTCCCAGGGTTTGTAAGGATTATGGGGCAGCTCTCGCCAATACAGCTTTCGCTGATAGCATTTGCAGGGCCATTGGCAAACCTTATACTTTACTTTGTGTGCAAGCATTACTCGGATAAGGTAAAAAGCAGGAACACCCGGCTAATCCTGGCGTTCTCAGCAAGGCTTAACCTGTTCCTGTTTTTCTTTAACATGATACCAATACCCCCATTTGACGGCTACCAGGTCTTTGCCGGGCTTTTTGAGGCTATAAAAATCGGCTTTTTCTGATAATGAATCATTAAAAGAAAGAATAAAAAAAAGAAAAAACTAAAAAACTTACACCTGAACGCTTTCCATAACCTTATCGTAGTATTCCCTTGGCTTTATGTCTGTGATCATAGTCTTATGAATCACAAACCTGCCGTCTTTGCTTGTGGCGATTCTTGTCTCCACGATAGGCATTTTGTTCAGCTGCTTTATCTTCCAGTCAGGAAGCTCCTCTGTCTCGATACGTTTTTCTTCTGCCATTGTAAGGAAAACAGAGCACTACGGATTAAAAAGTTCTTCTGAGAAATTTCTGGAAAGCATACAATTTTATTTTGCCTTATCTGAAAAAACGCCGGGAATCTTATGGCCGCAGGAAGCGCACTTGTTCTTTTTAAGTGCAGCCAGGCTTACAGAATAAAAGCTTCTTTCAACTATTAGTTTCCTGCATTCAGGGCAAAAAGTGCTCAAGTCGCTGCTTTTACGGGTATTATCAATATAAACATACCTTAGCCCGGCATTCATAGCGGTTTTTCTCGCTTTATCAAGAACCTGGATGCTTGTCTGCCTGGATTCGGAAAGCTTGTACAAAGGAAAAAACCTTGAAAAGTGAAGCGGAACATCCTTTCCCAATTCCGTTACAATCCAGCCACACATATTTTCAATAGTGTCAATATCATCAGTGTATCCAGGCACAATCAGGCTGGTTATCTCAGTCCAGGCCTTTATCTTTTTTAGGGTTTTAAGAGTATCCAGCACAGGCTGCAAATGAGCTCCGCAGAGCCTTAGGTAAGTCTCATCATCAAACGCCTTCAGGTCAATATTGACAGCATCAACCAGCCCCTTAAGACCCTTAAGCGGCTTCTCATTAATATAGCCATTTGAAACAAGCACAACCTTCAGCCCTTTCTCTTTGGCAAGCCTGGAAACATCTGCCATATACTCATAAAAAACAGTTGGCTCAGTGTATGTAAAGCTGATAGAGCCGCAGTTTCTATTGACAGCTTCCTCAACAGCACGCTCGGGCTCAAGCTGCATTATTGCACTTTCCTCAGGAGACGCCTGGGAAACCTCAAAATTCTGGCAGTTAAGGCACCTCAAGTTGCAGCCAGCAATTGAGATTGAAAAAGTCTCGCTGCCAGGAAGAAAGTGAAACAACGGCTTTTTCTCGATCGGGTCAACCCCAACAGAGCAGGGGTTTGAGTAAGCACAGGTGAAAAGCTCTCCCTTAACATTCTCCCTAACCCTGCATAAGCCCCTCCTGCCCTCGGGGATTACACATTCATGAGGGCAGAGCCTGCACTTAACCCCCTTTTCATGCTGCTCCCAGAAAAGAGCCTTTTGCATAAACTGCTCATTGCATCGAAACTTTTTAATTCTTTTGAAACTCTTTAAAAAAGAAAGCAGTAAATAACGCACATTATACAAAACTTTTAAAAAGAATGAATCCAAAAAAAGGCTTATGAAGCAATTCAGCTCACTTTTGCTTTTTATTCCAGTATTATCTATTCTTGCTCTGCCTTTGCTTTCCTGCACCACGCTTAAGGCTGAGGAGCTTAGCCAGGCCTGCTTTAGCCAGCACTGCTTTCGGGTTGAGCTTGCTTTAACACCAGAAGAGCGCGCAAGAGGCTTAATGTACAGGGAAAGCTTAGATGAAAACAAAGGAATGCTCTTCATATTTGAGAATAAGGGAGAAATAACCTTCTGGATGAAAAACACCCTGATACCCCTGGATATTATCTGGCTTGATGAGAGCCAGAATGTAGTTTACATAATAGAAAATGCCCAGCCCTGCATTAGCGACTCATGCGAAACATACACCTCACCACATGAAGCCCTATATGTGCTTGAGCTAAACGCAGGCAAAGCAAGAGAGATTGGGCTTAGGGTTGGAGATAGGGTTGATTTCAGGCTAAGCACTTAGCCCCGCTCAGCAATCTCTAATGCGATTATGTCTTTATGGCCATTTTCATCTATCTTAACCTTTCCGATAACCACAACCTCGTTTCCATTATCTATATTCTCTATGTTAAGAACAGGTGCTTCATGATACCATACTAAAGCACGTTGCCCGCCAGAGGAAAGAGTAAAACATGGGCAGCGCAGCTCTCCAAACTCGCTGACCGTACCATAAACTTTAATATACCTTCCAGAATCTTTTTCATCTATCTCCGAAACACTTTTAAGTGACAGGTTCGCAATCTCACAAGAAACCATTTTAATGAAGGACCTGTTTACTTTAGATTTGAAAACATGTCCGCCTGATATAACAGAAACAGAGACTCTCTCTTTTTCTCCAATATGGCCAACAACATTAACTTCAGTACCAACCCCCAGCCTGGAAAGCTCACCAGCTTTTTCGCCAAACAGAAAGTATTTGCCTACACTCCAGCTTCCAGCAAAATGGACATTCTGAAGCCTTCCACTTACCTCAGCTACTTTAGTATCAATGCTTTTCCCAAGCTCAAAAGCCTTCCAGACATTATGTGTCCGTATATATGAGCCAACTCTTTGTCCATATACGACTACAAGGTCACCTTCCTTAAAAATGTCATATTCGGCGTTCCATCCGGGCTTAGAAAAAAGAACATCCAACTCATCCTCCCCTAGAACAAGTTTGAAAGAAATACGGGTTTCAGTTTCCTTCATGTCTTTAGCAAAGCCATAAACAGCAATCTCTGTATCCGGCAAGCCCATTTCAACAAATTCAGTTACGCTTATTGCCTCTTGGGGGATAATATAATTCTCCAAAAGGCCTTCTTCAGAACAGCCATTAAATAAAAAAAGGAATGCTAAGCAGGCTCCTGCAAAAAAAAGTAGCTTCATTCGTTCACCTATAGCTACTCCATATTTAATCTTTTAAAAGCCTTTCCTAAATGACCACTGGACATCTTCCCAGGAGAGCTTTTTAAATTCTAATGGCTGCTGCTATTGCATGAACATAACCCAGAAAGTCAGCATCCTCGGAGAGGCAGGCAAATGGGATGTGTGCGCAAGCTCCAACTCACTCAGGAAAGTGAAAACCCAGGACAGGATAGGAAACCCTTCCTCATGCGGCATCTGCCACTCTTTCACAGAAGACGGCAGGTGCATCTCGCTTTTTAAGGTGCTAATGACCAACAGCTGCTCATTTGACTGCAAATACTGCCAGAACTCCATAAGCTGCTCGGGCCCAAAAGCCATGCTAGAGCCAGAAGAGCTCGCAAAGGCATTTATGAGCCTTTATATAAGAAACTATGTCGAAGGGCTTTTTCTCTCTTCAGGGATTCTTGGAGAGCCGGACAAGACAACAGAAAAGATGATAGAGGCTGTAAAGCTTCTGAGAAATAAGTACAAGTTCCAGGGCTACATCCACTTTAAGGTTCTTCCAGGCACAAGCAGGGAGCTGATAAGGCAGGCAAGCGAGCTTGCAGACAGGCTGTCCATAAACATAGAAGCCCCAAGCAAGTCCCGCCTCTCAGAGCTGAGCTCGGTAAAAGACTACAAGATAGACATCCTGAGAAGGCAGGCCTGGATAAAAAACATGAAAGTTCAGTCAGGCCAGACAACCCAGATGGTTGTAGGCGCATCAGATGAAACAGACCTAGAAGTGCTGAAAATGGCAGATTGGGAATACCATAACATGAGGCTAAAGCGCGCATACTACAGCGCATTCACCCCTGTCCCGAAAACACCCCTGCATTTCAGGGATAAAACTCCTTTAGAAAGAGAGCACAGGCTCTATAATGTTGACTTCATGATGAGAAAATACGGCATAAAGCTAAAAGAGTTCAAAGCCATTCTTAATGAAAAGGACAATCTTCCTAAAGGAGACCCAAAAATAAGCCTTGCAAAACAGCATTTCTCAGGTCCTATTGACATAAATCAGGCAGGCTATGATGAGCTAATTCGTGTTCCAGGAATAGGCCCAAGAAGCGCATTCAGGATTATGAGCCTGAGAAAGAAAAAGCTCAGGATAGCCAGGCCAAGCCAGCTGGAGTCAATAGGCGTTGTAATGAAAAGGGCAGCCCCGTTTCTCATGATAGGCTGCCATATACAAAGAAAGGTGATAGACTTTGCAAAGGCATAAAAACAGCAGGCTTTTCTCAGAGTACCCGCTGCTTCTTTACCATAGCAGGCTTAACGAGGCTCTAGCCAGAGAAGCCTCAAAAGCCAGCCAGGGCGAGCTCGAAAGCCTTACAACCCAGCGTGCTAGAAAGCTCTATGAGATGAACAGAGAGGTATCAAAAGAGATTCACCTTAAGAAAGCCTTTACCAGGCTAAGCATATCAGAGCATGGAATACTCTACGCATCCCTGGATTTCACCCATAGGATAGAGCAAATCCTGCTAAGCTCATTCACTTCAAGGTTTCCCACATTCATAGTAGTAATTGAGTCAAAAAAGAAAGGCACCTGCTACATCGGGAAAAAAGGAAAAGAAGCTGAAAAAGCAAAATCACCACTAAGCCAGGTGCTAAAAAAGCTCGAGTCACAGCGTGAAAAAGACAGCTTTCTTGAAGGCCTGTGCAATGAGGAAGAGCTATGGGAAAAGTATTATGGCTCACAGTACATCCGTGAGAGAAGAAACCTAAAGCTCCTCAAGAAAAATATGCCAAAAAAGTTTCTCCAGCACAACACAACAGAGCAGAGAATCTGGAAGAGAAGCAGAGACCTAAGGGATTTCTTCTAGCTGAGACATCCATAAATAATCTATAGAAAACAATAAATACCCTTTTTGCCACTCCCCAATTGCTATGGAGCTAAATGTAATATCTTATTATGGGATGCCTAATCTGTTAGGAATAAATCCAATTCTGCTTAAAAGCCCCATAAAGTACGCAAAACACGGGTTTAAGGCAGCAAAAAATGTTGAGGAAAAAAGAATAATAATCGTTCCTGCAGAAACAAAAAGCAAATCATTTAAAGGCTCTGCAGGCTGCCTGGAGCTAATACTTGGAAAGCTCCTTAAAAAAGAGTGTAAAAAAACCAATATTGTTATCTCAGCAAGCTATAAAGAAGCCCCAGAAGGCAAAATCTCCGAATTTGCTTCCTTAGCTATTGACTATGGCTGGTTAACAGAAGATATTGAGGCACACCTAAAGGAAAAAGAAAAAAAGCTTTGGCCAGCCCATATAACAAAGATAGCTGAGCTTCTTGAGACAGTGCCTGCTTTAACATCAAAGAACAGAAACCCTCCTGAGTATTCCTATAGAACGAAACAAAGCCTTATTGTCAATCTCTATTTCATCCCTGGCAAGAAAGCAAGCATTCGTGTAATGAATGATCACCCTAGTGAAATTGAGTTATGCATAAACAAGATTAACAGCCAGTACCCAAAAGCATTTGCCTTAAGCGTAGATTACCGCCTGACGAAAAAAGTATAATTCAGAGCTTAAGGGTTTTTCAAGCAGCCTATAGCTTTTTATTACCAATGCCGCTCAACCCTTTATTTAGTGCGCCAGAATCAAGCTCAGAAAACTCTCTCTCAGACATAACATCAGTGGTAAAGGTAATCGCCCAGTCAACAGGCAGCGAGAGCAAAGCCATAACAATTATCGCTGAAAAAAAATTCCTCACAAGTACATAAAACTCCTGGTCCCAGGAAAAGTTTCCAGAAACGAATAAAACAATAAAAAAAGCAAGAATCAAAGTGAAAGAGCTATAAAACCCCCTTCTCCCTGCATTTCTAAGAGACTTCCTTACAGATCCAGTCCCAAGAAAGCTCACAGTGAAAAGAAAGCACAGAATAGTCAAAGCCAAGACAAAAAAGACTAAAAAAATCATCCCAAACTCCAACCCCCAGAAAAAGCCGTAAACCCTTTCGCTCCCAAAATAGAGCACCGCACCAATAATAGAGTATATAAACGCCACAATAAAGCTCTTAACCCTAAAATACCTGATAAAGTCAATATTAAAGTTATCCACAAAGGTTTCCCCTGAAAAAGTATCGTGGCTTATATGCCTGCCATCCAGATTCCCCTTGTTAACCTGGTTTTTCTCTTTCTTCTTTCGATTCTTATTTTGCTTCTTCATTTGATTCTTCCTTTGCTTCAGCATCTCACCTTTTGAGGAATGAAAATGTGACTGCTCCAAAAAGCCCTACTGACTGAGCAATCAAAAAGTGCCTGAAAACCTCAAGGTTTGTCATTGCCAGGTTTACTTTATTAAGTGATATAAGGATTATAACCACAATAATCATGACAGAAAAGTAATTGTAAAGAAAGCGTTTTGCAAGCATCCTTGAAAACCACTTATCAAAAGAAAAGTTATTCCTAAACTCATAATTCAGCGCAATCATAACACACAAGGAAAAAAAGATATGAACAAAAAAGATAGAGTTTGTAGCCATAAGGTCAACATAATCCCAGAAGCTAAGGTTAATAAAAGCAGGAAGCCCAAAAACACAGCAGCCAATAACAGCCTGGGCAAAGTCATTAAAAGATAAATGCACAATAGAGAAGTAAGCCTGGCGAGGGTCATCAACCTTTCCCTTATCAACAGTTTTGTTAATCTTCTTCAGCAGAAGCTTCTCGCCATGCTCAATCCTGTTAAGCTGGGAAAGAATCTGCTTCTCAATCTTACTCCTTTTCTCATCGCTTATATCCTGCCTGGAAATTGTGCTTCTAGCGATATCCTCATGCACATAGCTATGCTGCGCCATTCCTGCATCTAAATTTCCTTCTTCTTATTTTAAATTTAACTGACTACTTGATAAAGAAACATCCGCTAACCCCTAAAAAAGCGTGGATACAATAAGGTTCGGAACAGGCTTTTTCTCATAAGCTACCCCCGCTTCGCTAAAAAGCCCAATAGTCTTATCGTCAGGGAAAGATGTATCAAAGCTCACCACTCTCCTAATCCCTGCATTAACAATCATTTTTCCACAAATCGTGCAGGGGCAGTGTGTGCAGTAAAGTGTCGCGCCCTCAAGGGACACACCATGGCTAGCAGCCTGAATTATAGCATTCTGCTCTGCATGCACAGACTTGCACAGTTCATACCCTCCGCCTGAAGAAAGGTTCAGCCTGTTTTTGTAGCAGAAGCCAAAATCGAGGCAGTCCCTTACCCTTGAGGGCGCGCCGCAATAGCCAGTAGTAAGAATTTGCCTGTTCCTGACAGCAATCGCCCCAACATGCCTTCTAAGGCAGGTTGACCTTTCAGCAACAATCACACACATCTTAAGAAAATACTCATCCCAATCCAGCCTGAATGCTTTTGAGAACCGGACTATTGCTGTTTCATAAGCAATCTCAAGGTTTTTATTGAACTCCTCAAAACCAGAATTATTCTCAATTGATATATCAGCCATCTCAATAACTTTCTGAAGCTGCTGGGCAGTCTCATCTGAAGAGTTTTCTTTCTGCTCCTGAGCTATAAACTCCTCATAAGAAAGGCTACCTTCGCTTTCCCTTTTTCTGCTCATAATCCTTTCAAACCTTTTCCTTGGGTCTAAAAGAATTGAGATAAGCGTAAACCCAGGTATAGTTTTCAAAAAAGCCACCTCGGAAGGATTTCTAATTGAGTCAATAACAACCTTTCTTTCTGAGAAAGACCTGGGAGAGTCAGAACTGCCCATTATAGCTCTTCTTGCAAGTATGTCAGGGCCAAACAGCTTTCTCATCTCATTACCCTTCTCCCTAAGCCTATCCCTTGTAATCTCACTTCCCTCCAGCCTTAGCTCATCCCTGATAATATCTGACAATGAAACAAAAGAGAATCCCTTTTTTCTGAAGAACTCGCAGGCCGTTGTCTTTCCAGCACCAATAAGGCTGCAGACACCAACAATAAGGTTTCCGTATGGGTTCATAAAAGGCTTGGAAGCATTCTTCTGGCTTCCATTTATCTTGATTTTTGGTGAAACAGGCGAAGCTCCATTATCTGGTTCTTTAGAAGCCTCTCCCTTTTTATTCTGCTTTTCTTTGCAGTTTTTCTCAGAGTCCATTTCAGGCTTAAGATTCGTTCTTCTTTTTTGCTTTTCGCTTTTATAAAATATCTTTTTCAGCAGACACCTTTTTAAATGAAAGGGCTAAACTTTTAAAGAAGTTGCAAAAGTACCTAAAAACAAATAAAGAAAATTAAAGATGGCAATTAAAGAAAAATAAAGATGAGAGAAAAGCAGATTCACTGGAACCTAAAAGATATAATCCGGAATGAAAAAGAATTCTTTGCTGCTGCAAGCAGCATCAGAAAGCTGATAAAAATCTTTGTTTCAATGAAAAAGAAGCTGAAGCCCTCTATGCCCTGCCAGGATTTCAGAAAACTCGTTCTTCTGAGCGACAGGATTTCCGAAGAGTCAGTAAAGCTTTCAGCTTATGTTTCCCTGCTTTCCCACGCAGACCTTAAGTCCCAGAAGGCAATGAGGCTGTCATCAGTTATACAGGAGCTTGACCTGGAGATATCTGATAAAACAAGGTTTGCTTCACACTGGATAAAAGGCAGGAAAGTTGAAGGGCTGAAGCCTCTTGATGAAAAAAATGCAAAAAGGCTTTTTAACTCTCTTCCCGAGCATAAGCCCAGCCTTATGCGCTCAAGGGAGTCAGCGCGCTACACCCTTCCTGAAAACGAGGAAAGAATAATCCACAGGAAAGACCAGAATGGAATCAGTGTGGTAAGCCAGCTTTATGACCAGATTGCCTCAGACTTTGTGTTCCTGCTAAAAATAAAAGGCAAAGCCAAAAGAGTAGAGTCAATGCAGGAGCTGATGAAATATGTGTACAGCCACAAGCAAGAGGAAAGGCATGCTGCATATTCTGCCCTTCTTAAGAAGTTCAGAAGCAATAAAGAAAAAATATATACAATATATTCTGCTATTGTAAAAGACTGGTCTGAGGAGGCAAAACTAAGGGGCTACTCCTCGCCAATAACTGTAAGAAACTTCTCAAACCAGGTTCCAGGGTCAGCAGTTAATTCATTAATAGGCTCTTGCACAGGCAACACAAAGGTTTTTCAGGAATATTTTAAGCTAAAAGCAAAGCTCTTGGGAAAGAGGAGGCTTAGCAGAAGCGACCTTTATGCGCCTGTTGGCGTAGCCAGAAAAAAAACCAATAATACTTATTCATTTCCCGAGGCAAAAAGGCTTGTCCTGTCAACATTCAGGAATTTTGATGAGGATTTTTTTGTTAAGGCAAAGGAGATAATTGATTCCAGGCATATTGATGTATTTCCCAGAAAGAATAAGATTGGCGGGGCTTTCTGCTCATCTGTAACCCCCAATATAAAGCCATACATCCTGTTAAACCATGTAGGGGAAAGAAGAGATATTTCAACGCTGGCTCATGAGCTAGGGCACGGAATACATGCACTCTTCTCCTCACACCTTCCAATGGCTGTAATGAATGCCAGCCTGCCTTTATGCGAAACAGCTTCAACCCTCTGTGAATTAATAGTCTTTGAGAGGCTACTTAAAGAAGCAGGCAAAAAAGAAAGGATTCAGCTCCTGTCTGAGAGGATTTCTGATTCGTACGCTACAATCCTAAGGCAGATTTACTTTGTTAAGTTCGAGCTCCAGGCCCATGAGGCTATCTCAAAAAGCCACATCTCTGAAAAAAAGCTCAGCGATATTTATCTTGCCTCGCTAAAAGAACAGTTTGGCTCAAGCATTAGCATACCAGGCATGTTCAGGCATGAATGGAGCTACATCCCACACATCTTTCATTACCCGTTTTACTGCTATGCATACAGCTTTGGTGAGCTGCTCTCCCTCTCGCTGTTCAATGAATACAAGAAAAGTGGAAAGCCAGCCCTGGAAAAGATCAAGAAGCTGCTATCCTCTGGCTCTGCAAAAAAGCCAGCCCAGCTGCTCAAGGATATAGGCTTCGACATCTCTGACAGAAGATTCTGGGATTTAGGGTTTAAGCCAATAAAAGCCTGGCTTTCGGAGCTAAAAGAGCTCTCTCAATAGCTAGCCTACCTAGCCCACCAACTCTGCGTCCTTATTT
>DSBS01000057.1 GCA_011045925.1 Candidatus Woesearchaeota archaeon | reverse complement strand
CCCAAAAACAATTTTACTACTTTATTATGAGAAAAGCGAAGAAAGTATTATATTTAAAGCTTTCTTATTAAGAAGATAAAAAAAGGAAAAAATTATTCAGTATCAAATGGATGATAGCTGAAAAGGTTTCCATATGAACCTGGCGCTACCAACTCTTCGCCGGAGTTTAGCCGCTCAGAAGGATCAAAGCCGGCATTTGACAGAATATCTCTATAAGCTTCTTCCACTTTTGGCAGACATACACCAACCATTTTTGCAGCATTAAGAACATATGCAGTAATTTCTGTTGCTCTGTCCAAGCTTGTCCCGCTAAAATATTCTGCAAAGTCGTGCTCTGTGTCTTTCAGGGTTCTCTTTAAGAAAGCCGAGTCTTCTTTGCTTGGTTTTTCTAAACCAAGATAGTTCATGGCTAACTTTTCCACCGCTTCACAACAATGCTTCTCCTGAAAATCTTTAAATAACCGGTAATCAACCCAAATTCTTGTTCCCTTTATCGCATCTTCAATTAAGCCACCCAAATTGAGCTTATTTGAAACCTGTTCTGCATTTCCCTTTAATTCTTCCATTTTTCATCACCTTTTAACTACTAAGTTGTGAAACTGCTAGCTTATAAGCAATATATAAATCTTTCCTTTTTTGCGCTGATTTTCACAGAAAACTTTAAAAGCAAGCCTGGGTTTTCCAACAAAAAGCCCTCTGCAGGGAAGAGCCGGAAGGGACCCTGCAGGACAGCTGTCTGGGCGAGAGTAAGGCAGCAGCGGTATTCTGCTGTAATTGCCTTACACGAACAAAAACTAGGTGAAAAAATGAGTGAGCCAGCATTATTAGTTGCATCAGAGGTTTATCTAAAGCAGGGGATTCACATTGGCACAAAGTTCAAGACCAAGTCAATGGAGCCCTTTATCTACAAAACAAGAAGCGATGGCCTTTCCGTTCTTAACCTGGAAGAGATTGACAAGAGAATCAAGACTGCAGTCAGGTTTCTTGCAAGCTACGAGCCAGAAGAAATCCTTGTCTGTGCAAGAAGAGAGTCCGGCTGGAAGCCAGCAGTAATGTTCAAGAAAGCTACAGGCTCAAAAGCCATGATAGGCAGGTACACGCCAGGAATCATGACAAACGCAAGCCTCAGGGATTTCGTAGAGGCAAAAGTTATCATAGTAACAGACCCCTGGACAGACAGGAACGCAATGGACGACGCAATAAAGATTGGAGTCTTAATAGTTGGGCTTTGCGACACAAACAACATAACAAACAAGCTCGAGCTTGTGATTCCATGCAACAACAAGGGAAAGAAAAGCCTCGCAATAATCTTCTGGCTTCTCGCAAGGGAATACCAGAAGGCAAAAGGAAAAATCTCTAAGGACGATGAGTTCGAGTATTCCCTGGATGACTTCATACAGGAGTAAATCAAGAAAAGCTTGGTCTGCCTTCAGAATTTATTGAAGACAAGCTGGTAATGGAAGATATGTAGATTACTCAAGAGATTTAAGAAATTCTAGCACTTTCGGATGCAGAGAAATTGATACTAATTTATTAAGTTTACTCAGAGGCATTCAGCAGAAAGACAGGCCACGAGCTGATGAAGGAGCCTAACAGCTAAGAACAGAAATGTTTAAAAATATGTGCACTTATTTATAATTGGCCTAATCATAAAAGAGGACAAGAATAAGATGTTTGACAGAGAAAAAGCTAAAGAAAAAACCAAGAATCTTATTGATAAATACAATCAGGAATTACTCTTCATGTTTTTGCCTTTTTTTATTAAGCCTTATTCACTTCAGAACATTAAGCCGGAAAAATAAAATGACCAATGCAATAAAACTTTTCAATGATAAGAAGATTCGTGTAGAATAGGATCCAGATAAAGAAAAATGGCATTTCTCCGTTATAGATGTTGTAGCAATATTGACTGATAATGACTTTCAGGGTGCAAGAAACTATTGGAAGGTCTTGAAGCACAGGCTTAAGAATGAGGAAAATCAAACGGTTACAAATTGTAACCAGTTGAAAATGCTTGCTCCTGATGGAAAAATGAGGTTGACAGATGTTGCCGATACAGAGCAGTTATTGCGTCTAATTCAGTCAATACCATCAAAAAAGGCAGAACCTTTCAAAATGTGGCTTGCCAGAGTTGGAAGAGAAAGAACTGATGAAACAGAAGATCCAGAGCTAACAATTGACAGAGTAATGAGGACTTATCTTCAAAAAGGATATTCTGAAGACTGGATAAATCAAAGACTCAAAACAATTGAAGTCAGAAACAATTAACTGATGAATGGAACAGGATTGGCATTTCAAAGCAGGAAGATTTTGCTATTCTAACCAATGAGATTACTAAAGCATGGACTGGCAAGACTGTCAAAGAGTATAAGCAGCCCTAAGGCTTGAAAAAAGAAAACTTAAGGGATAATATGACTAATATTGAACTTATCCTGAATATGCTTGCAGAAGCGACGACAAAAGAAATCTCTGAGAAAGAAAATCCTACAACTTTTCACAAAAGCAAAGAAATCGCTAGAAAGGGAGGAAAAACTGCAAAAGTTGCAAAAGACCGAATTGAAAAACGATTAGGAGAAAAAGTTGTCAATTCAAAAAATGCCAAAGAAATACACTTTACTGACAAAAAAAAGTTAAAACACAATAAGAATGGCTCAAATATCTAAATCCTAGTTAAGCTCGCTTCCCATACGCAAGTCCTGGAAACCTAATCCCACACCCACTCATCGAAAAGCTTAAAAACCCTAATGCTCCGGAAAGGTTTCTGGGTGAAAACTTGTTTGAAAATATCTTTTATGAGCTAAGCCTGATTATTGTAATCGCAACCCTTGTAGCAGCATTCACCCGCCTTCTCAAGCAACCCCTTATAATCGGCTACATATTCGCAGGAATAGTTATCGGCGCAGGCCTGTTCACCATATCTGTATCAGAAGGCGTTATGGAAACCTTTGCGCACATAGGCGTTGCAATCCTTCTTTTTATGGTCGGGCTGAATCTCAACCCAAAAGTCATCAAGGATGTAGGCAAGGTTGCAGTAATCACTGGCGTAGGCCAGGTAATCTTTACATCGTTGGGCGGCTTTCTCATAGCGCTTGCAATGGGCTTCTCCCCAATTGCTTCCATTTACATCGCAGTAGCGCTCACATTTAGTAGCACAATCATCATCATGAAACTGGTCTCTGATAAAGGAGACCTGGAAACACTCTACGGAAAGATTTCTATAGGATTCCTCTTAGTTCAGGACATAATCGCAGTCTTTGCCCTTATGATAATTTCCTCGCTTTCCGGAGGAGGGGATGTATTCACCCTTATAACAACTTCAATCCTAAAAGTAATCGCCCTGCTTGCTGTAGTGTTCTACTTCAGCCTGTTCCTCCTGCCAGCTTTCACAAAAAGAATCGCAAAGTCGCAGGAGTTCCTCCTTCTTTTTTCGCTCTGCTGGTGCCTCGCCCTGGCAACAGTATTCAGCGTCTTCGGCTTTTCCATAGAAGTAGGCGCCCTGCTTGCCGGAATCACTCTCGCAGCATCACCATACAGGTTTGAAATCAACTCAAAAATGAAGCCCCTCAGGGATTTCTTCCTTGTGCTTTTCTTTATAGTCCTCGGCTCCCAGATGGTATTCTCAGACATAACCCCTTACATCCCGCAGATCATTATTTTCTCCGCATTCATCCTGATAGGAAACCCAATAATAGTTATGCTCCTTATGAAATTCCTGAGATACACAAAAAGGACCAGCTTCAAGGCAGGGCTCACAGTAGCCCAGATCAGCGAGTTCTCATTAATTCTTATAGCCCTCGGAGTACGGGTAGGCCATATCCCAACGCACATCCTTTCTGTTGTCACAGTTGTAGGGCTGATAACCATAACCGGCTCCACCTACATGATACTCTACTCAGACAAAATATACAACAAGATCTCAAAATACCTCGGAATCTTTGAGTACAAAGGCAAAAAAATAGACGAGCAAAAGCTTGAATCCTCCGAAGGCTACGAAGCAATACTCTTCGGCTACAACAGAATCGGCTACGACCTGCTCGAGTCTTTGAAAGGCATAAAAAAGAAGCACCTCGTTGTGGATTACAACCCGGACACAATCAACAAGCTCACAAAAGAAGGCGTTCAATGCAGGTACGGAGACGCAAACGACCTCGAGCTTCTCAACGATCTCGATTTCAGAAAGGCAAAGATGGTCATCTCCACAGTCCCAGACTTTGAGACAAACACCCTGCTGATAAAGCACATCAGGGAGACAAACAAAAAAACCATAATAATAGTGGTCTCTCTTCAGATAGACGAAGCCCTCCAGCTTTACGGCACCGGCGCAGACTATGTGCTGATGCCCCACTTCCTCGGCGGTCATCACGCTTCAACCATTATTGGCAAGTACAGGTTCAGCCACGCAAAGTTCCAGCAGGAAAAGCAGAAGCAGCTCCAGTACTTAAAGAAAAGAAAAGAGCAGAAGCACGAACACCCTGTTCATGAAAAGAATCACAATTAATTATTTGCAATTACTTGCTTACTTGTTAGCCTGCTTATTCCCTCATCGCATCAACAGGGTGCATCTTCGCAGCCTTCATTGCCGGGTAGAAAGAGGCAAACATACCTAACCCAATTGAAAACAGCATAGCAAAGCTGAATAAATACAAGTCAAGCCTCACAATAAGGATATCAGCCCCAAGGTAAGAGTTAGCAACAACCTGAACAATCTTGCTTACGCCAAACCCAAGCCCAAGCCCAAGCAGCCCCCCAGCAAGCGATATTATCAGTGCTTCAGTAAGAAAAAGCAGGGCAATGTGGTAATTCTTCGCCCCAATTGACTTCATCACCCCAATCTCTCTCCTTCTTTCAAGCACATTTGTATAAAGCGTGTTCATAATCACAACACCAGCAACAATAATCGAAACAAGCGAAAGCGCAACCAGAAGCACAGAAATCATCCCAACCGTCTGGTTGAAAGTCTCAAGCAGCTGGTCAGAAGTCTGGACACTAAAATCCTGATCGCCTTCCTTCTGCCCCCTTATATCCCTTATCCTCTTTTCAACCTCATTAGCAACCTCATCAATCTCAAAAGCAGGAGACGCCTGGGCAACAACACTAAAGTATTTATCCACATTAAGCACTTCCTTAGAGACATCCAGCGGAATCATAATAGTAGTGTCATCCTGCTCGCTCCCAATGCATTCCAGGATCCCAGCAACCTTAAACCTGTGCCCCTCAACAGTTATCGTGTCTCGCACCTTAACCTCTCTGGAAAAAACCCTGCCCTGCGCATACCTGCACCCGACCACAGCCCTGAACCTGTCCTGGCTTATCAGGTTCCTTCCATCTTCAACCACAAGGTTCTGCATGTCCTCCAGGACCCTCATCGAGCTGTCTGTGCTCACTCCGCTTACATAAACAAAAGCAGTTTCCCCTCCGAATTCAGCAAGCCCAATTTTAAAAGTCATAGCCGCAGCATCAATAACGCCAGGCACACGCTTAATAGCATCATGCTCATAGCTGCTAAACTGCTCGCCAATAGGAACAAAGCCCGCCAGCGTAGGCATTACCATAATCTTATCCCTGCCCATCTGCTCAAAAACCTCCTCAACAGAATGCATCAGCCCATTGCTAAGCGAAACAAGCGCAACAAGCGCCCCAATTGCTATCAGGATGCCAAGCAAGGTAAGAAAAGTGCGAGTTTTCCTCCTTGACAAGTTCCTGGAC
The DNA here is from genome assembly GCA_011045925.1 of Candidatus Woesearchaeota archaeon. Lineage (GTDB taxonomy): Archaea > Nanobdellota > Nanobdellia > Woesearchaeales > JASKKU01 > DSBS01. The sequence goes on along the minus strand of DSBS01000057.1, from coordinate 7,426 downwards.
GATATTGTAAGATAGTCAGACATCATATTTCATTCATACCTCAGTGTTTCAGCAGGGTTCAGCCTCGCAGCCCTCAGCGCAGGAATAACCCCAGACAAAACCCCAACCCCGAACGAAAAAGCCAGGGCAAACAAGATCAGGCCAGCACTAATGCTGACCTTAATCATTCCAAAGCCAGCCAATCCAGCAGTAAACTCAACAGAGAAAGCAAGCAAAGCCCCAACAGCCAGCCCAATAATCCCCCCAACAAGCCCAAGAAACCCGGATTCCATCAGGAAAATAGACATAATATGCCCATTCCTTGCCCCAATTGACTTCATAACACCAATCTCCCTTGTTCTTTCAAGCACAGAAGTAAACATGGTGTTTGAGATTCCAATTCCGCCAACAACAAGAGAGATGCTAACAATCCCAACCACAACCATCTGCACAACAGTAAGCAAAGTCTCATAGCTGCTTATTATCTGCTGTGTAGTCTGAACCTCAAAATCCTCCTGGCCTTCCTTAACCCGCCTGAACCTTCTGAGTGCTCTTGTAATCCTGTCAGAAACAAGGTCAATATCATAGCCATCAGCGACAGAAACAATAATCATGTTGTATTCAGAATCCCTTATTCCAAAAATATCCTTAAACTCATCTATCGGAATCCTGATCATCCTGTTATTAAAAGGAATGCTGGATTCAGCCTGGATTCCAACAACATTAAATCGCCTTGATTCAATAACCAGCTTGTCACCCAGCCTTATCTCCCTCTCAAACATATCATAAGCAATCCTGCTTCCGATATAAACAGACCGTTGGTCACCTTCCCGGAGAAACCTTCCCTTTTCCGCCTTAATGTCATCAGTTTGCATAGCAAGCCTGATTGTATCACTGTCAATCTCTGCTCCAGCAACAAAGGTATTTATTTCCTTGCCAGCAAACTCAATCGTGCCAGGCTTTGTCATAACCCCTGTTGCTAGCTCTACTCCGGTTACTCTTCTGATCTCATCAAGGTCCCTTTCTCCAAGTGATGTTGTACTAAAGGATGCGCCAAGCGGCCCCCCAAGCTCAAAGGACCTCCCAGGGCTGACAATAATCCTGTTTGCACCAAGCTGCTCAAACTGCCCAGTCACAGCAGTCCTAAGCCCATCGCCCAAAGAAGTAAGGGCAACAATAGCAGCAACACTAATAACAATCCCAATTATTGTTACCCAGGACCTGAAGCTAAGCCGCCTCAGGTGCTTTGCAGCAAGGAGCAGGACTTCCATTTTAAGTTATCACCTTAAGCTTAAGCCCCTGCTGCTCACTCATTCTTTTTCTTCCATCGCCTGTACAGAACCCAGGCAACCACGCCAACAACAAGCAAAACAATAACCAGCGGCATAATGCTCCTGCTCTCAACATGCTCCGAAACATTAACTATAACATCCCTTGTTTCGGTTATCTTGTTGTTGAAGTAGTCGAAGTACTCATACTCAAATCTCACACTAATCTCACCAGTTCTCTCAGGGACAATAGTAAACTCAGCAAGGTCATAGTCATCATACTCAATAATCCCAAGGTACTCAATATCTTTCCCGGATATGCTGTATCCATCAGATGGCAGAATCCTTACTTCCATGGATTTAATCCTGCTAAGCCCCCTGTTGACAAACTGCAGGCTTACCTTCCCGGGAACACCCTCAGAAAGCCTGAACTCATCAGGAATTGCAAGAATGTTCCTTTCAAAGATATCCTGGACCACAAACCCTACAACGTGGTTCTCTACATAGTTGTTGTTCAGGTTGTCCTGGTATTCGATAACCAGAGGAATACTGTACACACCCGGCTCTGCATCGGGGCTCGCAATAAGCTGAAACCCAATACTCTTTTTCTCCCCAGAAGCAATCAATGGAAACGATTTATAGTTCGAAGACCTTATAGGCGAAAAAGGCATTCCTGTAAAGTCCAGCGTTGTCCTGAGGTTCTTTAAAGCAAATTCTTCAGAGTTGGATACATCAATCTTAAGGCCAAACTCCATGCCTGGGCTAACTATCTCCGGAGAAGCCAGGATTGAGTCCACAGAAATTGTTGGCTTCTGAGGCTTCACCATTATCTCAAACCTTTCTGTTGAGGGAGGAAGCATTCCGTAAGTAACCCTAAGCTTCATATAGTTTATCCCTTCAGCAGCCATCCTGTCAACCAGGACCCTGTAGCTCACAAGCACATATTTCCTTGTGGGAAGCCTTTCAATCTCAAAGCTTCTTTTATCCTCCTCAACCAGGGAGAAAGGGAATTCATCAACAAACTCAACCATAAGGTTGTTAACCTCAGTTGTAGCTGTATTGTCAATCTTAAACCACACAGTAACCTCTTTCCCAGGCTCAGCAGGAGCAGGCTCATAGTAAAGCTGCGTTAACCTATAGCTTTCCCCTGCGATAGCAAGCCCGGCAAGAGAACCAAGCATTAATCCAACAACCATCAAAAACACTTTCAAGTTTTTCATTTTTTTCACCTTTTTATCTGAATATTATAATATATGTACTCTCCTAGTACACTAAAGCGCATGAATCCTATCCACAATCTTCCCATCCTCAATGAAAATAGTCCTGTCACAGGTCTTTGCAATCCTTTCATCATGAGTGACAATTACAATAGTTTTCCCGAACTTCTCATTTAGCTCTCTCATAAACTGCATTATGCTTTTTCCTGTCTCGCTGTCAAGGTTCCCGGTAGGCTCATCTGCTAATATAATCTGCGGGTTATTTGCAAGAGCCCTTCCTATAGAAACCCTTTGCTGCTGCCCGCCTGAAAGCTCACTGGGCTTATGGGTTTTCCTGTCACTAAGCTTAACAACATCCAGGATTTCCTTTCCTCTCCTGTTTCTCTCAGGCAGAGGTGCGCCCTGAAAAACCATCGGAAGCACAACATTCTCTAGTGCATTAAGGTAAGGCACAAGGTTAAACTTCTGGAATATAAAGCCAATTGTTTTCCCCCTAAGGGTTGCAAGGTCAGACTCAGCCATCTTGGAGATATCCCTTCCAAACAGGTAGACAGAGCCACAGGTAGGAATGTCCAGACATCCAACCATATTCATAAGCGTGCTTTTCCCAGAGCCGGATGGGCCCACGATCGCAACCATCTCGCCCTGAAATATTTTTAGTTTAACTCCATTAAGAGCCCGGACTTCACTTTTGCCCATCTTGTAGAACTTGCAAAGCTCTTTAAGCTCAATTACAGCCCTTCTGCCTGCATCATCTTTTTTTGAAGAGGGCTTGCTTTTTTCACTAGCGCCCTTTGCTCTGCTTGAGCTTTTTACACGATTTTCCGCACCTTTGTTTTTCTTTTCTTTACCAGCCATTCTTATTCCGGCCTCTTTAATAATATAGGGTTCTCTGTCTTAATGTCAGCTATCAGGGAAAAAAGCAACAGGGCTATTCCAGAGTAGAACAGGAAAAGCAGGAATTCCCTTGCACCAGCTGAAAGAATGCTGAAGTACACGCCAAGAGAGGCTATTGAAGCAATTAAAACCCCGTAAAGTGCCCAGCCCTCAATTGAGATAGGCACCCACGCCAGGAAAATATTTGCCCTTTGCCTAAACCACCACTTAGCCATTTCTAAACTCCTTTTCGATATAATTAATATAGCTTGCTGCGCTTTTTTGCTGTTTTTTTAGCGCTCTTTCTTTTTTTGCTTGTTACTTTTCTTTTCTTTGGCTCGCTGAAGCTCTGCTGCATCTGCTCCAGCTCTTTCTTTAATGTAAACATTGCTTCTGACTTCATTACGCCAAAACCATGTTGCTCTGCTTTGCCAATAAAAATCATCGTTTCTCCTGGCTCTATCCCGAAGTCATGCCTCAGGTCAGAGGGAATTACAATCTGCCCTTTGGAGCCAACCTTAGCAGAACCATAGAACTTTATTAATGGGTTTTTCATTTTTGTCACCATCCTTGCTGTTCTTTTTTACAAAAAATCTGACTTTTTCAACAAGTATGAAAAGTTATACCTTTGTTTTTATCGGGGATTTATAAATTTTATGAAAGTTATTTGAGAAATTCAGTTTTGCAATTCTGCAATAATTAATAAACTTTTTATAGACTTGCCTTTATTTTCGAATAAAAGAGGTTTGATAATATGGATAAGCAGAAAGCATTTATTCTTTGGTTTGACCAGACAGGTATTGAAGACGTTCCGCTAGTAGGCGGAAAAAACGCATCATTGGGAGAGATGTACAGGTTTCTAACGCCAATAGGCGTTAATATCCCCAACGGCTTTGCTGTTACAGCAGAGGCATACAGGTATTTCATTGAGAAAAACAACCTTATAGACAGAATCCGCGAGGCCCTTGATGGGCTCAATACTTCTGATGTTAACGACCTTGTTGTGAGAGGAGAAAAGGTAAGGCACCTTATACTTGATGCAGAAATTCCCGAAGAGCTTAAGGCTCCGATAGTGGAAGCCTACCAGAACCTCTGCAAGCAGTACGGAGAGAATACTGATGTTGCTGTAAGAAGCTCTGCAACAGCAGAAGACCTCCCAGACGCATCCTTTGCAGGACAGCAGGAAACATACCTTAACATTAAAGGAAATGCTATGATTCTTGAAGCAGTAAAAAAATGCTTTGCTTCCCTGTTCACAAACAGGGCATTATCATACAGGGTGGATAAGAACTTTGATCATTTCTCAATTGCACTCTCCGTATCAATCCAGAAGATGGTTCGTTCTGATTTGGCAACATCAGGAGTAACCTTCACCCTGGATACAGAAAGCGGCTTTGATAAAGTAATCTTTATAACAGGCATATACGGCCTAGGAGAGAACATTGTTCAGGGGAGAGTAAACCCTGACGAGTATTATGTTTTCAAGCCGGCACTTCGCCAGGGCTACAGAAGCATAATCTCAAAAAAGCTAGGCACAAAAGAGCTTAAGATGATTTACTCCAGCGACAGCAAAAGAGTAAAAAATGTTCCAGTTGACATTGCACTGAGAAACCAGTTTTGCCTTTCCGATGACGAGGTTCTGGCGCTTGCCAGGTGGGCTCTGGCGATTGAAGACCATTACTCAGGAAAAAGAGGCAAATCAACTCCAATGGATATAGAATGGGCGAAAGACGGAGTAACAAACGAGCTTTTCATTGTCCAGGCAAGGCCAGAGACTGTCCATTCTGTAAGAGCAAAAGACAAGATTGAGGAGTACAAGCTAAAGGGACAGGGGAAAATTCTTGCAAAGGGAATGAGCATCGGCTCAAGAATATCAACAGGCAGAGTGAATATAATATCTGATGTAAAGAATATCTCATCCTTTAGAAAAGGCGAAGTGCTTGTAACAGAGATGACAGACCCAGACTGGGAGCCAATCATGAAGATAGCGTCTGCAATAGTCACAAACAAAGGCGGCAGGACTTGCCATGCAGCAATCATTGCAAGAGAGCTTGGGATTCCATGCATTGTCGGGACAATCAACGCAACAAAAGCCCTTAAGCAGGGCAGCGATGTAACTATTGACTGCTCACAGGGAGAGAACGGCTATGTGTATGATGGCATACTTGACTTCGAGAAAAAAGAGATTAGCCTTGAGCACATTCCTGAGACAAGAACCAAGATAATGCTCAACCTTGGCAATCCGGAGGAGGCGTTCCCATACTCAACCCTGCCCGTGCAAGGAGTTGGGCTGGCAAGAGAAGAGTTTATAATTGGCTCTTACATAAGAGTGCATCCCCTTGCATTAATACACTTTGATTCGCTTGATGACGAAGGCCTGAAAAGGCAGATCTCAGAAATCACTGAAGGCTATCCAGACAAAAGGCAATTTTTTGTTGACAAGCTTGCTTCCGGGATAGCCACAATAGCAGCTGCATTCCACCCAAACAAGGTTATAGTAAGGCTCTCTGATTTCAAATCAAACGAGTATGCAAACCTCATTGGAGGCCATCTTTTTGAGCCAAAGGAAGAAAACCCCATGATTGGCTGGAGAGGCGCATCGAGGTATTACAACTCCAAGTACCGGGAAGCCTTTGCATTAGAATGCGAAGCTCTTATCAAAGTAAGGAAAGAGCTCGGGCTCTCAAATGTAATGGTAATGGTGCCTTTCTGCAGGACCGTTGAGGAAGGAAAACTCGTTATAGAAGAAATGAGGAAAAACGGGCTAATCCAGCATGACCAGGGATTAGAGATTTATGCAATGTGCGAGATTCCATCAAATGTAATCCTTGCTGAAGAATTCCTTGATGTGTTTGACGGCTTTAGCATAGGAAGCAACGACCTGACTCAGCTAACCCTGGGCCTTGACAGAGACTCCGAAATTGTCTCTTCAATATACGATGAGAGAAACCTTGCAGTAAAAAAGCTTATAAGCCAGGTAATCAAAGCTGCAAAAGACAGAGGAAAGTACATAGGAATCTGCGGCCAGGCTCCCTCTGACTTCCCGGATTTTGCAGAGTTTCTGGTTGAGCAGGGAATTGATACAATGTCGCTGAATCCTGATACTGTTATGAAAACCCTGGTGCTTGTCAGCGAAAAGGAAAAAAAGCTTTCAAAATAAGAGGTAATGCATCATGAAAAGGCTCTTTACGAACGGAAAAACCATGATATTAGCGTATGACCAGGGGCTGGAGCATGGCCCTGTTGGCTTTAACAACCAAAGTGTTGACCCTGATTTTGTTTTCAGGGTCGGTGCACAGGCAGGCTATAACGCTATTGCAACTCAAATTGGGATAGCAGAGAAGTATTATGGCCCTTACAAGGAGGACTTAAGGCTTTTGGTAAAGCTAAACGGAAAGACAAACCTGCTTAAGGGAGACCCATGCTCCCCGCTAAACTGCTCTGTCAGAAGGGCTGTAAAGGCAGGAGCAGTAGCAGTCGGGTACACGGTTTATGTAGGCAGTCTCCATGAAACAGAAATCTTTCACGAATTCTCTAAGATTGTTGAGGAAGCAAGAGGCTGGGACATTCCTGTTGTCGCATGGGTTTATCCAAGAGGAGAAGCAATTGAGAATGAGCTCGACACAAACACATTGGCATATGCTGCAAGGGTTGCTCTTGAGCTTGGGGCTGATGTTGCCAAGATTAAGTTCAATGGAGATCCTGAAGGGTTTAAGTGGATTGCCAGGTGCGCCGGAAAGACCGGCTTAGTCATGGCTGGCGGTGAGAAAAGAGGGCTGCTTGACTTTTTTAGAGACGTAAAAATGTTTATGGATGCCGGAGGCAAAGGAATTGCCGTTGGCAGGAATGTCTGGCAGAGCGATAAGCCAGTAGAGGTTTCTCTTGCACTCAAAAAGATAATCTTTAATGATGCATCTCCCGAGGAGGCATTTGAGCTTGTTAAAGGCTAATTTTTAGGCATATATCGGCTCTGTTCAAAAAGTCCAAATAAAAAACAAATAATATTGTGGGCGATAGCCCTACAATATATTTCAGCCCGCATTGTTCGGGCTGAAAGAGAGCTCACGCTAGCACCAAACTTGCGCT
>DSBS01000097.1 GCA_011045925.1 Candidatus Woesearchaeota archaeon | reverse complement strand
ACTACTTAACTGGAATGTTAGATATAAGATGGGATGTTAGGACAAAGAAAATCAAGAATGGCTATATTAAGCATATAAGGGAATATCTTGTCGACGAGGACCCTTCTTTAGACATCTCAAGCTGATTTCTTTAAACGGCTTCCTTAAAAGCTTTATTAGATGTAGTTCTTTTCAGGCTATTTACTTTTCATTGCTTAGCTTATTATATATCTTTCCGACATCTGAAAGAAGGCTCTGCCTTTCTTCCTGAGTATCTTTCTCGCGAAGCTCATCAAGCATAAACTTGTAAACCCTTGAAGCAGAAAGGAACTTGTTAATCTCATTAAACCTTGTGTTTATATCTGAAAACATAATCTCTCTCTCCCTGTTGTTTCCTTTCTTGTACAGATCTTCATGCATAAACCTGTAAACCTTTGAGGCAGAAAGGTACATCTCAAACTTAAAGAGCTCATCAAAAAGGCCGCAGCATATCTCAAACAGCCTGAGGTTAATTTTTCTCCTGTATGCCTCTGAGAGGTTTTGGTAATCCTGCTCGATTTGTACAAAGTACTGCATTGTCCTGTGCAGCTGGTGGTTGTAAATAAAGGTTGACAACTTGGCAATCATCTTCTCAATCCTTGTTAGGTAAACCCTGTTTGACTTGTTCTCTCTTTTAATTGAAAAAATCTCCTCTTTTATTGAGTCCTCAAGAGACGAGTTGATTTTTTTTCTTTTGAAGTACAAAATGATTTCTGAGAAGATTACGATAGCGACGAAGCTGGCTGCGCTTGCAATAAGGATATTTATGAGCAGGTTAGACATAATAATAGCCTCACTTGTTTTTATTTTTTATAGCTTGTTCTTAACTTAAGGATGATAATTCTTTTTTGGAAAGAAAAAGAAAATAATTAGCTTAGGCGCTGATTATGCTGCCGCCTGAGTCCTTTGAGACTCTTATCCTGTAATCAACAAGGCTTTCCATCTTGCTTTCGTGGCTGACTATGATAACTTGCCTTATTTTAAGCCTGTCAAGCACATCCCTTACCCTGTCCATCTGCTCTGTTGAGAACCCGTCTGTAGGCTCATCAAGAATAAGAATGTCTTTTGTGTTTATGCCTGAAATTACATCATTGATTACCTGGTTCAGCGAAAGCCTATAAGCCAGGGCAAGGCTTGTTTTTTCCCCACCTGAAAGGTCGCTTACATCTGCATCGTAGCCGTTCTGGACAATTATTGGGGTAAATGTTGGGTCCAGCCTTACTTTAATGCTTTCATCCTCAACCAGCATCTCAAACCATTCCCTGAATAGTGCATCAAACTCGTTATATACTCTTGCAAATAAGTGCTTCTCTATGTTTTCTACCATAGGGATAAACACTTCAGAAGACCATGACAGGATCTTCCTGCTTCTTTCCATTTCGGCTTTTGCCTTTTCTTTTTCTGATATCTGGACCCTGGCTTTTTCTGCTTTCTCCTCATCTTCTTTTGCAATCTCCAGAATCATTTTTTCTTTTGAGTTCAGCTCGCTTAATGCCTCTTTTTGGCTGACAAAATCTTTTTCTGCCGGCTCTTTCTCTCTGATTTCTTTCTTAAGCAAGTCTTCTTTTTCCTTTAAAGACAAGTTTGACTTGTTCAGCTCTTTTATATCTGCCCTTGCTTGTTCCAGGGCTTTCTTTGCTAAGCCAAGCTGCTTTTGTTTTTCAGAAATTAATGCTGAAAGCTTTGAGTGCTCTGAGAACGCCCTGAGGGATGCATCAATGTCTTCAAGCTCCTGCATCTTTTTTTCAAAGGGGTATGATTCTGCTTTTTCTATTTCTCTTTGTGTTTTTTGAAGGGATTCTTTTAGGTCTTTCTCCTTTGAGAGAGCTTTTTCATAATTATAAAGGGCATTTTTCAACTGCTCTTTTTTTTCAGAAGAGATGAGCGCCTGCTCGACTTGCTTTGCTGCGAGGGCTGACTGTTCTGAGGCTTTTTCCAGTTCCTGCTTAAATCCTGACTGATCTTTTTCAAGCTGTCCCATTTTTTCCTTAAGCTTTTTCTTGGCTTCTGCGCTTTTTTCGCAGATTTCCTGCTTATGGCTTTCCCCCACGGGCTGCTTGCAAAGAGGGCAGGAATCCATCCGGGAAACCTTTTCTGCCAGCTGCTCTTCTTTTTCAACCTGGCTCCTGCATGAGAAAAGCTCTTTTTCTATTGAAGCAAGCTTTTCGCCAAGGCTTTTCTCTATTTTTTTTATTTCTTCAAGCTTCCTTCTTGAAGCATCAATATCAAAGTGTTCTATTTTAGACAGCTGGCTTTTCGCATCTTCGCAATCCTTTTTTGAGGATTCAACCTCTTGAAGGCTGTTTTTAACCTGTTGAAGCTTCTCATGGAGTGTGGCTTTACTTGCGTTAGCCTCAGCAATTTCTCCGCTTATTCTTTTGTATTGCTGCCTGAGCTCTTGTTCCTTTACCTCTGGTAGTTTTATCTCTTTTAGCTTTTGGCTTGATTTCTCAACCTCGGACTCGTTGGCTTGTATGGATTCCCTTAGCTCAGATGCCCTTGAGCCAAGGCCTGATGCCTTTGAAAAAGCTGAGGCAAGCTGCTGCTGAATACTGGAAAGCTCTTCCTTTTTTTTTTTGAGAAGCTCAACCTCAGACTCAATCTTCTTCAGGTTCTCTTTTTTTTCAACAATTGATTCCCTGATTGCCTTAAGCGATTCTTTTCTTTCGCTGATTTTCTTTAACAAGGTTTTTAGCTCCTCTTTTTTCTCGCTTATGTCCTGGGAAAGGCCTTTGCTGTATTCGATTTTCTCTCTCAGGAAAGACCTTAAGGCCTGCGAGTTTTCCTTAATCCTCTTGTACTTCTCTATCTGGAATATTTTCCTGAATGTGTCGACCCTTTCATCGGAGCCCATGTTGAGAATCTGCTTCATCTGCTCCTGGGGAGTGTATACTGTGAACCTGAAGACTGGAGACTTGGATTTTGATGCCAGCTCCCTGGGGTAATTCAGGATTTCAATAATTCTTGTTTTTAGCTCAACTGGTGTATAAGCCTGCTTTTCCCCGTTGATTATCAAGTACCCGTTTGACTGCTTAATGCCTGTGCTGGCTTTTTCAAGCCCACGCCAGATTATTATCTCTTTTTTGCTTACCTCTATGCAAAGCTCTACCGAGCCTTTTTTTGAGCCTCTTCGGAGAAGCGAGCTTCCCTTAACGGACTCTGAGCTGGTGCCTGTGCCAAAAAGGGCAAACTCTATTGCCTGGAGAATTGAGCTTTTTCCTGACCCAATGTCCCCCAGAAGCAGGGTTCTGCCTTCCTGAAACTCAATCTTAATTGATGACGAGTAGCTTCTGATGTTCCTTAGCTTTACATACTTTATGATCATTTTCCAGAACAAAAATGGTTTTGAAGGAGAGTATTTAAATTTTGTTTAACAGCCTAACAGAGAGGGAAAAGGCTAAAGGCTGTCGATGATTTTGCTAATCTGGGCGAATGAATCCACGAGGTAATCTGGAGCTGACTCTGCAAGATTATCCTCGTTGCAAAAGCCTCCGGTGATTCCAATGACAACAATGCCCTTTAGTGATGAGATTTCAACTACATCCTCGTCTGTATCTGTTATAAAAACAGCCTGACCTGGCGTGAACTTAAAGCGCTTCATTATTTTTTCTGCCTTTCTTACCTTGTCCTTAAGAAGTGATGCTTTTGATATATGGCTGAAGTAGTGCAGGATTCCCTTGCTTTTGAGGTATTTCCTGATAACTGACCTGAAATTATTTGATATAATGAAAAGCCTCTTCCCTTTGCTCTTTTCTTCATCTATGAATTTTTTCACTCCTCTTCTTAAGGGCGGAGAAAAATCCTTTCTTAATTCAGAGTATGCATAATTAACCATAAAAATAGCCTGCAAAAGGCCAGGCTTATGCTTTCTGAATAAGGAGTTAAGGCTTTTCTGCTTTAGCTGCCTGAATTCCTCAAGGGTTTCTATGCCTTCAAGGTTGAATTTCTTCAGGCCTTTCTTTGTAAGCATAAAAGAGTGCTCAAGGGAGTCTGCAATAACCCCATCAAAGTCCAGGATTATGTTTCTTCTCATTGTTATGCTGCTCTCTTCTTATCCTTGGATATAAAAGCTTTTCCTTAAAGGGGATTTAGAGAAACAGATAATAAACTGCTAAAATCAATTTGATTCTTTGTATTTAAAGGCTTCTTACGTTATCCTCAGAAAAGAGTTACAAAAAACAATCAGCTTATCTCACTAAGCCGTTCCTTCAAAAACCCTAACAGCTTCTCTGGAAAGATCTTCGGCCTGTTGTAGATTAGGTCTTCGAGCTTTTTCAGGAACTTGCTGTCGAATTTCTTATAGCCGTCCATGAGTTCTATGATTTTTCTCTTGAAGTCTGCAGGCTCATCTATCAGCTCGCTCATGCCCATAAACTCCAGCTTCATCTCATCAACAAAGTCCTCTCGGGATAACTCTTCCTGCTTTCTGGCTTCTTTCCAGAACTTTTCGTATGAAAAGGAATCCTTGAGCGTGAGGATGTCATCCTCGCTCCTGCCTGCCTTTCGTGAGATTTCTGCCAGCACTTTCATGTGAAGGTCTTTGAGTATCTTAATCCTGTCTTCCATCTTGAATACGTCTGTCTTGCCCTCGAGGACAAGGCCCATTGCAAACGGGCTGGGAAAGGACAGCTGGGCGTAGGAAACAGATACTTTTCCGTCTCTGATGCCTAAGAGGACTTTTTCTGCGCTTTCTATGTCCATGAGGTCTTCAAGCACTTCACGCTTTGCTTCCTTGAGTATGGGAAAATCTGGGTAGTTTGCCTTGATGTAAGCAAGAAGGCTTTGGGAGGATACCTGCTGCCTTGAGACACTTTTAACATTAGCCTTGTACTGGCGTAGTATCATCAGGGACCTGACTGCACAGTGCCTGAACCTTCTCCTCAGGACTTCGGTGTTGTCTATTGCTTTCTCCATCAGCTTCCTAATGTCCTGAAGCGCTATTGACTCCAGGGGCTTGCCGAGCACAAACTTATGCTCTGATGCTATGTAAAAGCCATTGTCTGAGATTCCTATGTCAAGCTTTTTCTTGTTCTTTATGTGAAGGTACAGGGCTACTGCCCTTGAAAGAACATCATTTACCCGCCTGCCAAAAAGTGTGTGGAAGACTGAAAAGTGCCTTTCTCCGTCAAAAAAGGACTCTACAACTATCTCTTTTTCTGATGGTACGATAGAGAATGCGTTCTGCTCGTAGAAGTATGAGTATATGGCTCTAGCGCTCTTCTCATCTAAGTAGAGGTAATCGCGTATGAACTTTAGGCTTTTTTCCCTGCTTTCCTTTGCCTGGATTCTCTCCTTGAGCAACCTTCTGAATTTACCAATGTCGTTTGCTAACTCAAAGCTTAGGGGAAGCATCTCTGAAACCCAGCTTGGGATGGTTGCTGGCTTGTCAAGGTTTGCCCTGACCTGGGCAACATTCCCCCTGCTATAAAGAAATTCATAGGTTTTTCCGCCAAGCACAAAGATATCTCCCCTGTGCATTCTTTCCAGGAATCCTTCATCTATGTAGCCAACAAGATGGTCTTTTATCTTTACCTTTACTCTTGCCTCATCAGGAATTGTGCCGATGTTTGTCATATAGATGACTCTTGACATCTTTCCGCGGCTTTTTACTGTTTTGTCGTCAAACCTGAAGATTTTGCCGTAAACGCTTCTTTCTTCGAGAGAAACCTCCTCTCCAGAGAGATAATTCAGGACTGAAAGGAAATCTTCTTTCTTTAAATGCCGATAGGGGTATGCCCTTCTTATGATGGAAAAGAGCTCATCTTCCTTGACTGCCTCGCTAAGTGAGAAGCCAAAAGCCTGCTGGGCAAGGACATCCAAAGGGCCTTTTGGAATGTGAAGAAGGTCTATCTTTTTTTCTACTGCATCTTTGAGGAGGATTGCGCATTCCACAAGGTCGTCCCTGCTTAGGGTTACGAGCCTTCCGACTGTCTTGCTAAGGAGCTGGTGACCGCTTCTGCCGCATCTCTGGAGGGCGCGTGAGACTGACTTTGGGCTGGAGAGCAGCACGACTATGTCTATGTAGCCAATATCTATCCCAAGCTCGAGTGAAGTAGATGAGACTACGCACTTTAGCCTGCCTTCCCTGAGCCTGCTTTCTACATCAAGCCTGTGCTCCTTAGAAAGCGAGCTGTGGTGGGCTGCTATTGACTCTCCGCTGTATTTCGAGGGAAACATTGACTGAAGTGTGTCAATAACCCTTTCCGTAGCGCTTCTGGTGTTGGTAAAAATCAGGGTAGTCCTGTGTGTCTGGATGATTTCATCAAGGAGCTCGTATAACTTAGTCCTCTGCGTATGGTAATCTGTGTATATGTAGTCGTCAACCGGGCTGGCTACTTTCAGGTCTGTGTCTTTTATGAACTGGACATCTACAATCTTGCAGTCTTTTTCTGTGCCGTCTTCATTGTAGCCTACAAGGAACCTTGCAATCTCATCAATCGGGGCAACTGTTGCGGACAGGCCAACCCTGCAGATAGAGTTTGAGCAGAGCCTGTCAAGGAACTCTACTGTTAGTGAAAGGTGGGAGCCTCTTTTGTTTTCTGCGATGGCGTGCACCTCGTCCATAATGAGCCATTCAACGCTGCTTAGCTTCTCCCTGAACTTTTTGCTTGCGAGCATTATCGAGAGTGACTCGGGGGTTGTGATGAGAATGTGCGGGGGCTTTCTTAGCATTGCTGCCTTTTCTTTTGCATCTGTATCACCTGTTCTTGTACCTACCCTGATGAAATGCTCTTTTCCAAGGATTCCCTCAATCTCCTTAAGCGGCTCATTCAGGTTATACTCAATGTCATAGCTAAGGGATTTCAGAGGGCTGATATAGACGCTGTAAACCTTATCCTCAAGAATGCCCTTCTCTGCTGAGTCAACAAGCTCGTTTATCACTGAAAGGAAAGCTGTAAGTGTTTTTGTTGCCCCGGTTGGGGCTGATACCAGAAGATTGTTTCTTGAGTGCACCTCAAGTATGCCGTAGAGCTGGGGTAGCGAGAACTCCTTAAACCTGGAAAAAAACCACTTTTCCACAGCGGGGTGAAGGATTTTTCTTACCTGATTTTCACTGTCTGGTCTTTCTTTTCTGATAATCATTCTAATCCGGCAGAATTCGGGATTTTGCACTGCTTAAAAAGCTTGTTAAAGATAAATGAATTAAGCATAAAAGAATGAATACAGAAATAAGCGGCATTGAGTTTACCTACTGTTCCTTATTGTAATCAGCTTCTGCTTAAGCTCATGCCTGCCGAAGATCTGGTTGTGAAGGTAAGGCTTCAGGAGCCACCTGTTTTCTCCTGAGAAAAAAACAAGAACCAGGTCCCTGCTTGATGAAAGAGTGTCCCAGGCAGCACAAACCTCATCAATGGAATCCAGAGAGTCTCTCAGGATGATATACTTTGGAAGATACTGTGAAGAAAGCTCTCTAAGAAGCCCTGTGCTCCTCAGGATTAGGATTTTGTAGGTGCTGCTTGCTGTAACTGCCTTTAAAAGAGAAAAGCTTTCACTATCAGTTTCTGTGATTATTTCCTGAATCTTGTCTTTTGCTGAGTGCAGATAGCATAAATAGCTCTTTGCCTCCTCGGAAAAGGTTGCTTGTGCGATTGCCATACTACATAAGGGTAGTTACAAACTTTAAAAATCTTTTGTTATGACTTAAATAGGATACAGCGAAGCAAACCTAAGAAAACAGAACCTTTTATAAACCATGCTTCTTTTTGCCTGATGAATATGGATGAAGACAGAAAGGTTGTTGTGGATTTCAAGACAATCAAGGCCCTGAGCGTAGATGCAAGGCTGAACATAATCAGGGCTATCTCTGACAAGCCAAAAACCCTGACTGACCTCTCGGATGAGCTTGGGCTTGCTGCTTCGACTATTAAGGAGCATCTTGAATCGCTTGTTCAGGCGGCGCTAATTGAAAGGGAGGAAACAGACAGGAAGTGGAAGTATTACACCCTGACAAGAAAAGGGGAGAGGATTGTTGGCAAGAGGGAGACAAACACGGTTTTTCTCCTTTTTACAAGCATATTCTTTGCGATTGCCGGGCTTGCTGGACTGCTTGTAAGGCTTTTTTCGAGAGGCGTGCCTGGAGAAATGCTTGTAAGAAGCGCTATGCCTGAAACAATGGAAATTCTTGAGGCAGGCATCATGGAAGAAAACGCCTTGGCTATGGATATGGCTTTTGAGCCAGTAGCAGCTGCTGGGGCTGAGTTTACCTGGTTTGCAACGCACTCTGGCTTTATCGTTGCCGCACTCTGTGTCTCAGGAATCCTTCTGGCCGGCTTTTTTGTGCTAAGGCTAAGAAGAAAGCACCCTGCCCAGGGTAAAGATAAAAACAATTAAGTTTTTAAGTGCCTGAGTTTTCTGGTTTATACTGCAAATGGCTGTTTTTCATATAATTGACGGGATTACTTCTGACATGGGATTTGAGGCAGAGGGAAAAAACCTTAAAGAGATTGCAGAAGCCTCTGCCAAAGCGCTGTTTTCTATAATCTGTGACATTTCAAAAGTAAGCAAAAATAAAAAGGCAGTTGTTGAGGTTAATGGCAATGAGCCTGAGATGCTGCTTTTCGACTTTCTTTCAAGGCTGGTTGCCGAGTCTGATATTAATGATATGTTCTTTTCTGGCTTTGATGTCTCGATTGATGAAAAAGAAGGATTGCTCATACTGAAATGCAACTGTTATGGTGAAGAGAGAAGCCGGGAAAAGTCAGGGGCTATGGTGAAAGCGGTTACCCTGCACCAATTCAAGCTTACAAAGGAAAATGAGAAATACTTGCTGAGGGCCTATGTTGATATCTGAAAAGAATGATAGGCTGATTATCAGCCATGCTGCGGAAATCGAATCTGACTCTGGCCTGACAGAGGAAGAGCCTACAGACAGGTTTTTCCTTAAAATGATTCTAAGCATCTTGCTTATTGCGGTGCTTATCTTCTTTGTAGTTCCTCTCACAGCCATTCCAAGACAGATTCAGCCTCAGGAAATTCCAACACTTGATGAGCTAAGGGAAGATGGGTTTTTAGGGTTTGAAGCTTACTCCGTTTCTGGAAGCCCTACAGAGAAGCTACTTTACTACAAAAGCACTACTTTTCCTGAGATTAAAACAATCGCAAGCTATGTTGCATCAAGGTCGTGCCCTGAGCCAGATACCCTGTGCTACGCCAAGGCACTTTACTACTTCACCCGAGACAATATACAGTACATATCTGACCCCCACAAAACAGAATACATAGAAAGCCCGCATGAAACTCTTAAGGCTGGCTCTGCTGACTGCGATGGTTTTGCCGTCCTTCTGGCGTCGATGTACAACAATATTGGGCTAAGGTCAAGGTATGTTATTATTAAGAACCATATTTTTATTCAGGTAAGAATTCCAGATGCCCCAAGAAGGTATATCGGAAATGACGGTTACATTCCTCTCGACCCGACATGCAGCTGGTGCAGGTTTGGCGAGTTGTCTCCTTCAAACCTGGGGGATTGGGCTTACCTTGGATAATCTATAGATGATTTTTCACCTCTCTGAAATTGTAAAAAAATCATAAACTTTTTATATACCAAGATTTTTTAATAAAAATAAGGGATATTTATGGCCAAAAAAAAACGTTTAAACTACAAGCTGGTATCGCTTGTGCTTTTTGTTGCTATTATCGTAATTCTTCAGGTTAAGTTTAATGCCTTTGAAGGACTTTTCCGCAGCCAGTCTGCAGTTGAGGAAGAAAGAACAACAGAGATAGTGGTTGCAACTGTAAATGGGGAGAGAATCACCCTCACTGATGTTGAAACAATCTATGCAACGCTTTCTCCTGAGGAAGGAATCACTAAAAACGAGGTGCTGCTCCAGCTCATAAACCAGACAGTCCTGGTCTCCAAAGCAAAGGGCATGGGGGTTGACATTGAGCAATGGGAAATTGACGAGCTAATGAGCCAGTACAAGCTCTTTTTTGGTGGAGAGGACCAATTTAATGAGATTCTCAGGGAAACAAACCTGACTGAGGAAATACTCAAAAGGTCACTGAAAAACCAGCTTCTTATATCCAGGCTTTTCGAGGAGTTCTATTTTCCTTTCATTGAGCTCGAGGAAGAAGAAGTGAATGAGTTTATTGCGCTTTACTTATCAGATGAAGAAGGGTTCGAGATAGATAACGAAACGCTTTCTGAAGTCAGGGTTTTTCTGAAAGACATGAAGAAAGAAAGCACATTTCAGCGTGTCCTGGCAGAGTCTCTTTTTGAGGCTGAGATATTTATACATTACGACTTTGAATCTGGCTCAGAGATTATGAGAGAGCTTGTTTTTGATGAAATGCCGGCAGAGGCTGACACTGACCCATCAATTATCTTGCCAGAAGACATTGAGCTGGTTATTGTTGATGATGAAGAGATGGCAGAAGAAGAGCAGCAGCCTGATGAGGAAATAACTGAAGAGCACGAAGAAGAAGATGAAGCAGGCAAGCAAGAGCTGGAGCTTATTGAAGTAAGCGCTTATGCTGACCCTGAAGCAAAAACACTAACGATAGAAGGCAAAGCAACAGCAAATGTTGAAGAAGTTTCAGTTGGCGCACTTCGCTGGGTAGATGAGATTGAGTATGATGGGGAATCGTTTGGCCACAAAGCGTTTATGCTTGATGTAATTAATGGGACTTTCTCAATAACCCTTGTAGAAGGAGAAGAGTGGCCAGGCGGAGAGGAATGGCATAAGCTGCAGCCTGGAAGACACAAGATTCGTGCAGTAATAATTGACGAAGAAGGAGACATGCTTTCATTCATGGACTCAAAAGACTTCTTTATTGAAGAAAACGAAGAAGAGATAGAAGAAGAAAGCGAAGATGATAAGGAACAGAATGATGAAGAAGAGCTTTAAATGCTCTTTTTTTGATTTTTTTATGGGTTTATACCCAAAAAACAGGCATGGTTGAAAAAAATGGCTAAACCAAAAGAAACGGAGAAATCTCCTATTGATGTTGAGATTAAAGAGCATGATAAAGGGCATCACAAAGATGAAAAGCATGATGAAGCCAGGAAAAAGGCTCAGCCTGCCCAAAAAAAGGGAAGAAAGCATGTTGCCGAGGGCATGAGCGGTCTTAATTTCTGGGCTTATGTTGCTTTGATTGAGGTTATAATAATAGTAGTGCTGCTTGCTTACAACCCAGGCAGAATAAGCCCTAAAGAAGAGCATATGCCGCCTGTTGATGAGCCTGAGCATTCTGAAGAGTATGCTGAGGAAGAACCGATTGAATACCATGAAGAGCCTGTAGAGCCCGAGTACATCTTTACTGTGAATGTATCTGAAGGAGAGGAAATCTCCCTTATTGACAGGTTTATTGACTATGAAACAATCTGGTTCAGCGAGCCCCTTAGTGAAGAGGGCTTCTGGCTGACTGAGAGAGGAGATGCTGGCAGCTACGATGTTAATGTTGTTATGACAACTAATGAAACGCTTATTGAGAGAACTGTGCTTGTGGTTGTGAGAGAAGCAGAGCTTAAAGAAGAAGGTGAAACAGAAGAAAGCGAAGAAGTACCTCATGAGCAAGCTGAAGAAGAAACACCCGAAGAGCACGAGGATGAAGAGAGCACTGTTACTGGCGAGGGCGATGAGCCAGAAGAAGAAGACTCAAACATTATTCTTGAGAATATAGTAATAGAGGTTGGAAACGATGAGTAAGCCAAAGAGAAAGGAACATAATGATAAAAGCCAGGATGCTGGGGAAGAAGCAAAAAGCCAGGCACATGTTTCTGGGAAAGGAAGAAAGAATGTTGCAAAGAAATCAATGAAGCCTAACTTCTGGGCTATTATTGCTATAGCTGAGTTTGCTATAATCATCTTTCTGCTGTTTTACAGCCCAGGGGGCTGGCAGCCTAAAGAAAGGGAGCAGCCTCTGCCTGCTGCTGAGAAGCAGGCTTCAATTGAGGTTTTTTTAATGAGCTACTGCGGCTATGGAAACACGGCTGAGGAAATGCTATACGAAGTGCATAAGCAGGTTGGAGATGCTGTTGAGATAATCCCGAGGTATATTTACTATGGAAGCCTGTCAGAGGACAGGATGGGGCCTGACTACTGCATTGAGGATAATGAGAAGGAAACTTACTGCTCTATGTTTGGAATTCAGGACCTTAATCAAGGAATCAGGGAGGAGTGTGTTTATCTTGACTTTGGGCCTGATGAATGGTTCAGGTTTGCGCTTGAGATGAACACAAGGTGCAATGCAAGGAATGCTGACACCTGCTGGGAGCCTGTTGCTCAAGACCTTGGCCTTGATGTGGCTGCAATAAAGAGGTGCCAGGCAGAAAGAGGGCTTGAGATAGTGAAAGACAACTTTGAGGTTACCCAAAGGCTTGGCGTGACTGGCTCGCCAACCATTTTCATTAATAATGAAAGGTATACTGGGCAGAGGACTGCTGACTCAATGGTAAGAAGCCTCTGCAGTGAATTTGAACTTAGCCACGATGCTTGCGATAATATTACAGAAGAGCCTGAAGTAAGAATGATTGCGCTTAATGATGAGAGATGTGGCGCTGACTGCGATATTACTGTACTTATTGCCCAGCTTAAGCAGGTATTTCCTAAGAACAGCATCAGCTATGTTGATTATATGACTGATGAAGGAAAGGAGCTTTATGAGAAAACTGGTGCAGAATTCCTTCCGGCAGTTTTCTTTGAAGACAGCATTTTTGACTCTGAAGGCATATCTGATGTTGGGCCTTTCCTTGTTGAGGCTGGAGATTATTATATGCTTTTAATTGGGGCTGATTTTGACCCCAGAAAAGAGATTTGCGACAATGGCATCGATGACACCGGCAACGGCTTAATTGACTGCGAAGACCCGGACTGTGCTGACACCCTTGTTTGCAACCCTGATTTATTTTCGGAATGTGCTGCTGAGCAGGGGCTGGCTCCAGAAACTGTAATATTCTACTATTCCGACGGGTGCCCCTGGTGCACTCTTATGAAGCCTGGTGTTGAGCAGCTTAAGGAAGAAGGCTACCTGATTGAGTCTGTGAATGCCGGAATTGCTGAAGAGGCTGCGATTGTTGAATGCTTCAGGGATTACATGGGAACCGGGGTTCCGCAGTTTATATGCCCAAAAACAGCTGATATAAGGCCAGGGGCCTTTGCTGACATGAGCCAGAACCTGGATATGGATGCGCTCAGGGCATGGGTAGATGCCTGCATTGCAGGATAATTTTTTTTATTTTTTATGTTTCTTCAGTTATTTACAGCTAGGGGCAGTTTAGTAAGAATAATAGATTAAAATAGAAGGCGATGATTAAAGTCAATTCAGTTTTATCTGGGATAATCGTTAAGGAATTCAACCATTAAGCAATGCTTAAGCCTGGCTCAATAAGCTCATGACTTCCAAAGCCAAGGCAAATTAACTTACTCTTGTCCTTCTTCTGTCTCTGGCTCTTCAGCAGGGGTTTCTTCCACACCTTCGTCATCTAATTCTTCAGTATCTTCTGCTTCATCCGGTTCTTCTGTCTCTTCTGCTTCTAAGGCTTTTTCAGCTTCTTCTGCTTCATCCAATTCTCCAGTATCTTCTGCTT
>DSBS01000015.1 GCA_011045925.1 Candidatus Woesearchaeota archaeon | reverse complement strand
TGCTGAGATTGAGCCGGAAAATGATATACTTGAGATTGGCTCAGGAAGCGGGTGGAGCGCCTGCCTTGCTGGGTATCTTGCTTATCCTGGCGAGGTGACAAGCCTGGAAGTTATCCCGGAATTAACGCAGCTCGCAGAGGAAAACAGAAGAAAGGCCAACAACTACAGGCTAAGCAAGGTAAAGTTCAGGTGCTCTGACATCTTCAAAGAGCTTCCCGATAGAAGCTATGACAGGATTATCTTTACTGCCGGAATAAATGATGAACAAGAGAAGAAAATAGATGAGCTATCAAAAAGGCTTCTTAAGAAAAATGGAATTCTTATCTGCCCTTACAAAGATGGCCCGCTAATCATTATTAAAAAAAACAGATTTTTCCAGAAAAAGAAATATACAAAAGAGCACTACAGATTTGTGCCGCTTGTTAGCTAACCCGACTCTGCATTAGCCCACTCATCAAAACCAGGGTTTGCTTCTGCATCCAGCTTTATGATGCATGGTGTCTCGTATGGATGAACAGAAAGTATCTCCTTCTTAAGGGCTTCCCAGTTTTCCGGTCTTGCTTTGAGCAGTGAGACAAACTCCTCTGCGTCTTCTACTTTGCCTTTCCACCTGTAGATGGAATTGATTGGGAAAAGGTTGGCGCAGGCAATTAGCCTTTTTTCCAATAAGTGAGAAGCAAGCTTCTTTGCATCCTCTTTTGAGGCGTGGGTTACATAAACGAGTATTAATGCCATGTTAATAAGGAAAATTATTTTTGTTTATATTTTTTGCCCGGACTTACTTATAAATATTTTTTCTGTGGCCTATTTTTATTACCAGGACTGCTAAAAGATTCTTATCTAAGTCAACGATAATCCTGTAAGGACCCACCCTGAGCTTGTAGCAGTTTTCACCGACAAGCCTTACAAGGTAAGCTTCTGGCCTAAATCTCAGCTTTTCAAGCGCAAGTATTATCCTTTCCCTATCTTTGGCATTAAGCTTGTCCAGGTATTTTTCAGCGCTCTTTGCCAGTATTATTTCATAAACCAAGAAGCCACCCCTTCATTGTTTTTCCTCGGAAAATCACTGTATTTTGTACTTCTCCCTGAGGTCTGAGAGAGTCACGGCCTTGCCTTCTGCAATTTCTTTTCTTGCCTTTGCAATATCCCTTTTTGCCTCATTTGACAATTCCTTAGTGTCTTCTATAATGTTCCAGATAACCTCCTCATAGGTCTCCCTGCTAAAAAGCTTCATCCTGTTGAGCTCCTGCTGCAGCTCCTGGCTTATCTGTATAGTTGTTTGGCTCATAGAAAACTATAATTGGCTATAATTTATATGCTTTTTGGTTTTTGGAGTAGAAAAAACAAAAAAGAAGAAAACTATTTCCTAAAAACCGCATAAAATGGCTTTATGGCTGCGAGCACAAATACCAGCGCATACCAATACCAGCCCAGGCTTGCCAGCGGCGGCCATAAGCTTACCAGCATAAGCACAAAGCCGGCAACGCTTAGCTTTATCAGCGCAATGTCCATGCAGCCTAAGTTCTTTATCCTTGTACTTCCCCATTCGCTGAGTTTCATTTTGAGTCCTTTGACAGAGACTAAGATTAAAGGGTTTTTAAATTTTTCTTAAAGCAGTAAAGAATCAATACAGATTAATAAAAAGCAGATAAAATTAAAGAATAAAAAAACTTTTTTGGTAAGCTTCAGAGAAATAATGTCTTTTTAAGAAAACTATTTAAACTTCTTTTCACCAACGGTTTAAATGAAGTACGCTTTGGCTTTGCTAGCTATTTTTGCTGTCTCTTTTTATATTTGGCTGCGATGAAGACAGGGGAGATATGACTTGGCAGGAGTTTGCTATTTATACCGGCGATGTGAGCAAGTGCGACAGGGCGAGCCATCCTGATGTGTGCAGGACTGGGTTTGCACAGGCAACAGGAGATGGATTTGGCTGTATCCGGATTAGTGATGAAGGATTAAGAAACACTTGCTTTGCTTTTGCTACTGGAGGGAGTGCTGAGCGTGTTGACACAGGAATAGATGAGCTTCTTGAGGAAATGAGCTGCAGGTACGACTCTGACTGCGACCCGGTTTGTGTGGGGAATGTTGCATGGAAGATGGGATGCAACCCAAGGCAGGGGATTTGCATACAGACCTTTGATATGGACTGCTCAGGAGAGAAGGATGACTTTGGGGTGATTTCTTTTCCAAAGCTTTGCAGGGATGGATTATGTGTAACTGACAATGATGCTATTGAGATAAAGAGGAGCGAGCTTGAGCAGAGGAAAGAAGAGCTGAGGAATGAGCTGAGAGATGAGAATGCAAGAAGGGATTCTCTTATTGCTGTCAGGGATGAAGCGCACAAGAATTACATGGGGGGATTGAGTGATGCCACAGCCATTCTGATTGTGGAGTTTTCAACCAGGGTTGCAGGGGTTGTTTCCGGCGGGGTTGGGTATGCAAAGGATGCAACCAGCAGGGTTGTGGACTGGACTACTCTTGTGTCTGACGCGGCCGGGACTGCGCTTGACAAGCTTTATGAGCTTGCTGAGGATGAAAAGCCAGCTGATAAGATTACCAATGCTGAGTATATCAAGCTGAACTATGACCTGCATCAGTTTTTTTCTGCGCTGCTCGCAGAGTCTGATGGAATCATTGATAAGATTCTTGAGGAGTCAAGAGAAGTGAATGCGCAGCTTAATGCGCTTCCCTGAATTTTTTGCTTTTTCTATCTGCCTGCTCCAGGAGCGAAAAGCTTATTATATAATGACAGGAAGCAGCAGTTATGAAAGCCGTAATCTTTGACATGGACGGGGTGCTTATTCTGACTGAGAAGATGGCTTACAAGGGGTTTGCTGATGTGTGCAGGAGGCATGGGCATGAGCTTAGCCTTAGGGACTACAATGATTATTTCTCAGGAACAAGGAATGAGGAGGCTTTTGAGGGTTTTCTTAAGTCAAAAAATGCGGACACTTATGCTGTTAACCAGATGGCTGATGAGTTCAGGGCGATTAAAAGGGAGCTTTTAACCAGCAGGCTTAAAGAGGTTATAATCCTAAGGGAGGGAACAAAGGAAATGCTGGAGAGGGTTAAGCAAGCAGGCTATAAAACTGCTATTGCTACTTCAACTGTCAGGGAATTTACTGAAATGATTGTGAATGGGCTTGGGTTAAGAAAATACTTTGAAAAGATTATCACAGGAAATGATGTTTCCAGGGGGAAGCCTGACCCTGAGGTTTACCTGCTTGCTGCAGAGTTGCTTAGGGCTGAGCCCGGCGAGTGTGTTGTGGTTGAGGATGCGCAGAATGGGATTAAGTCTGCCAAGAATGCCGGGATGGCCTGCATTGCTGTGAGGGACAGATCATTTGGCGAGAGGGACATTTCTCTGGCTGACCATGTTATAGAAAGATTCAGTGAGATTACTCCTGAGCTGATTGAAGAACTGATTGCTAAAGGGAAAGCTCATTGAGCCATTCATCTGCTTTCTTTTTTGCTTTTTCCAGGTCTTTGTGGACATTGCAGAAGCCTTTTTCCCCTATGATTTGGCTTTCTTTAAGCAGCTTTTTCATCTTCTCAAATGCAAGACCTTTTTCTCCGCGGTGGGTGCAGAACAGCGCTATTTTTTTGCCTTTAATGCTGTTCTTTGAGAGGAAGCTCTTTACTGCCGGTGCACAGGTGCCTGCCCATATGGGGGTGCCTATAAACAAAGTGTCAAAAGTGTCTATGCTTTTGCTGTTACTGGCTAACTTTGGCTTGTAGCCGGAAAGCGCCTGGAATATGCCGAAGAAATACCTGGAGCGACTGTTTTTGTTGAGGTCTCTTTTTGGCTTGATTTCAATTAGCTCAGCATTAGCATTTTTTGCGATGTGTTCTGCGATTGTCCTGGTGTTCCCTTCAAGGGAATAGTAAACAACTGCTGTTTTGCTGTTGCTTTTTTTCTTTGAGATTGTTTCACCTCTGGGGGCAGTCTTCTGGGCAGGTTATTTCATCTTCAGGGCAGGAACATTCTGGACCAAGGCATACTACTTCCTGGCAGATGCCATCACCACAGAGGTTTATGCATCCTCTGTCTTCATCCTGCTGGGGCTCTCTCGGGCCGCAGTCTTCTGGGCAGTTTGTTTCATTCTCCGGGCAGGGGCAGCCTGGGCTAAGGCATACTACTTCCTGGCAGATGCTATCGCCGCACATGTTAATACATTCCAGGTTTATTTCCTCAAGCCTTTTACCAATCTCAGAAAACTCTGTTTTAATAACTACTCCATTCTCAACTGTTACTTTTGCCTCAAAGCCGGTAATGTATTGGGGAAGACCCTGAGTGTTTATTTCAAAGGTATAGACAAACTCAAAGCACTCAGCACAGTCAAGGCGCTGGAAAGATGTTCTTCTTAGGTTATGGCCGCCAAGCTCAGAATACTGGTAGCTCATCATTACGCTGGCTTCTGCAACTCTTTCTCCGTCTTCTGCATGCATGGGTATGATTACATCCTGCTCTGCCCTGCATCCGAAAGAAAAGATAAGTCCTGCGATTACTATGAACAGCAAAGCGATTTTTCTGTACATCTGCCAGTGCAATATTCTGTGAAGTTTTTAAAATTTGTGCTCTTTTGCTGAATTACAAAGGCTTTTAAATGGAATGGCTTCTCCTGCAGGAATGAAGAAAAGCGAAGCTATAAAAAACGGGCTGATAACATCTGAGAACTCCAACGAGATTTTTAATTCTGTCAGCCCATATGGCTGGGTTTTTGCTCGCTGTTGCCGGGACCGTTGTTCTGATTGTGCTTTCTGCGATGCAGCAGAAATGGATTCACCTGGTTTCCTTTTCCATTTATGGTGCAACCATGATATTTGTTTTTCTTTTTAGCTCAATCCTGCACTCATTTATGATATTTGGTAAGTACTTTAAAGTGTTTGGGATTCTGGACCATTCTGCGATTTATCTCCTGATTGCAGGCACTTACACGCCTTTCTGCCTTGCTCTGATTGGCGGTGCTCTTGGGTGGACTATTTTTGGCATTATCTGGGGGCTCGCTATTGTGAACCTTGTGCTCAAGGCAGTTTTCTTTGAGAATATGGACAAAGCTTTTTCTATGGCTGGCTATCTTGTGATGGGTTGGATCTCTATTCTTATGGCATACCAGCTTATCTGTAAGTGGCTGGGCTGTCCTGCTTATAATTCTTTCTGGAGGCTTGTTTTACACTATTGGCGCCATGGTGTTCTTATTCAACAGGCCGAACCCTTTTCCACCTGTGTTTGGAAGCCATGAAATCTGGCATGTTGCGGTTATTCTGGGTAATGCATCCTTTTTCTTTGCTATGCTTTTTTATGTTCTCTGATAAAGAGTAGAGAAAAACCTGGGCTTATGCCGGCACTGCTGAGAAGATGTTGTGCTTTGTGCGGGTTATTTTTGCTTTCACAAATGTGCCTGGGCTTTTTTCGCAGTTAAAAATGGATATGGCCCGGCTTATACCTTTAACTACGCCAATTCTTTCGTTTTTCATTCTGCCAGGAAGAAGAATTCTGCATTCAACAACCTGGTTTTTCCTGAAGGGCATATCAAGTGACTTGTCTCTCTGAAGATTAAAGTCAAGGTCTCTTAGCTTTGTTCCATGCCTTTGCTCAAGCTCCTTAAGAAAATCATTGAATTTTTCAAAGGATATTTCTTTTGCGGGCTTTCTGCCTGTTTTGTACTCAAGGAAATTCTGGATTCCTGCCTCAATATTTTTTTCTGCGCAGATCTTTACAACCTTTTCTATCTCTTCATCATTAATGCCTTTCATATAAACCGGGGCTATCAGGGTTTCAAAATTCTTGGATGCATAATCAATCAGCCCAAGTATCTTTCCTATGTTGTAGTTTTTAACTCCTGACAAGCGCTTTGCTGTCTCGATATCAACTGCGCTGACTGAGAAGTTTATCTTGTCCAAGCCTGCATTCTTCAGCTCATCGAGCTTTTCTTTTGTGAGTAGGGTTCCGTTGGTGAGCAGGACAACCTTTTCTGTCTTGCTGTTTCTTTTGAGCCCGCGCACCAGCTCTGTTATTGGCTCGTAAATAAGCGGCTCTCCATGGCTGTTAATTACTGCTATTATCTTACCTGATTTTTTGCTGGCGACAAGGTTGTAGTATTCCAGCAGGTAATCTAATTCAACTACAAAATCCCATTCTCTTTTTTCCTGGTCTACTGAGCAGAAGATGCAATTAAGGTTGCAGCCTGTAACCGGCTTTACCTCGATCCAGTTTGTGTTCCTGTCCACTATGCCGAATGCGTTGTTGCCTATCAGCGGAAGGCCAGTGTTGCTGTTAATGTATTTTGCTTTTTTTCCTGTTAATGCATTTGTCAGGCTTTCGTTAAGGCCAATTAAGATTGTATTTATTATCCTGTTTGTTGTATCTTCATTTTTTGCATATAGGCAGCCGTTTCTGCAATCAAATTCCTGCTTAATCTCAAAATCCCTGTAGAAGTAGCGGTACAAGTAGACCCGAAGAGCGCTGCTTCCTCTTTTGTAAAGCTTCAGGCTGTTAAAGCATAACTCTTGCATATGCAGAGGATTCGTGCGGGTTTTAAATTATTTTTCTATTGGCGATCTATTTTCCAGAAGCCCTGGCGTCTCTCCAGAGCCTGATTAGGAGAGGAAGTGAAACTGCAATCATAACAAGGGAAAGCACCTGCCCTGCTGTTAGTGTAACAATGCCAAGGGACAGCTCAATCTCTGGCTGCCTAAAGAACTCAACAGCAAACCTAAAGACTCCATAGAGAAAGATAAAGAACAAAAAGATAAAGCCTTCTTTCTTTGCAGACTTATTTTCAGAATGGTAGAGCTTCCATAGAATAAAGAAGATTATTAGGTTCTTTGCTACTGAATACAATTGGCTTGGATGCCTTGGCAGCAGTGCCGGGTCTGTAGAAAACCTAAAAGCCCAGGGCACGCTTGTTACTCTTCCAAAAAGCTCTCCATTCAGCAGGTTTCCTATCCTTCCGAGGGCTAATGCTATTGGGACAGGGACTACAAAGATATCTGCAAGCCTGAGAAAGCTTTTTTTGTGCCTTTTTGCAACGAGCAGGCCTCCAAGGACTGCACCTACAAGCCCTCCATGAAAAGACATCCCCCCAAGCCAAACCTGAAAAATGAATAAAGGGTTTCTCGCAAAGCTATCAAAGCCGTAAATAAAGACATAAAAAAGCCTGGAAAAGACAAGTATGCTGGCAAAAATAATGAGAAGGTCTTCAGCAATTCTTTCCTGCGAGATGTGTATGCCTCTTTTCTTTGCAATGTGGGGGATTAAGAAATATGCAACAAGAATCCCAATAACATACATTAAGCTGTAATACCTTACCTGAAGAAAGCCTAGCTCAAGCAGTATCGGCCTTGCCTGAAAGTATATCATCGAGGGATTGAAAAAACAAGCTAGTTTAAAATAATGTTGGTTTTTACTGGCTGTTTGGCTTAGAAAGGAGGGTTTCTGCCTCTCTGACCATCTCGAGCTCCTCATTTGTCCTGATTACAAAAACTCTCACTTTAGAGCCTGATGATGAGATTTCAGTTTCGCATTTCTTGTTTTTTTCTGAGTCAAGCTGGAGCCCAAGAAAAGTGAAGTGCTGGAGCACTTTTTCTCTTATGTACCAGGCATTCTCGCCTATGCCTCCTGTGAATACGATTGCATCTACGCCATTCATGGCTGCTATATATGCTCCGAAGTACTTTACAATCCTGTAGCTAAATACATCCATTGCCCTTTTTGCGCCTTCCTGGCTTTCGTTTTCATGGAGAATTCTCATGTCTGAGCTTATTCCAGACAAGCCAAGCAGGCCTGACTTCTTGTTTAATAAATGGCCTGTAGAATCAGGGCTCCCTAACTCTTTCACAAGATTCAGCACCACAGCTGGATCTATGTCGCCGCACCTTGTGCCCATTACAAGGCCTTCTAAAGGCGTCATGCCCATAGATGTATCAATGCTTTTTCCTTCTTTTACTGCTGTGATGCTTGCGCCGTTTCCCAAGTGGCATGAGATTATCCTTGCATTCTGGTTCTCAAGAATCCTTGCTGCCTCTTTTGAGACAAATGCATGGCTTGTGCCGTGAAAGCCGTACTTTCTGATTTTTTTATCTTTGTAGAACTCGTATGGAAGGGCGTAAAGGAATGCCTTTTCAGGGAGTGTGGAATGGAATGCTGTGTCAAAAACTGCTATGTTTTTTACATTTGGGAGGAGCTTCATCATGGTTTCTATGCCAAGGATGTTATGGGGGTTGTGTAATGGAGCAAGGCTGTTTAGCTTTCTAATTTCTTCCAGCTCACGAGCGCCTACTACAAGTGGCTCTCTCATTTCTTCTCCGCCATGAACAACCCTGTGGGCTACTGCTGATATGCTGGATAAATCACAAAATGATTTTACTGAATCTAGAATCTCTTTCAGCGCTGTCTCTTGGTCAGGAATTCTCTTTTTTTCCATCTCAGGAATGCCTTCCTTGTCATCAGGCTTCTCAACAGAAATCCCTGAGTTTTCCAGACCTATTGCATCGCATATTCCTTTTAAAATAGGCTGTTTTCCTTCAAAAAGCTGAAACTTAATAGAGCTTGAGCCTGAGTTAATTGTAAGAATTCTCAAAATAAATCACCCTTTTTCCTGCGCCTGGATGCATGTGATAGCTGCTATGTCAACGATTTCCTCTGAGAAGCATCCCCTGGAAAGGTCATTGATTGGCTTATTAAGCCCCTGAAGGATTGGCCCAATTGCTTTTGCTTTGCCAAATCTCTGAACAAGCTTATAGCCAATATTGCCTGAGTCCAGGTCTGGGAAAATAAGTATGTTAGCGTTTCCTTTGATTTTTGAGTCAGGGTATTTTCTCTTGCAAACTTCAGGCACTATTGCTGCGTCCAGCTGCATTTCTCCTTCAATAAGAATGTCTGGTGCCAGCTTTTTTGCCTTTTCCACTGCTTTCTGCACTTTTGTGACAAGCTCATGCTTGGCTGAGCCTTTTGTTGAGAATGAAAGCATTGCGACCTTTGGCTCCATGCCGTACTGAAGCGCGCTTCTTGCTGTGGTAACGGCTATCTCTGCCAGCTCTTCTTCGGTTGGGCTGATGTTTACTGCGCAGTCTGCGAATAGGTAAATCTCATGCTCGTGCTCCATTATGAAGTAGCTTGATACCTTTGAAAAAGCCTTGGTGCCAATCAGCTGAAATGCAGGGACAACTGTCCTTGAGGTTGCGTGGCATGCGCCTGACACGATTCCGTCTACAAAGCCTTCCCTGAGCAGCATTGCTGCATAATACATATCATCTTCGAGGAGCTTTCTTGCGCCTTCCAGGGTGAGCTTTTTCTTTTTTCGGATTTCCTTAATCTTCTTTGAGAAGTCTTCAAGCCTGCTCTCTTCTTTTTGGAGAAACTGAAGAAAGTCGCTTTCCATCAGCCTTATTTCAAAGCCTTTTGCTTTCTTTAGAATCTTTGCCTTGTCTCCAAGAAGGATTACTTTTGCTATCTTTTTCTCTGAGAGGATTTTTGCTGCGAGAAGTATCCTCTCATCAAGGCTTTCGTCAAAAAGAATCCTTTTGGGGTTCTTCTTGCTTCTTATCCGAATCTGCTCGGAAAAGTACATAATCAACTGAATAACGCTTAATCTTTAAAAAGGTTTTGAATTACCAGAAGGATTCCGGGGGGGAAGGATGTCTGAACATTAGTTTTAAACCCTCTCACAAGACCTTTCTGTATTGCCGTTCTCCCTGTTTATTTCTGCAATCCTGTGCCTTAGCTCCCAGTAGCTTTTGAGAATGTGCTCTGTCAGCCTTTGATAAGGCTTTTTTCCCTTGCCTTCTTCTCCTTCAAAGAAAGGGGCTGTGCTGATTGGCTCTCCGAACATTACATCCACTGGAATCTTCCTTTTGGGCCTGTAAAACCCGAAAAGTGCTGCTGTACCCTTTACCAGCTCAAACTTTGAGTCTTTCTGGTATACCTCAACTGCAACTGGGACTATTGTAAGGCCTTTTTCCTTCCCAAAGAGTGTAGCCAGGCGCATTAATGATGAGTCGTCTTTTTTTATCTCATATTGCTGCCCATCTATTTCAATGATTTTTTTGCCTTCAGGTGTTTTGCTTCCTTCTTCAAGCTTTACAATGTGCTCCAGCTCTCTCTGCATGCTTTCGTCGTCAAATGGACGTGTTCAGCGTCCTAGTTCCTGCTAGAGCAAGGCCTACCGGCCTTTTATTGCTGTAGGCTTCTTCAAGCTGAGCCAGGATTTCCTTAAGGTTGTTTCTGCTCATTGATTTCGAGTTATTGTATACCCTTTCTATATAGCCTGCTTCCCTGTACTTTATGGTGTCGTAAGGCCTTTCTAAGGGGATTGCGCCTATGCTTTCCATAAAGCCTTTTGTCCATAATGTAAACGAATTTGACTTTGCAATGAAATTCATCCAGATACCTTTCTCTGAAAGCATCTTTTCAAGCTCTTTCCTGCTTCCTGCTTCTGCTTCTCTGGCCTCAATCATTTTTTCAGCTACAGAGATGCCTATAAAAAACGGGTCGAGGTAATGGAAATGATTAGCCATGTAAACCACATCTTCCAGAAGAATGTTCTCTTTGCCGTAAACCTTTATGTCATAAGCCCTGTGCAGGTTTTTTGTCGGCTTGTCCCTGATCCATTTCAGGGATTTTCCTTTTGTTGCTACCATATTACCACCGAAACCTGCTTTAATTAAAAAAGCTTTGTTTAATAAGATAAAATAAAAAAACAGAAAAAAAGTTATGCTCAGATAACCTTGATTATCCTGTGCCTGTGCCTGTTTAGCACTTCATTGTTAACGCTGATTCTCAGCAGGTACTCGCCTGGCTGTGCGTTCTTTGGAATTTCCAGAAACAGCCTTTTGTTAAGTGTTTCACCGCCTTCAACTCTTTCGTAGCTTCTCATTCTTATTCCAAGCTCTGGCACTATTGCAAGCACTGAAAACTCTCTCTCTTCTCTCAGGTTGTTGTCTATGCTGACCATAACATAAAGCTGGTCGCCTGGCTTTACTTCATAGTCGTGCGCTATCCTGTTGATTCTTGTCTGGTCGTTGCTTCTGTAAAGAGGGTCTTCTTCCTCTGGCTCCTTGTCATCGTACACGCTAATTCTTATCTCAACCTCTGTCTGGAGCTCGTGGTCTGCTGCCAATATCTTGAAGGTGTAATTTCCTGCTGATGATGGTACCCAGATAAACTCGAAATTGCCGCTGCCCTTGTCATTGATTGATGCTGACGCAGGCATGCCTGGGAAAGTTATAGTAATCTCATCCCCGTCTGGGTCGTACACTCTGAAGCTAAACCTTAGCTCATCGCCAACCTGAACCGCAAACTGGGTTTGCTCTATCTCAATTACCGGGGGCAGGTTTGGTGGTGTTACACTGCTCTTGACAAGGATTGTGCCTTCATCGTAATCGTTGTTAAGGTCGTATACTCTTAACACGAGGCTTGTCTCTCCGTCTGCCAGTGGAGCAAGGCTCAGCTGCGAGTTACCCGTTATATGTGCAGAGATTACTGATGAGTCAAAGCTTACAATCTCCCACTTAAGATTTGTGTCCTCGAGGTCTGTTGCGTAAGGTGCAAGGTCAAGCTGGTATGGTGCATCAATCTCTATTACACTTGGCAGACCTGAGATTACTGGCGGGTTGTTTAGGATGGTTAGCATCTTCTTTACCTCGCCGCCTGAGTTGTCGCTAAAGTTGAACACGAAGCCAAAGGCTGCGCTTTCTCCTATAAAGTCGTGCACTATCGGCACCTGAAGCTTAAAGTGAATGAAACCTGGGTTTGCGGTATCCATTGCGCTGTCGCTCTGCATATCAACCATTCCGCCACCAACATAGCTGACGAGCTTTGCCTCTTTCACAAGCCCGGAATCATGTACATACTTCTCCTCAAGCATATCGTAAATCCTGAACTTTGCGTAGAGCATCTCACCCCTGTAAAAGGTGTCGCTTGGGATGGAGTAACCTGAGTCTTTATAGACTTCAAACTCCCTCAGGTCGTACCTTTCTGAGAATACTTCAAATGTAAAGCTTTTCGCTTTGCTTGTCCATGCTGTGTAGCCTTCCTTTGCAGCAGTTGCGTAGACTGTATAAGTGCCTGGCTCATCTATTATAAACTCTGATGCGCAGGCGCCGGTAATGGCGTCTGTGATGCATTGTGCATAGATGAATGAGCTAGTGTAGTCGCGAATCTTAACAGTTGCTCCTGAAAGAGGCTCGCTCTCTGAGCTTACCTTTACTGAGCATACCTGCTCATGTCCTGCTACCGACCTTGGGAAGCATTCGATGGACTCAACGGTTATTTCTGGCAGCACTATCTTCTTTACTGTAATTGAGAATGACTTGGAGGTGCTTGCACT
This sequence comes from Candidatus Woesearchaeota archaeon, assembly GCA_011045925.1. GTDB lineage: Archaea > Nanobdellota > Nanobdellia > Woesearchaeales > JASKKU01 > DSBS01. The sequence goes on along the minus strand of DSBS01000015.1, from coordinate 1,336 downwards.
GTGCTCATCGGTTACTGTTACTGTGAAGGTGTATTTCTTGTCTGCTGAAACTGAAGGGGCATCACCTATAACTGCTCCTGTGCCAGCATCTATGCTAAGCCAGCTTGCGCCGGAAAGAGAGAATGTGATGTCGTCTCCGTCTGGGTCGTAAGCCTCAACTGTGAATGAAACAAAGTCACCTTCGTAAACCTGGCTTGGGTTGTTAACATTGGTTATAATTGGGGGCTGATTTGGTGGTGTTACAATGCTCTTTATGAGTATTGTGCCTTCATCATAATCATTGTTTAAATCATAAACCCTAAGCTTGAGGTTTGTCTGGCCGTGAATAACTGGTGCCAGGTTCAAAAGCGTGTTGCCTGTAATTGATGCTGTAATAATAGATGAGTCAAAACTCCTGATTTCCCATTTAAGATTTGTGTCCTCGAGGTCTGTTGCGTATGGTGCAAGGTCGAGCTGGTATGGTGCATCAATCTCTATTACACTTGGCAGACCTGAGATTACTGGCGGGTTGTTTAGGATGGTTAGCATCTTCTTTACCTCGCCGCCTGAGCCATCAGTGTAACTAAATGCAAATCCAAAGGCTGCGCTGTGGCCAAAGAAATCATGAATTGGGGGGATTTGCGCCCTAAAATGGAAGTATTTTGGGTTTAATGTGTTTGAAACTGCATCCCGATTAAGGGCTATCATGCCTCCTGCATCAAAGCTGACAAGCTTTGCCTCATTAATCACTTCGCAGTCTACCAAATACTTCTCTTCAAGCATGTCGTAAATCCTGAACTTTGCGTAGAGCATCTCGCCCCTGTAAAAGGTGTCGCTTGGGATAGAGTATGCTGAGTCTTTATAGACTTCAAACTCCCTCAGGTCGTACCTTTCTGAGAATACTTCAAATGTAAAGCTTTTCGCTTTGCTTGTCCATGCTGTGTAGCCTTCCTTTGCAGCGGTTGCGTAGACTGTATAAGTGCCTGGCTCATCTATTATAAACTCTGATGCGCAGGCGCCGGTAATGGCGTCTGTGATGCACTGAGCATACGTGGTTGTTCCTGCTGAGGTGTCTCTATTAATTTTTACGGTTGCACCTGAGAGAGGCTTACCATCTGCGGTTACTTTGACTGAGCAAACCTGCTCATGCCCTGCCACTATTCTTGGGAAGCATTCAATGGATTCCACAATGATTTCCGGAAGCACTATCTTTTTTACTGTAATTGAGAAAGACTTGGAGGTGCTTGCACTGTGCTCATCGGCTACTGTGACTGTAAACGTGTATTTCTTGTCTGCTGAAACTGAAGGGGCATCACCTGTAACTGCTCCTGTGCCTGCATCTATGCTAAGCCAGCTT
>DSBS01000063.1 GCA_011045925.1 Candidatus Woesearchaeota archaeon | reverse complement strand
GATATTTTGTATGCTATTATGCCTGACACCAGTACAATAATCCCGGAAACAATTACTGAAAAAAGCTTGAAGATTGCATCAATCTGCTCCATCCCAAAAGCCAGCCTTGCGAATTCGCCAAACAGGTTAAGAAAGGAATTAATTACTATTCTTCCGCTTAATTGAGCTTTTCCAGCCTCAATTAAATTCAGGTAGCTTTCGGGATAGCTTAAGTGAGGAACAGAAAAGGTAAGGATTGAAACTGCAGCAATATAGGCAGCAATAACAAAGGCATACAGCAACCAAAGGTTATTCTCTTTATTTTTCATTTCTTTTTGCTTTTACGAATTTAAGGCTTGACTTATCCTTAAGTATAGCTTGCTCCTGAATTATCCTGAATCGAGATGAATCCCAATCAGGATTCTCCTTGGACTGAATAATAAAAGAAACCTCAGGTATGCCTGCTCTCGAACAGGCAGAAAGAAGCTTGTTAACTGTTTCACTGGCAGGCTCTCTTTTTTCGCTAGCGGCAGCAATGAAAACGGCTTTTTTTATATCCTTAGCCATAATCTTTAAATCTAGTTCATCTAAAGTGCTTTTAATCAAGCTGATTTTTTTGGAAATGCCTGCTATCTTGGCATTCTTTCTAAGTGCATCAAGATTTGCAAAACTTGAATCTGCTGCATATATGCCCTTTATTTCCTTTTCTTTTTTGTCTGCATCTTCTAAAGTTCCGCTTATGTCGTTATCCAGCGAAAATGACAAAGAGAATTCTTTCTGGTTGCATTTTCTGACTGGCCTTCTGGAAAGCCAGTGGTAAGCTTCAAGAATCACGGTCCCATCCTTTGCAGTTGGGTCAATAATGCCGTTAATGCTTTTCATTCCGGAGAAAATTAAAAATGCACAGGCAACAGGCGGGCTTACAGAAACCTTATTCACAAAAACCCTGTAAGGCCTCTTTGACAAATCATAACAGAAAAGGCTTAGCCCAAGCAGGTTTTTATTTTTTAGGGCGGCAAGCGTAAAATTCAAGTCAGGGTTTCTGAAGCTTAGCTTTAATCCGGCGATTCTTTCAATATCTGCACCAATTTTATTTGAAAGCTGGAAGGAGTTTAAGTTGCAAAGCGCATTCTTAGATATACTTGATGTAACTGAAAAGCTTTTTGCCTGTTTTTTGAATTTGAGGCTTTCTTTCTTTAACAGCTTTAGCGGTTTTTCGTCCAGAGGCACAGCAGACTCAAAAACAACCATGCATAAGTCAGAAATAGTCTGGGAGCAGTAAGCAATCTCAACAGCCTTATCCAGCTCGGCTTCAAAAAAAAGCATGTTCTCGCAGGCTTCTGGCTTAATCTCAAATCTTTTAGCCAGCTCAGCAGAACAGAACGCCACAATGCTTTTTTCGCATACCGCAAAGAATTTCATTCTTTTCAGTCAAGGATTTTGGAGAAGGAAGCTACTTCGTCATGCTCATCAAGCCGGATAATCCTTACTCCCTGAGAGCTTCGCCCGTAGATGGGAATGTCTGAAGCATTTGTTCTTATAATAATCCCTTTTGCTGTTATTACAAGGATTTCCTCATCTCCTATTACATTCAGGCAGTCAACAGCATCTCCGTTCTTTTCCGTAAGGAGAATATTTCTGACGCCTTTTCCCCCTCTTCGGGTCAGCCTATACTTGGAAACCTCTGTCCTTTTGCCATAGCCTTTCGATGAGATGGTGACTATCTGCTCCTCAGGAGAGCATACAGCCATTGAAATTACGTGGTCCCCTTCCTCAAGCCTTATTCCCCTGACTCCAGCAGAATTCCTTCCCATTGCCCGGACATCTTTGCTGATAAAATGCACAGCCACCCCTTTTTTTGTGAATATCATAATATCTGAGTCGTGCCTGCAGTTTTTAACTGAAATCAGTTCATCCTGATTGTCCAGCTTTATTGCTATTATCCCCTTTTTCCTTGGGTTTGAGTAATACTTTGTTGCTGTTTTCTTTACAGTGCCTTTCTTTGTTGAGAAGATAAGAAAATCGTCATCCAGGTTTCTTAAAGGCATAACTGCTGATATCTTTTCATCTTTCCCAATATCTATCATGCTTGCAATGGGCCTTCCTTTTGATGTTCTTGAGCTCTCGGGCACCATGTAAGTCTTAAGCCAGTTGACTGTGCCTTTGCTTGTAAAAACAAGCAGGTAGTCTTTTGATGATGCAACAAAGATGTCCTTTACAATGTCTTCTTCATTTATCTTGGCGCCTACAAGCCCCCTTCCGCCTCTTCTCTGCAGCCGGTAATTCTCAAGCGAGGTTCTTTTAATGTAATTGTCTTCGCTTATAATTACAGCCCACGGCTTATCTTCAATAAGGTCTTCTTCTTCAATTTCTTCAATGCCTCCATCAAAAATTGCTGTTCTTCTTTTGTCTCCATACTTTTTCTCGATTTCTTCGGTTTCTCCTTTTACTATTCCAAGCACCTTGCTTCTGGATGCAAGAATCTCCTTGTATTCCTTGACCTTTTTCTCAAGCTCTGATATCTCGCTTTCAATCTTTTCTGTTTCAAGCCGGGTAAGCCTCTGGAGCTTCATATCAAGAATAGCTCCCGCTTGTATTTCCGATAATGAATATTCAGATATAAGAGAAGCTTTCGCCATCTCTGCATTATCGCTGGCTTTGATGGTCTTGATTACCTCATCAATGTGCTTAAGTGCAATAATCAATCCTTTTAGAATATGAATCCTGCTTTGTGCCTTGCTGAGCTCGAACTGGGTTCTTTTCTCGATAATCTCGCACCTGTGCTCAATAAACTTTTCAATCATCTGCTTGATGTTTACCACAACAGGCTTTTGCCCGTCAAGCACAAGCAGCTGGATTCCCATAGAGGTCTGCAGCATCGTGTGCTTGTAAAGCTGGTTCATTACAAGCTGTTCCTTTGCATCGTTCTTAAGCTCGAGAACAATCCTTATGCCTTCCTTGTTAGACTCGTCCTTTATGCTTGAGATGCCCCTTATCACTTCCCGCTTAACCTGGTCAGCAATGCCCTCAATAAGCGTTGTCTTATTAACCATATACGGAATCTCGGTTATGATAAGCTTTCTTTTGCTGCCTTTATCATCAAGGTCAATTTTCGACCTGATTACCGCTTTCCCCTTGCCAGTGTGTAAATAGTCTAAAATTCCTTTTCTTCCAATAATCTCTGCCCCTGTGGGGAAATCAGGCCCTTTAATTATGTTAGTAATCTCATTTATAGTAGCGTTTGGGTTGTCTATCAGAAAACCAATTGCTTTGGAAATTTCTGTAAGGTTGTGAGGCGGAATGCTTGTTGCCATCCCAACAGCAATACCGGAAGACCCGTTAACAAGAAGATTAGGAAACTTGCTTGGCAAAACAACCGGCTCTTTAAGGCTTTCATCAAAGTTGTTAGTAAAACCAACCGTTTCTTTTTCAAGGTCCTCAAGCATTTCTTCGGCAATCCTGGAAAGCTTTGCTTCAGTATACCTCATGGCAGCAGCAGAGTCTCCATCAATGCTTCCAAAATTTCCTTGTCCATTTATTAGGGGATACCTAAGGGAGAAAGGCTGAGACATCCTTACAAGAGCATCGTAAACAGCAGAGTCTCCATGCGGGTGATACTTGCCAAGGCAGTCTCCGACAATCCTTGCAGACTTCTTGAAAGGCTTGTTATGGAAAAGAGAAAGCTCATACATGGAAAACAAAACCCGCCTGTGAACAGGCTTCAGCCCGTCTTTTACATTTGGCAGAGCTCTTCCGATTATCACAGACATTGCATAATCAATGTAAGACTCTTTCAGTTCCTGCTCAATCGGCTTTTCAATCTTTTTTTCCATTATGAATAGCTTCTCCTTTATGTTTTAAGCTTTAAAAATCAAAAAGGGTGTCAGATTACTCTTCTTCCTCAAAATCCTCTTCAACAATCTTATCCAGCTTCGCGTTGAACTCTTCCTCAGTTATTATCTGCTTTTCTATAAGAAGGTCTATCAGCGCGTCTATTTTAAGATGAGCATCGTACACCAAATCCTCGGTAGAAAACTCCTCTTCGTTACCCTCTTCAAAAGATTCTTCTTCTTTTATTTTTTCTTCTGCCATTGTATGTTTTAGCAATTCTTTTCTGTTTTTAAATCTTTGCCCTTTGTTTTGGTTTTTATGCAAAAAAAAAAGTATTATAAATGGCAAAACTCAAGCGTTTTATATGGGAAGAAAGCCATATAGCGAGATCCGGGAGAATATTATAAGAATCCTGTTTGTGATTGGGAAAGGTGATGGCTATCTTATTTCCAAGATTTACGAGAGAGTCTTTCCACATGTTACTATGCGCTCAGTTTACTACCACCTTAACAAAGGCCTAGAGCTCGGCACCTTTAATGTGGAAGAGGTTGCAGAAGAGCAAGGAAGCTTTTCCTGGGGAAGTGTAGCAAGAAAGGTTTATTATTCTCTTTCTCCAGCAAGGGTCGTTCAGCTTGATCCTGCGCTTAGGGAAAAAATACAAAAGGCCCACCTGGCAATCAAAGAAAGTCAACAGAGATCCCTGTATTAAATACCTTTGTTTTCTCTTTAAGTTTCTTAGATACAATCTTTATGTTTTTTGCTTTCGCTACTTTCATCAGATCTGTCTCTATAGACAAAATTAGCTTTTTGTCATAATCATTCTGTGGAGCAACTTCAAGGCTAATCTCTGCTTTAAGGGACTTTCTCTCAAGGTTTTTGATTTTTCTGACTGAAGAGAGAATGTCCACAAGCATCTCGCCGGCATCAAAAGATTCCTTTTCTCCAACGCTGAACCCCTTGGGCCATTCACAGAGGTGTATGCTGTCTTCGTTTTCTTTTTCTTTAAAGTCTGCATGATAAATCTCTTCACAAATGTGGCAGAGGAAAGGGGCTAGCAGCTTTAGCTGTGCAAGCAATGCGTGATAAAGCGTATACTTGACAGAGCCTATTGTATCTTTATCATAGCTGTCAGGGTTGTAAAGCTTGTCTTTGATAATCTCCAGGTAATTGTCGCAGAAGTCGTTCCAGAAAAACTGTTCAGCAAGCGCTTTTGATTTTGAAAACTTATATTCCTCAAAAGCCTCAGTAGCTTCAGTTATAACCCTGCTGAGCTTGAAAAGCAGCCACTTGTCTACTGTTGAAAGCCTTTCTGGCTTGCCTGGCCTTTCTTTTTTATCTAAGTGCATTATGCAGAACCGTGATGCGTTCCATAGCTTATTGATGAGCTTCTTTCCTGTAATCAAATCTTTTTCACTGATTAGTATGTCTTCGCCAAGGCTTTTGCTTGCAGCCCAATACCTAAGGACATCAGATCCGTACTCCTTGATTACGTCTTGTGGCCGCGAGATGTTGCCCTTAGACTTAGACATTTTCTGCCCTTTTGGGTCAAGCACAAACCCGTTTATCATTACATCGCTCCAGGGCAGCTTGCCCTCATGAAGGTAGCTTTTTACAATAGCATTGAAAAGCCAGAAGGAAATGATGTCGTGGCCGTTAGACCTTAAGCTCATCGGAAAAATCCTGCTGAAGAAAGCCTTGTCTTTTTTCCACTTGCTCGCAATAAACACAGTTAAGGCGCTTGTTGCCCAGGTGTCCATTACATCAGTCTCAGGACAAAACTCTTTGGAGCTGCATTCAGGGCACTCCTTTAAGGGAGGAGAGTCAATTGTTGGGTCTACAGGCAGGCTTTCCTTTCTTGCAACAACGATTTCACCGCAGCTCTTGCAGTACCACACTGGGAAGGGCACGCCAAAGAACCTCTGCCTTGAAATACACCAGTCCCACTGCAGGCCATTAACCCAGTTTTCGTACCTAATCCTCATGAAGTCGGGATGCCACCTTAGCTTTTTTCCAAGCTCAATAAACTCATCTTTGAGGTCAAGGTACTTTATGAACCATTGCCTTGAATGAACTATCTCAATCTCTGTGCCGCATCTTTCATGAGTATTGACAAAATGGCCTATGCTCTCTTGCTTTTTAAGCAGCCCTTGTTCTTTTAAGTCGTTTATAATTGCTCTTCTTGCATCCTTTATGTCCATTCCCTCGTATTTGCCGGCAATGCTGCTCATCTTTCCATCTTTGGTAATAGCCTCTTTCAAAGGAAGGTTGTGTGCAAGGAACCATTCAACATCAGTAAGGTCTCCGAAGGTGCAGCACATAACCACTCCAGTGCCTTTGTCCTGCTGAACTTTCTCATCAGTAATAATAGGGACTTCAAAATTAAATATGGGAACAGATGCCTTTTTGCCCAGCAGCGCTTTTGCTCTCTTGTCTTCAGGATGGATAAACACTGCAACACAAGCGGGCAGCATTTCGGGCCTGGTTGTTGAAATAATAAGCTCTTGCTCACCAACCTTGAAAACTATGTCACTGAAATGGCTTTCTTTCTTTTTATCGGTAATCTCGGCCTGTGCAACAGCAGTAGAGCAGGTTGGGCACCAGAGAGTGGGCGCTTCTTTCCTGTATTCTCTTCCTTTTTCATATAATTCAATGAAGGAAAGCTGAGAGACCCTTCTGCTGTTTTCGTCTATTGTTGCATAGTAAATATTCCAGTCGCATGACAAGCCAAGAGAAACCCAGTCCTGCCTGAGCCTTTCTTCTGCGTCTTTTGTCTCCTGCAGGCAAAGCTGAATAAAGGCAAGCCTTGACATGCTTTTTGCATGCTTTCCTGTCTTCTTCTCAACAAACCTTTCAGTAGGCAAGCCGTTGTCATCAAAGCCAAACGGGTAAAAGAGGCTAAAACCCCTCATTCTTTTGAATCTGGCAATAAAATCCATTTGTGCATAGGCAAAAGCATGGCCTATATGCATCTCCCCGGAAACAGTAGGAGGAGGAGTGTCTATTGAGAAAACCTGCTTTTTCTTGTTATTCTCATCAAAGCGAAAGGTTTCCCTTTTAATCCAATACTCCTGCCACTTGCTCTCAGCAGTGCTGAAATTATACTTATTCTGGCCTTGTTTTTTATCTGACATTTTTTAATCACTCCGGAAAAGATACAAACTTATTTAAATTTTCGTGAAAATAGAATACTTTATGCTTAATTTTAAAATTTTCGGTAGAAAGGAGCTTCCAAGCCTAGATGAGGACATTGACCTTGAAGAGCTTAATGAGCCAGAGGAAAAGGATATTATTGAGCACCTCAAGCAGGAGCTGGAAAACCTTAAGCATGAAAAGAAAGAGCAGCCAAAGAAAGAGGAAGTGCAGAATAAGGAAGTTCCTGATTTCCGAAGGCTTTCGGAGGTTATTGATTTTCTTCAGAATACCAACGATGCTTCTTTCAGGGCTCATGAGGCCGTTTTCAGGAACGCCATAGTGGTCTTTCTTGATTCTGCAGTTCCAGAGAGTGCGCTTTCTTTTGAGGTGTCTCTTTTAAAGGACAGGCAGGCAATCCTAGATAAGCTTAAAGGCGCTAGCGATATATATGGTGATATCTCTTTAGGTAAGGGCAATAAGCCTCCTGCCCAGGTTGAGGAAGAGCCAGCGAAAAAAGAAGATAAAACGCCGGCAAAAAAGCATCAAAAGAAGAGTCCTGAGCCAGAGAAAAAGCCAGCTCCAAAAAGCGAATCCGGCTCTTTTGATTGGGCAAACAAGGCATTAAAGCCTGTTCCAGAGCATCATCACCTTAAAATAGGAGATGCCTCTTTGTCAACCTTTGAGGATTTTTGTTCACTAATTAATTCTCTTCCAGAGCACGATTTTAATATTCTTGTGCTTCCTTTGCCGAGAAGAAACGGCATTGCCAGCTGGCTTGAGCATGTTATAGGCTTTAAGGAATTATCAAGAAAGCTAATGAACTGCTTTTCGAGAAAGGATATTGTTGAGCTCGTTAATGAATCTTTTGATATGGTTAAGGAAAAGGCAAGCGTAAGCTCAAAAGAAACAGAGCCTGCTCAGGAAAAGGAATTGAGTGAAGAACTTCCTCAGAAGCCAAAAAAGGATGTGAAAATTAGCAGCGAAGCCAGTGCAGAAAGCAGGCCTGCCCAGGAAGAACCAGTTAATAAAGAAGATGAAAAAAAAGATGAGCCCACAATAGAAAGCGTGAGCATAAAAGAGCCTAACATTCAGGAGGGCAATACTGAAAGAGATGAAAAGGCTTTGCCAGAAAAAGAAGCCCCAAAAAAGAAAAGGCTTGGCTTCTTCAACGGAAAGCCCAGCTCTTCAGAAAAAGCTAAGCCAGACCAAAAGATGCCGCCCCTGCCTCTTCCGGAAAGCCTCTCTGGTCTTTATGAAACCCTTAGCAAGTCAGAAGAAAGCGATTTTTTAGACAGGAGGCTCGAGTATCTGTCTGTAATTGCTGTAAACAAGGTTGATAAGAAAGCATTCTGGCTTTTTGAAAATGCTTTTGGAAAGGCAAGATTTCTGGAGCTGCTTGAAAAAATGCTTTACAGCATGCCAGACTTTGATAAAGAGATTAAGGATGTCCCGGAAGATTTCTCAATTAAGAATAAAACAATCTTTTCCAGCCCTGCTAAGAAAAAAGAGCCTTTGGCTGATAGTGCTGATGAAAAGGAACAGGACAAGCCTTCCCTTCAGGAAAACCAGCCCTCGCAGAGTCCAGAAAACCCGCCAGCAAAAAAGAAAACCTGGGCTTTGTTTAACAGGGCTAAAGCAAGGGATAAGGCAATTTCATCTAAGTCATCTAAAAGAGCAGAAGGTATTCAGGAAGAAGAAAATTCTTTTTTTAATGATGCTGCAAAGCTTAAGCAGGAGTTAAGAGACATAAAATATGAATCCATTGTGGACCTGCCGCCTCCAGAAAGGGTTGGTGTATCCGAGAAAAAGGACAGGATGATAGAGCTAATTAAGCCAGACCTGCATAATGATGAGCTTTTTCAAAACCCTGCAGGTTCTGAGCTCTTTGATGACCCTGAAAGCCTTGAGCATTCTGTTAGTGCAGGTAAAGGGACTAAACCTGATAAAGAGCAGAGTCCAGATGAAGACCTGATTATGAATGAGCAGCTAAGCCTGCTTGAAAAGGAACTTGAGCTGATTAGAAAAAAGCGCGAGATTCTAAAGCATAAATCCGAGAAGGAAAAAGACTCTTTAGAAAGGATTTCCCACAGCATTAAGAGGCAGGAAGAGGTTCTGGAAAGCCTTGCTGAGGTTGCCAAGTATTCTGTGCCGGAAAAATCAGAAGAATCATTAGATAAGGCAAAACAGCCTGTGCAGATTCCGCATGAGGAAATTTCTGGAGAATCAAGAGACTCAGAGATTGAGAAGCTTATTAATGAGGCAATTCCTCAGGAAAAAGAAAGCGTTGGCTTTAAGCCTGATGAAAAGAAGAAGGATGTTCTTTTAGACGAGATTGATAGCCTGGTTAAAGAGCCAGTATCGCGTGAAAAGCCAGAGCCAGCTCCAAAAGAAAGCTTTGCTGAGAAAGAGCGGCAGCAGCTGTTTGATGAGGTAGATAAGCTGCTTGACAGCTCTTCAGAACACCCAGGGCTAATCCCTGCAGCACCAGCCCAGCAAGCAGAAAAAGCCCAAACTGCAAAAAAGGCAAAAAAAGCAGTAAAGCCGGCTCTGCCCAGGGAAGAAGAGGAGAAGCCAGGAGAGAAAGCTAAAAAGAAGCAGGAAGTCCAGCAGGAGCTTGAGTTGTCTTTGAAAACCCCTGAAGAAGCCAAAGCAGAAACCTCCAAGCCAGAAGCCGAGAGAAACCCTAAAGACCTTTCTGTAGAGGATGTAATAGAAACCATAACTACTTATCTTTCTTCTGACAAACTTGATGAGGTTTCTGACTTGATTAAAAAGGCAAAGAAGCTTGTTAAGTCAAAGTCAAAGAAAGACAAGAAAGAAATGCTAAGCCAGATTAATGCAACAATAGAAGCAAGGAAACAGTTGGTTTCCTAGCACTTATTATTTCTTTAGGTATTTTAGCATTCGCTCTCTCATTTCCCTGTTTCTCTTGTTTTCCATAAGGCCCATCACAAGGCAGGCAATAAGCACTAAAGCAGAGACTACCGCTATAACCACTTGTGAAAAGGGGTGTAATTTCTTGACCAAAAGCTCATAAGAAAGTATAGTAAAAGAAGCCTGCGGCAACAGCGAAAATCAGCCCGATAATCAGCCCAACGTTGAAATTGTTCCTGCTTTCTGCAAGGTTTAGCTGCTCTTCAATCTCAGACTGCTTAATCTCTTTTTCAATAGACTTAAGCTCTTTTAGCTCATCATTCTTTTTAGCCATAGGCTTGTTCTGGGCTTATGCGTTTATTAATGTTTCTTAAATCTTTTTTTAAAAAGGCTTACGCTTCCCTGTAACTCTTATAGAGCAGAAACCCGCTTAATGCAATGAACAAGGCAATGCAGATGAGTATGGTAGTGATAATTCCCAAGTACTGGTTTGCAAACCCGTCAAAGCTTGCATGCTTAATCCATATGCCCCCATAAGCCCACACAAATACCAGGCCGTAGGCGATGTCTTTTGCCTTGAGCATCTGTGCCAAGCCAATGATTGTTCCTGTGATTATAACAAGGCTTGTCCATGCCTGCTCTGAGATGAAAAAGCCAGTCCATCCAATGCTCACAAGAAAAACAGTTACGTTTGCAATTGTTGCAACAATTATCCAGCCGAAATACACGCTGAACGGCAGTTTCATAAGCCATTTTGCTTTTTCAGAAAGCTTTTCTTCGGTTAATGCCTGCGAGATTCTGATGAGGTAATATAACAGGGCAATAATTATAAGCAATGAAAGCCAGATTGCTTGATAGTGCCAGGCAAATATCCAGAGGATGTTGGCAATAGACGTGATGATAAAGTAAATTCCAATCTTTTTGTTAAGCTCTTCTTTTACTTTCTCAAAAACCCCGAACTGGTAAAGCACATAGATGCCCAAGAGCAGGTAAATCAGGCCCCAGATCGAGAATGCTACTCCGGCAGGAGCGAAAAGGTTTGGGTATGAGTCAGATACCTCGCCAAGAGTTATCCCGTTTATGGGGAGAGTTGTGGCTAGCGTGTTTACAAGCACCATGGCAAAAAAAGCAACTGCAACGAGAATTTTAGTGGTTGTTGGTTTCATCAGGTTTAGAAACGAATAAAGGTTTATATAATTTTTCTAATTTAAAGAAACTTTTATGTTCTAAAAAGTTTGCTCTTGATTATGACTGGAAAAAAAGCAGAAGACAGGACACTTGCAATCATAACTCATGTTATCGGGATTTTCGCTTTAATCATCGGGGCTGCCCTTATTTTTATTCTTACAAAAGACAGGTCAGTTAAGAAGCACGCAAAAAACGCGCTGGACGGGTAGGTTTCGCTTACTATCTATTTTGCACTGATTTTCGTAGCTTCGCTGCTTTACACTTTGATATTTAGCTTTGCCCTGCGCATTGCTATCGTGTTTCCTTTTACAATACTTGCTGCTTTGTTTGCTGTGCTGAACATTGTATTCTGCATGGTTGCTGCGTTTAAGGCAAGTGAAGGCAAGCACTGGAGATATCCACTCTCGCTTCGCATTATAGATGAGGGCAGTGATAAGGATGTCAGCGAAGTGAAAAGAGAGTTCAAAAAGGCATTTAAATAGATTAAGAAGTGATGCTTATTCAAAAGCTTTTTAAAAAAAGGGATTTCCCGCCTGACTTATGCTATGGCAGGATTTTGTGGTTGCGGCTGCTAACTTTCTTTTTACCTTATCTCTGGTCAGCCAGGTCTGGCACGGCTTTAAGGCAAAGAAAGGATTTATCCTGCTGAGGACTTCGGGGCTGACTGTGATTGGGCTGTATGCGATCGCGCTTTGCTTCTTAACATTATCCTTGTTTTTCTCAGCAGCAGTCACAGCGTTGAACGGCACTCTCTGGCTTTGCATTTTCATCCAGAGGCTGGTTTATCGGAAGGCGTAGGTTTTTATATTTGAATTCTTACTCTAGTCAAAGAATGAAGCCCAAAAAAACTCTTTATTCTGACCAGGCTGATGTGTGGAGCAAGGCAAAGAGGCATATAGAGTCTGTTTTGGCAGATTGTAACTGTGTGAGCGAAGCGTATGTCTGGGCATCTCTTGCAGAAGGCAAGTTCGGATTGTATGAGAAGCCGTACCGGAATCAGGCAGGCTCGGACATAGATTTAGTGGTTGTTTTAAAGGAGCACAGCAAGCCTCCGGAAAACTGGAAATTTACAAAAGTGAGGAAAGCCTGGTTTGACCTTTATGAGCTCGGCACTTTTGAGTATAAAGGGAACAGCCACCAGATAGATGCCCTGGTTGTGGACCCTTCCAGGCACGACGTGGACAGGATGAGAAAAGCCCTGGAAGACAGGTCCAAGAGGATAAAATGATTACACTGCCGAGAAACGATTTAAAAAAACAGGAAGTTCTGCAAAAAATAGCCAGGAAATTCAAGAAAGGCAGGGAATACCCTGAGCAGGAAGTCAATGAGATTATCAAGTCTTCTGATGTCGATGATTATGTTTTAGTAAGAAGAGAATTGGTGAATTTCAATTATCTCGGCAGGGATTCTCACAAAGGAATTTACTGGCTGAAGAAAGACGCTTTATCTGAAGAAGAACTGAAAAGCATTGAAGCAAGCCAGGATAAGATGAGGAAAAGGGGCTTGTGTTAGGGTTAGGGTGTTTGGGCTTTTTTTTAAATAAGAATGGTAATGTATTAAGAACAAAAAAAGTAATAAAACTTCCATAAATAATTTTTTTCCCTCCTCATCCAAAAACCCGCAAAAACAGCAACTTAAATAAACCTCCTTTGCTGTGCTTTGTATCATGGAGGACGACCAGGACATTCTCAGGAAGCTAAAAGACCGGCTAAGCAAGGTTATAAGTGTAAACCCTTTCGCAGGGAAGATAAACCTCGTAGAGGTGATAAGCAAGCCAATCACAGAGATAAAGCAGGCTTTCAGGCCAGAAACAATAACCTCCGGAGATGCTTACGCAGAGGAGGATGCTGCTCTAAACCTAAAAAAAAGCTACCAGAAAGAGCTTAACAAAACATGGGAAAGCATTGCTAATGTTGTCTACCAGATTCAGTTAGGGGCAAAGGAACTCGAAACCTGCTTTAAAACAGCCAAAAAGCTTTTGGAGGATGTAAAAGAAAAGGAAGCAGGGTTAGCTGCGCTTTATCACGAATTAGCCAATGATATCAGAAAAAAGACTGACACTAGAGAGATGCAGCCAGAGATAATGATTCAATATGTGAAACATCACCAGGAGCTGGCATCAGACCCGAGCCTGTCAGGGCTAATTAAGTCCATTAGCGAGAAGCAGGAAGAGCTAAAGCAGGCAAAAAAGCAGTATGATTCTGCCCTGTCAAAATACAGCCACTGCCTTTCCGTTCAGGATAAGCAGGTTCAGAAAGCAGAGCAAAAGTTTGCATCCTACTATGATATATTTAATGATGGAAGGCAGGAGCTTGAAAACTGCAGTTACAAGAAAACAATCTCTTACAAGCTATCTTCAGAAAAAGACAAGGTAGAGCTTAAGCTTGAAACCCGAAACCATAAGACAAAAGAGCTGAGACTCGAGCTGGATTTTCTTAAGACGGAATTGGATAGGCATAATGCTTTGCTTTCCCAGATAACTGGGTTTTCCTCTTAATATTTAACTAATTCTTCTCTTGCTACCGGGCCCCACACGTAGAAATTGCTCAATGGCTGTGAGAACCTTGCTTTAGGAAACCTGTCTGAAATCCCTTCAATAAGTTCCTGCGGGAGGTGATTATTCTTTCCATATGCTACCATCATAAGCAGGCCTTTCTCTTCATGGAAATAGCACCCAGCCTGGTTGCTTTCTGTGCCCTTTCGTGCAGTAATTGAAAAAACAGCACAAGCCCTTTGCCCAAGGAAGTTCTTGAGGAATTTGCTGAAGATGTGGAAGCTGAGAAAAAACCGGAAAAAATAAAGCAAAGAGATAGGCGCCCTTCTTTTGATGAATGGGCTCCCG
>DSBS01000027.1 GCA_011045925.1 Candidatus Woesearchaeota archaeon | reverse complement strand
CAATTGAAATGGGACATCCTCTTAGGATTGAAGTAAATGCTGCAAGAAAATTGCTTGAAAACGAAGACATAAATCCTGTTTTAAAGGCGTTAATTAAAGCTGCTTTAAAGGAATATGAAGAAAAAGAAGATCTCCCTGCTGACGATCCAATTGACGATGAACCAGTAGATACCGGCGATCCAGAAGTACCTACCCCTGCCCCCCGCAAAACCCAGCAATTCTCTAAGAAATACTACTCTTTTGAGATTCCTGTGGAAATCATTCAGGATAAATTTGATGGTTACGACATCACCGATGCAAAGCAGTTCGGTGGCAAGATTACTTCACTAACGATTTCCAATAGAACTCATACAAAAACGCTTACCTCGACAGAGATTCAGGAGCTTAACAGCGAAATAATGAAAGAACAAATTGAGCTTAAAAATGATTTAAAAATTCCAGGGAATTATGAAATAACCCACTTCAAGCTAAACAAGGATGGTGAGCTTGACTATATTACAGTAAAGTACCTGGAAGACGGGAAAAACAGGACCAAAACCGTTAGGGCTAGCGAAATGACCGTAAAGGCAAACCTCTCACAAGAACTCGTTGTTGCAAGCACTGTCAAAACCAATAACCTTCAGCTCGCTGCTGATGCAGGAAGAAACTTTAGGCAGATTTCTGAGCTGGCTTCAGGCATGTTCCCCTGGTATAAGGATACAATAACAGACAAATACAGGGATTTCCTGGCGCCCTTATCTAATGTAATAAAAGGCATACTTACACCAAAAGGCATATGCACGAACATATTCGAGATAAAGCCCCTTAGCTCATCAGAAAGGTCTGTTTCCCACGGAGGAAAGCCTGCCTTGTTTATGAGCGCGTTTAAGCAGCCGGCATATATCCAGGACGGAAAAACAACATATTACTACAGGTTCGGCTTCGGGATTGACCCAAAATTGGTTACAACAGAAAGAAGGGCAAAAATCTCTGTTTACATCAAAGACGGCGGAAAAAAGTATTACCTTGACATCAGCGGAAACGGCAAAGGCGACGAGTTTGTTGAAATTGCCCAGCCATTGTACTACTCTGACGCAACCTACACCGAAAGGGATGTAACGCAGTTTTGCATGAGCTTCCTTGGCGAAACATCAAAGCTTACAAGCACAGGCAGCCAGTACCTAAGGAACGAGTGGTGTGTTGACATTACATTAGAAACCTCAATGAGCGAAGCCCAGGAATTTATTGACCAGGACACGCCAACAAGCAAGCATGTTGAGGACGAAGACTGCTTCAACTGCTAAAAAAAATGGTGGGGATGCAGGGATTTGAACCCTGATCAGCTGGTATCTTCTTTCATTGCAAAAAGCTCAACGCTCCAGCGAAATCTGGAGCCAGCTGTGCTGCCTGCTTACACCACACCCCCGGCAAAACCCGAGTAACCCTTCTTGTTTTTAAAGCTTTTGCAAAGAATAAATTTATAAAAAACAAAGTTGGCCTTTACAACATGAACGAAATAATTTTCCTGGGAACCTCATCAATGGCGCCTACAAAGGATAGAAACCAGCCTTCGGTGCTGCTTAGGCACGGTGGAGAGATACATATGTTTGACTGCGGCGAGGGCACCCAGAAGCAGATGAAGCACGCTAAAGTGGGCCCTGCAAAAATAAAAAACATATATATTTCTCACTGGCACGGCGACCATGTAATTGGGCTTCCCGGGCTAATCCAGACCCTGGCGGCAGGCGAGTATTCCGGAAACCTTTCGGTTTTCGGCCCTGAAGGGACAGAAAAGAAGCTCAGGCAGCTTCTGGATGTCTTTCCGTTTGAGAACACTTTTGAAATAACTGCCAGGGACATAAAAAACGAGAAAGTCCTTGAGACTAGGGATTATGTGGTCCATGCAAAAGAATTAAGGCATAGCGTTAAGTGCTTTGGATACAGCTTTACTGAAAAAGACAAAGTCAGGATTAACACTGAAAAGCTAAAAGCGCTCGGCCTTAGCGAAGGGCCTTACCTTAAGGAAGTCATCGCAGGAAAGGATGTAAAAGTCGGTACAAAAATAGTTTCACAAAAAGACATCTGCACGATAAAAAAAGGCAGGAAACTCACATATATTACAGACACCGCGCTGTGCAATGAGGCAATAGAGCTTGCTGAAGGCAGCGATATCCTTATTTGTGAAGCCACCTTTGGAAGCGCGCTTAAGGAAAAGGCCGAAGAAAGGCTTCACCTCACATCAATGGACGCTGCCAGGATTGCTCTTGAAAGCAGGTCAAAAAAACTAATCCTGTTTCACTTCTCGCAAAGGTATGAAAGCGTTTCTGAGCTGGAAGAAGAAGCAAAGGAGATCTTCCCGAACACCTTTTCAGCTTATGACTTAATGAAAGTGAGGTTTTAAAGCCCAAGCTCATTCCTTACATCCGGAGACATCCTTTCAGGAGTCCACTGAACCTTAAAATCATAGTCAACTTCAGCAGAATAATCCTGAAACTCTTCCTCGATCTTGTCTCTCACCATTGCCCGAATCATCGGAGCCATAGGGCAGAAAGGCGTTGTAAGGCCCATCGAAACCTTTACCTTTTTCTCTTTTTTAATAATTTCAACATTATAAACAAGGCCCAGGTCAACAATGTTAACATTTATTTCCGGGTCATAGACATCTTTTAATAACCCCAATACCCTCTCCTGCGAAATTTCCTTTTTCATTAGAAACCTCTTTTAAGACTGGAAAGATGGGCCCGCCCAGATTCGAACTGGGGACCTCCTCCACGTCAAAGAGACGTCATAGCCGCTAGACTACGGGCCCTCAAATACTCTAGAAACTCCAAAAAGATATAAAAAGCTTTCTCTTTGCTTATCCTTGTAAAAACCTTTAAAAAGAGCCGCAACAAACCTAAAGCTGTGAAGCAAGAAACACGGAAAAAAATCAGGGAAATAAAAAAGCAGGTGCTTTCAGAGATTAAGCCTGAAAAAGAGCCAAAGCGAGTAAAAGAAAGCCTAAGCAAAATCAACTGCAATATAAAAAACCTAGGAATTGATGCAGATGCTGTTGTAGGAGGCTCTTATGCAAAAAACACCCACCTTAAAAACGACCACGACTGCGATATTTTTGTAAGGTTCTCTAAAAAATACGATGAAGGGCTTCTTCCTGAAATGCTTTCAAAAATCTTAAAAGGGTTTTCCCCAATAAGGGTAAAGGGATCAAGGGATTACTTCTATTTCAGGGAAGCAAGCCTTGTTTTTGAGGTAGTGCCGGTAATCAGGATAAGCAAGCCAGAAGAGGCAAAAAACACCACAGATGCCTCGCCTTTTCACGTTGACTGGCTGTCGCAGTTTCCAGATGTAAAGGATGAGATAAGGGTCGCAAAGCTCTTTATGAAAGCGCAAAAAGTCTATGGTGCTGAGTCATATATTAACGGCTTTTCCGGCCATGTGGTTGACCTGCTTCTTGCGCACTACAAAAGCTTTGAAAAGCTGGTTGAGGAGGCAAGCAAATGGACGCTGCCGCTTATAATCGACATTGAAAAGCACTACAAAAGAAAAGACCCCTTGTTTTACATGAACAAAGAAAAAGTAAGAAACCAGTTTGTAGTGGTTGACCCTATATGCAGGGAAAGAAATGCAGCTGCCGCACTCAGCACAGAAAAGATTGAAAGATTTAAGTTAAGGTGCAAAGAGTTCTTAGAAAAACCAGAAAAAAGCTTTTTCAACGTATCCTGGCTAAATGAAAAAAAAATACTTTCCGGAAGAAAAAGGGAAAACACAGTCATCATTAAAGCGCTGCCGTTCGAAAAGAAAAGCCCGGATGTTGCAGGCACTAAGGCCTTTAAGGTTTACCAGTATGTTCTTTCGCAGATGGCCGCTCATGGCTTTATTGTTAAAGACTCAGGCTTTGAATGGAACAAAATTGACCCGGCAATAATGTTTATTGAGCTTAAATCAAAAAAAATAGAGAAAACAAAAATAACCGCCGGGCCGCCTGATAAAAAAAAATTTTCAAGGGATATTGAAAAATTCAAGAAAAAGCACCCTTCTTTCTTTATCAAAGGAGGAAAATACTATGCAAAAGTAAAAAGAGAGCACACTGATGCAGAAAAGCTGGCAATGGCTGCAATAAGTGAAAAAAGAATAAAAGAAAAATGCGAAAAAATCTGGGTTGAAAAATGAACAGGCTGAAATTTGAGATAAGAAGAAAACTGCTCCATCTCGTGCTGGGCTCTTCAATACTTCTTGGGTTTCACTACGAAATCCTTGACTCCTTAATGCTTTTTGGGATTATCCTGTGCGGCGTAATCACATCAATAATTGAAAAGGAAAGAAAGCTCCCTATTGTATCAAAGATGCTTGACCTATTTGAAAGGCCTGAGTTCAGAACCAGGTTTCCAGGCAAGGGAACCATTTTTTTTGTTTTTGGCGCACTGCTTGCAATCCAGCTTTTTGAAAGGGACATTGCTTTGGCATCGATCGCTGTATTAACCTTTTCAGATGCAGTCACTCCAATAATCGGGATATATTATAATGAGAAAAAAAACAGGGAAAAGAAATTTATAGTTGCCTCGGTTTTTGGAATGTGCATAGGCTTTCTTGCTGCAAGGATTTTTATTAATCCCCTGTATGCGCTTTTTGCTGCGGCTGGAGGAACAGCCGCAGAGTTTTTTGAGTTTGAGATAAACAAAAGCAATGTTGATGACAACATCCTTGTTCCCCTGGCTGCCGGGACAGCAATCCTGCTGCTTAGGCGTTTTCTGGGCCTGTAGGGTTTTAGCAAAATGAAATGCATAAAATGCGGTATGAAAAAAGCAGAAAAGGATAACCTGTGCATAAGCTGCTATTCTGAAAGAAAACCGCTTGTAAAAAGCCTTAAAGACCCTGGGTTAAACAAATGCACAAGGTGCAGCAGCTTTTTTAAGGGAGAAACAAAAATAAAAAGCAAACAAGATCTTAACAGCACTGTTCAAAAGTGCATTAAGCCATCGCCAGAATATTCAATCGTTAAAACAGAAACAAGCATTCAGGAGGAAAAGAGCCAGCTGAAAGCGCTGGCTATCGTAACTGCAGAGCTTGAAGGACAAAAAATTCAGCAGGAATTTGAGATTGAGTTTAAGGTTCAGAAGCACCTTTGCAAAGAATGCTCCAGAAAAGCAGGGAAATACTATGAAGGCACCCTGCAGATAAGAAACGCCTCAGATGAGATTAAGGGCTTTGCCCAGTCGCTGGTTTCAAAGTCAGGGGTTTTGGTCTGCTCTAAAAAAGAGGTTGAGTCAGGAATAGATTACAAGCTTGGCGACAGCCGAAAAATTAACCAGGTTGCTGAAAAATTACATAACGCCTTTGGAGGTTCTCTGGAAAGAAGCGAAAAGCTTTTTTCATGGGACAGGCAAACAAGCAAAAAGGTTCATAGAATAAGCGTGGTTTACAAGGCTCCTGAAGTTAAGAAAGGAGAGGCTTTTATATTTTGGGGAAAGCCAGTACAGGTCGTAAGCATTGGGAAAAAAATAAAGCTGCTAAACCTGAAACAAGGAAAAACCTTTTCTGGCTGGCCTAAAAAACAAGATGCGGCAGAAATCAAAAAAGCAGCTGTTTTGCAAGCAAAGCCAAGCATTAAGATTCTTGGGAAAGACTTCCAGCCAGAAGAATTAATCGACAAAACAGGAAAAAAGCTAGGAAAAGAAGCAGAATACATTGCTT
This sequence comes from Candidatus Woesearchaeota archaeon, assembly GCA_011045925.1. Lineage (GTDB taxonomy): Archaea > Nanobdellota > Nanobdellia > Woesearchaeales > JASKKU01 > DSBS01. The sequence continues at coordinate 8,596 of DSBS01000027.1, read as the reverse complement.
TCAATGGAAGAAATTACAGGGTTGATGAAACCCTTCACTCTGCATAAACAGATTCAAGAATTCTTGAGAAAATCCCTATGCACAGCTCATCATCAGCCTGGTTGCACCTGAGAGACGCAAAAAGCGTATATTCCCCATAATCAAAAAACGCATTCCTGATTACCCTTTTGGCTTTTCCTTCCTGAATCAAGTAAATAAGGATTTTTGAATCCCTGCCAAAATACGGCATTTCACCAGAGTCCAGCAATTTAAGGGAAGAATAAGACTTTTTTAGCTGTTCCTCTGTCAGGAAGATAGCGTGTGTATAATTCATGTCCATCATAAAAACCTTAGAAACCACAAGATCATTTGACTTGTTGCTCAGAAAACTAAGAGAATAAGCTGATTGAGAAAAAACAAAGCCCAGGCTTTCATCCCTAAAATAAATTGAGCCGTTATACCTCGGGGTCCTTTGTATATTGGGGCTTCCGTGAATAAAAAAAACGAACGCAAAAAAAGAGAGCAGGCCAATGCAAAACAGACACACTGCGATTAACAAGGCTTTGCTTTTTTTTGGCTTTGGCTTTACTGGCTTTCTGCCTAAAGCCAGGCCCACAGAGCCAGGATCCAGCCCTTCATCAACCAGCGCTTTTCTAATCTCTTGCTCAGAAAACCCCTGCTTTAGCTTTGCCTGGACCCATTCAGAAATTTTATCCATAGAAAGACTAAATCTTCGGTCTTTTTTTATTTTTATTCACTACTTCCCAGTCTCTTAAGCTTAATCAGGAAAGCGAATCCACCAAATCTATAAAATCCTCAAAAAACATGCCTTTTACTTCGCCTTCAGAAACCCTTACAGAAAACCCATGCGGAGTCTCAACCAGGTTTTCAACAGAAACAAAAAGCCAGGGTGAGCCTGAAAACTTAACTGCCACAAAAGGCATAGCGCCAAACTTTGATGAAAACAAGATTAAGTCATCAATCTCTTTTCTCGAGAAATATTTGTACCCTGAGCCGACAATCTTTATCTCTATTGCAACAGGCTTTAGGCCGTTGCTTACTAATATGTCAGGAACAGGATACCTTATTGAGCCAGAGCCGGCAACCCTAACGCACGGCCAGCCTTTAGACCAGAAAAGATGAACAAGCTCTCTTTCCGCATTTGTCCCTTTCCTCTTCCTGTTAATCATAATCCAGTGCTTTCTTTAGAAATATTTAAATAATGTGCTTTTTAATACCACTGCATGAAGGTTGCGCCAGTCTTTGGGATTCAGAAAGAATTCAGGAAAAACCATGCAGAAAGGGTCAGCGAGCTGGCCTTAATCAAGCTAAGAGAAGATTTAGATAAAAACTGTGAAAAAATTATAGAGCTTGCTAAATCGCTCTCAATAAACTCAAAGAAAAAAACCATCCAGAGAGAGCATGTAAAATACGCTGCTGAAAAGGTTTTAAGAGGTTAAAAATGGAATACAAGGAAGCATTAGGAAGGGCTTTTGCAAAAGTGCCAAGCAAGCTTAAAGAACACTCCAGGTTTGAGCCAAAAAGGTTTTTAAGCCGCATTGAAGGAAATAAAACAGTAATCAGCAACTTCAGCCAGGTCTGCAGCTCTCTTGGAAGAAAGCCTGAGCACCTTCTAAAGTTCCTGCAAAGAGAGCTGGCAACGCCTGGAGAAATCAAAAACAGCCTGCTTTACTTAGGAACAAGGATATACAGCCAAAGAATAGACGAGAAGCTTGACGAGTATATTGAAAAATTTGTAATGTGCCATGAGTGCAAAAGGCCTGACAGTGAAATCATTAAGGACAAGGGTCTTTCTTTTTTAGTTTGTCATGCCTGCGGGGCAAGGCGGCCGGTAAGAGAGCTTTGAAAACGCTTCTGGTGTTTGTTTTTATTTTCTTAAAAACAAAATAATTTAAGCAAAAAACTTTCCAAGCCCTTCCTGCTTTTCTTTTTCCTTTCCAAAAAGGGACTCTGCCCTAAGCTCAAGCAGCCTTAGCGTTTCCTTAAGGTAGTCAGAGACTCCATACTTTTCGGCAAGAGCCAAAGTCGGCGCCAGATACTTCAGCACAGAGCCTTCCGAGATTGTAAAAATTATTCTTCCGCCGCAGGCAGTGCATTTTCCGGAAAGGGGAGGCCGCCTGAAGCTCTCGTTGCATGAAACACACCTAAATTTCTGGATGGAGAATTTCCTGAGGTTTCCCTTCAAGTCTTTTAGGAAATGCTTTTCTATTACCAGCCTTGCAACATCCTCTTCTCTTACAGAGCGAAGCTTAACTGCAAGCTGCATCTGCCTGTCAAGCTTTTCTGCCATTGTTGGAAGGGTTTTGTATGAAGAAATAAAGTTTCCCTGGTTTATGTCTGAAACAGGATGGGTGTAAAAAAAGCCGTCTAAGTCCCTGGGTGTGCCAAGCCTGTTCTTAATCTGCTCTATTTCTACCTCATAAGGCATTTTAAGCAACATGGCTGATTCATAAAATTCAAGGGGATAATCGGCCACTATATCTATACCCAATACCATGTCGTCTACCTCGCTGGGATTAATCCTTGTTGTTAATACCAGGGGAGAATCCATCGTCCTTGACCCCCTTCTGTCTGGAAGAAACCTTTTTGAAAAATTAAGAAAAGCATCCAGAAGAAGCATCACGCACCCTTCGTCTCCATCACAATCCCTCCTTAAAGCCGCATGAAAAAAAGGAGAGCATATCATCCCCTGGGTGTTTGAAAAGCCAATAATTCTTCCAACAGTACCGGCAGAGATGTGCGGCGCAAGCCCAACAACAAGATGCCCAACAAGGTCGTCCCTGGTTTCTGCTTTGTAAAAAGGGTCTAATCCATATGCCTTTTCAAGCAGCTCATCAATAAAGCTGGCTACTTTAATAAAAACAGAGTCTGCGCCCTGGCCAAAGCAGTCTGGAATAATCGGAAGGATTATATCCTGAGGGAATATTTCAATAATTTGGTCTTCGTCACAAAGGTCGTTGCCATAAATATCAGAATCATAGCCGAGGCCCCTTAGGCTTTCAAGCGACGTATGAATTTCCTTTGGCTTAAAGTGTGTAAGAGGCAGCTCAGTCATATCAAAGCGGATAGTTCCGTCTTTATTTACATAAACATCATGTTTCGAGCGCAAAATTCCCTTAATAAAGTGCTCTGGAACATGGTCTTTATTGGTTGTCCCTCTTACGCCTTTTATCAAATCCGGCAGGTGCCTGATTTTAAACTGCTTCTTTACATCTTCATACAATTGCTTCAGGTTTATCCTTTTCCTTTCAAACAACTGGTTTTCCTGGTTATGAATCGGGCATTCCTTTTCTTTCATCCATTGCTTGCATGAATTGCAGAAGTAGTGCTGGTCGCATAAAGAGCCGCACTTTTCACAAATCGAAAAAACAGAAACATTGCTGCATTCCGTGCACACAAAATGCCCAAAGTCAGAAAGCACAAAGCCTTTTTCAAGCGCAACATTAAAAGACCTCAGCCGGTCGCCCTGCTGAGCCACAGGAAAAAGCATATGCGGGCTTCCTTTCATCTGCCTCATTTTGCCCTTTTCCGGCCGACCCATTCTTGCCCCTATAAAAGTTCCGCACTTGTCCATAATTGTAAACTCTGAAAAAACATTAATTAGGTCAACTGCCGACTTTAGCTCAGTTATTGAAATATCGTTAATCTGCTGCAGGATTCTTGAAATGCTGCCGTTAAAATCCTGAGAGTCAATGCCCAGGTTGGCAATAAGCTGCCTGGAAAAAGGCTCAGTAACAACTATATTTTCACCTGAAACCAATTCGTGCGGTATTCCTATTAATTCAAGCGACCTTTTGAAAACCTCTGTGTTTTTATCATACTTAATTACCAGCTTTGCCTTTTTCTTATCCAGCCTAAGAGTTCCGTAGTTGTAAAGTGCGTTGTAAAGGTCAATCAGCTGAGAAGGCGTAATCTGGTTCCAAAAGAAAATATGGTTGGGGTGCAGCGGGATGCCAAGCTTTCTGCTGGAAAGCGCAGCCTCATCAAACAATGGTGAAAAAAGGCACTTAACATCATAGTTTAACATCGTTTCTTTAGAAAATATTGAAGCAAAAACCTCTGAAGGAAGCTTTCCTGCCTCTTTTGCTTTTTTTTCTGCCTGCATAAACCACCATTCCGGGCAGTACCCGGGCGGAGCCAAAACATGATTATTCTCGCTATAATCCCCATAATTAAAAAGAATGTCCCCTAAAAAAAGTATTTCCTTAATTTCCTTTCTTAACTTTTTTGCCTGTTCGTATCCAGATAAAACCTTAACCTCGCCGCTTTCAAGAAGCACAACAGGCGGCTCAATAGAATCGCAGGAAACAACCGAAGCAGCCTTTCCCGGCATTTCAACCTTTAGCTGAGTGCCTATTGCAATAAAATCATCAACAACCGCCATTGTTGCGGGATGGACTGCTGCTGCAGAGTAGCCAGTGTTTCTTGCCCGGCCGTACCTCATTCTAAACCCGCCGCTTGTAAGAGGGTAAGAAAAAACAGGCCTTCCGGCAACAAGCTCAGAAATAAAAGAAAAGTTTGGCTTCAGTTTTTTTTCAGCGGATTCTTCTTGTTTGTCCTGGTACTTTTTGCCTGATTTGGCGGTTTCCTGAATCTTAAGAAACTTATCAAGCCACCCCCAATCCAAGCCAAACCCTGCACCCCACTTAGAAAGCCTTTTCCAAAGCTTGGGAGCCTTAAGCGCGGTCATTGAAAGAACCAAGGCCATGCCCCCCCGGATTCTGTTTGTTTCTATCCTGGCAAGGTCTTTATAGTTGCTTACCTCTAAAAGCTCTGTTGGCTCGCCGGATATTTCAACCGGAATGTGCTTAACCAGAAACATTACTTCTTGCTCTGATGGAGCATACTGTAGCGGGGTTACCCGGTCATTATAATCAATCAACTCAGTTATGTACCTCCTGCATTCCTTCTCGCTTGGGTCATATGCTGAATAGCCCATTTTGATGCGGATAAAGTCAGCAAGCATAACGCAGAAGGCTGCTGCAGTCCCGCCTGCGCCCCTAATAGGGCCAGAAAACTTAAGGCTTAGGTAATCTTTGCCATCGTTTCTTTTCTTAATGCAAAGCTCTGTAAAACCCTCAAGCGGCGCAGCAACAATTCCAACAGTATGATAAGCAAACCCTGTTCTGATTGCAACCTCCATTGCCTCTCTGACATCATTAAACTTTCCGAATTTTTCCTTGGCAATTTCTTCCGATATTAAAAGCGCCACTCTCCAGTCAAGAGGCTCGTACTGCTCTTCCAGCTCCTTGATTCTTTTAATCAGCTTTTCTTCCTCAAGGTGGGGCGCGACATCTGCAATCAATCCGAAAACCCTTTCTGCCATGTTCCTTGCAATCTTAATTTCAACCTTTCTTTCCGCGTCAATGCCCTTTTTTCTTGCCTTTGAGGCCAGGGCATATAATGCATTAGTGTCATCAAGGATTTTTGAGAAATACTTGTCCGTCCTCCTAAAGATGCTATCCATTCAGCCAAACCTCAATACATTTATTTTCCTGGTTTTCAGGTTAAGCACAGGAACCCTGCAAGGCTCTGGGTCGTGCCCAAGCTTTTCCTGAAAGCTTGTCTTGTCCTGCCATGCGCTTGCAGAAAGCAGAACAGTGTTGCCTATATTAGAAACACAGGTATAATGTATGTGCCCGGTAACAAAAACATCCGGAATTTCCTTAATAAGCATAGGATCCTCGTTTGGGTCCGGAATAAAAGGAGTGCATCCATGCGAGGGAATCAGGTGCCTTTTCTCGAGAAGCATCTTCATTAAAAGGTCTGGCCGGTGATAACCCCCGTTTTTCCTGATTGACTCAACAGACGAAAAATAATAATCAAAGCCAAAGCCATGATAAAGGAGCACCTTAAGCCCTTCAAATTCTTTGGATTTGTGAATCTTAACATACCCTGGGTTAGTCAACATAACAACATTTTCAAGCGCGTACAGCTGGCCCGCAAATTCCTTATAAAGCCTTGGCTGCGGCTCAGCAAGCCTTAAAGCGTCGTGATTTCCCGGGATAATTATTATTCTTATGTCTTTCCTTATTTTTGACAACAGTTCGGCCACTTTTTCGTACTGCTTATAAACGCTTTTTATTGAAAGCTCGCTTTCCTGTCCCGGGTATATCCCTACGCCGTCTATAAGGTCTCCGACAACAAAAAGATACCTGGTTTTCTCTGCAAGGGCTTTGTGCTTATCTGAGCCGTAACTGCAGTTAATCCATGAAACAAAAGCCATAAACTCTTTTTCAAGAAAGAGATTTGAGCCCACATGCAAATCCCCTATAAATGCAACATTAATGTCTTCGTTGCACTTTTTAATAGGGGCGGCTTGAGGAATTCCCGGCTCTATTATGGACTTTGCATAGATTGCGCCGTTCTTATAGGTGCCATTTATGCCAACAGCCTGGTCTAAAACCAGGTTTTCGGCTTTAGAAAAAAGCTCGGGGTTTTCTTTGCTTATAAAAACACGCACCATGCCTGACTTGTCCTCAACTTTCAGGATTATGTTGTTTTTCTTGGACATCTCATAAACCAGCCCAATCACAGAACACTCCCCGGCATCTTTTAGCCGGGCAATTGAAACTGGGGAGCCCATCTCCGACCTGTTTACCACAAGCCCCGAAAGGTATTGAAACCTGTAATTATAATAATCTACAAAGTTTTCAACGCTTCTTTTTACCTCAAAATCATTATAATCGAAAAGAAGCTCAACTTCCGGCAAGTCTGAACATTCTGCATTGGTGCTTTCGGCTGCTTTAGCCTGCATTCTGCTTTCTTCACCAAAAACAACGTTTTCGGACTTTTCTGATAGAGCTTCGACCCGGGCATCGGTTTGGCTCTTATTTTGGGCTTCAGCAGGTGCCTGTTTCGGCGCCTGGCTGATTTCAGCAGCATCTTGCTCTTCGCTTTGTTTGCCCGGCTCATCAAAAAACAGAGAAACAAAGCTGTCATAAAGCTTTGAAAAGCCTTTAATCTCTTTTTCAACAACAGCCTGGTCAAAATCTGCCCAATTTAATGAGCATAGTGTGTTTTTTTCTATGTTTTTTAGCACAAGGTTATTCAAAACTACAGCTTCGGTTTTTTCATCTAAAGACAAATAGGCTGTGTCCAGGTTAACTTCTGAGCTTGAAAGAGAATCAACAACCTCTGGAGAAAGAAAAAAGCCTTTCTTGTAAAATTTTTCTATTACTTGTTTTATATTGCTGTTCTTAAAAAGAGAATCTGGTGCCATAAAAATCTGGAGAGAGCAGCCTATTAAATATTTTTGCAAAATGACAGAAAAAAGCTATGCCTCAAGCGAGTCTTTTAAAATTGCCTGCGTTTTAATCACTAAAGAATTGTCAAATGCAAGCCGGATTTCCCTGCTTCTCCCAAACCTTCCCTTAGAGCGTACAAAGGACTTTATCAGGCCCAGGTTGTCAAATTCTGAAAGAATGTCTGAGATTCTTCTTTGAGTGAGCGGCCTGAGATTAATATTTCTGCATAAAGAAACATAGTTGTCGTACACCTGCCCAGTATTAAGGCCGTCTTTTTCGTAGTCGCGGATTTTTTCATCAAGAAGAATCAAAGAGTAAAGCACGCACTGGTGCTGCTTTGGCTGAGATGAAACCAGGTCGAGAACCCGATCTTTTTCCAGTTTCTCCTGCGCTGCATCAAGATGCTTAAGAGTAAGCCTTTCTACCCCCTCCCTGTCAGCAAGCTCGCCAGATATTCTTAACAAGTCTATGGCTCTTCTGGCGTCTCCATGCTCTCTGCCTGCAATTGCCGCACACTTTTCAATGACCCCGTTTTCTATCGCTGAAGGCTTAAAGGCAAGCTTAGCCCTGTCAAGAAGAATATCCTTAATCTGGTTGGCATCATAAGGCGAAAAAACTATGTTTTCCTCGCCAAGAGAAGACTTGATTCTTGAATCAATCTCATCCAAAAGCCGGACGTGGTTCGAGATCCCTATTATCGAAATTGTTGAATTTTTAAGAAAAGAATTCACCCGGGTAAGAGTATATAAAACATCGTCCCCCATCTTAAAAACCAGCTGGTCTATTTCATCAAGAACAAGAATGAGCATCTGCTTCTTCTCTTCAACAACCTTGTAAAACATATTATAAACCTCGTCTGTCGGCAGCCCTGTCCCGGGAACCTCCAGACCAAGCTCCCTGCAGAAGTACGCAATAAGCCGGTATTCTGTGTCTGCACGACCAAGCTTGCAGTTTACATATAAGAACCTCAGGGGCACAGATTGTTCTTTTGCGACTTCTACAAGGTCAGTCAGAACCTTTTGCACTGTAACTGTTTTTCCTGTGCCGCTTTTTCCATAAACAAAAAGGTTTGACGGTTTTTCCATCTTTAATGCAGGAACAAGAATATGCGCTATTTCCTGCACCTGCTTGTCTCTGTGGAGGATGTTTGAAGGCGTAAAGCCAATATTAAGAACGCTTTTACTCAAGAAAACCGTGTCTTTCTGAAGAAATTTCTGAAAAAAAATTTTAAGGGGCTTTTCCATAAAAATATGAATTCCGGGGTTATTTTTAAAATTTTCCAAACGGCATAACAGTGCCACCCCTTTATTTCTTGTGGAAAAAAGCATATATAATAACTTTTTTATTTT
>DSBS01000026.1 GCA_011045925.1 Candidatus Woesearchaeota archaeon | reverse complement strand
TCCTAAAGAGTCTGCAAGAGGTTCATCATTTATTTTTATATTAATGAACCAGTCAGAGCATTCATAATTGTCATCGGAGTAAACACCACAGGGATTACTGCAGAATTCAGGCTTTCTATCATAGAAGAGAACAAAACCATCCATTTTAAAATAGCAATCACAAGAACCTGAGATGCACGAGTATTGATTTCGATCAATTGAGCCCTCATTTGGCAATTTTTTGTTATATTTATCTGAAAATATTATGGATGAGTGTTCAGGTAATAAAATAAAAGTTATAAAGATTTCTTCATCAGTAAGAGCTTTTCCTATATAATCTGCCAAAGGCGTCAGTATCTTGAGCTTTTCTTTTTCATAAGAATCTGCAAAAAGCACTTTTTTCTCTTTATCACTTAGCCAATAAGCTATTATATTTAGCGGAATGGTTTTTCCAGAATCTTCTGGCTCATACGAGTTTTTCATCTTCCAGTAAAAAGAATCTATGTATGTGAAATCAATAACTGAATCTGAGCTCTTTTTAATTCCGATGGTGTCTCTTTCAAGCCCAACCTCAGATAAACCAGCCTTTCCAAGCCGTGGTGCTGTTGATGTAGCCAATACAACCCTGACCGGCTTAACATCCTCTCCATCTTTAACAATTCCATAAACCACTGAATAGCCTGTTGGAATTCTGTTTTCTCTACCAAGATTTATTTCATTAACTGTTCCTGAACTACCGCGAACCCGCTCATCAAACCTATTTGCTACATCAAGTGCAAGGTCAGATACTGTCCCTATTGGCTGGTCTCTTTCTTTTGGGATTATGTCAATCCCAAGCCGCTCAAAAACAGGCCTAACTGTATCAAAGAGCCTTGGGCCAATTGCAACTATAAGAATCAGAACCAAGACTAGTATAATTATTACCCTTGCCAGCATTCCTATAGCCATCTTATGCACCCCTAAACCTCAATATGTCTGAGATTCTGTCAAAAAAGCTGTCTCCGCCTCTTGCAAGGCTGAATATGATTACTATCAAGATTACAAGAAACACAAGAAACAAAATCCACTTCGCCACTTCTGACCACGCCATTCCTTTCCTGTTCATTTTCCTACCTCAGCGTCTGCTCAGCAAGCTCAAATGAGCAGCCTATTTCATCTTCGGAGCCGAGCACTCCGAGCTCAAGCCTGAAGTAAATGGTCTCTTCAATAACCCTTTCATTATCTTCATCAGGGGTTCTGGAGTCAAAAAAATCGCTCAGCTCGCCTTCTGATGGCTCCCTGAAGGCATAGTAAATGAAGTATTTATTGCCTTTAGTGAAGCTCATTTCTGTTAAAGCTATATGCTCTTCGCCTATTGCATTTAAATAGCTTTCTCCCCACCAGTACCTTTTTTCCCCAAGGTTATCAAAAAGCTTATCTTTTGTGAGCAAAAAGCTTTCCCCAGCTTCATAATGCATAACTGTGCAGATTATGCAAAAATGGTAAGGGTTATCCTTGTTGGCTGATGAAACAAGAAACTTCTTCCCCTGCCCCATTTTAAGCCAGCATGTTTCCAGGCTGTCCGCAATCTCGCTAAGGATCTTATTCTCATCATGGCTTTTTATTGTTATGTTTGAGGGCGGGCAGTTGAGCCTGCTAATGTCGCCCCAGTCCGCAGCCTGGCTGACTGAGATAAGGCAGGCTGAGTCACGGGCTGCTGCAGAGCCTTCGTTCATAATCCTCCATACAAAAACCATAAGCACAATAATACAGACCATTGAGAGTATAAGCCAAAGCAATGCTCCCCTTGTGAGTGCTTTATTTTTTTTCATTTTAGTTAAGCAGGCCTTCCAGGTTAGCAGCAGATTCAACAGGAATAAGAGTCAGGTATCCGTAGATATAATAGTCTTTTGCCTGCTTTAAGAAAGCAGACCTGCCCTCAAAAATTGCATAGACCCACCTGAAGATGGGAGCCCTGTATTTTGGGCTTATAAAGGTCATCATAACATAATAATCATCATTAGTTAAAATATTCAAGTGTTCTTTAGAAGTTATTGTCTCCCCGACCTTATTTTCCTCACAGTCTTCATCCATAACTACAAAAGGGATTATTGGTGAAACCTGTTGTGTAGTTATTGTTCTGCCGGTCTCATAATCACGATAAGAGAAACCGCTTTCTAAATCTATATCTCTATCATTAATTTTATTGAATTTAATGCTGCTGAAACTAAAAATAGGCTTTGAGGTCTCCCCTACCTCAACTGCTCCCAGAAGGATTTCGGCATAAGTCTCTTGCCTTAGCGGCAGTTTTGTTTCTTCCATATATTCAAACAGGCGTATTTCTTCTTCTATCTCGGGGCTGAACGAAATCCTTGAGCAGAGAATGCCTGCGTGGTCTGTATCAAACGGCCTGTTTGCAAAAGGGTTAATGGTCCCGCCCTCAAGCATGTCAAAACACCTAAATAATTCCTGAGATAATATGTCACTTATTATTTCCTCTTTGTGATCTTCAAATTCCCTGTGGTAGTTGTACACTGACTTGCCTTCAAGGTAAACCCTGCCCGGTCTGCCGTCAATAAGCACCTTGTCAGGGAAGACCTGAACAAGCCTTGACTTGCAGTCTGCTATCATTAGGTTTTTCCCTGCAAGCCTAACCTTGTCTGCGCCTATGGCTGTTACCCGGCACAATTGCTCATCTGTCATGAAGTAGCTCATAACCCTCTGGTAGTTGAACATCATCAGGAGAAGCATAAATATAATTAAAGCAAGTATCATGTCCCTTAGTGTTGACTTTACCATTTTAGCCGGAGAACCCTCTTATAATTGAAGTGATTATCCATAAGGCAAGAGCAAGAAGCACTACCATAAGCAGTATTTCAGGCCATCCGTATGCTTTCTTGGATTTCACAACCTTATTTTTAAATCATGAGTTTATTAAATTTTTGGTTGAGAGAATAAGCTTATTAAGAAAAAGCTTTTAAACTAAAAAAAGTCACTCTTTTTGTATGGTTACTTCAGAGATGTCATATGCTATAATTGAAAACCAGCTTTGCAGCCCTAAGAAAAGGGAGATTGTTGAGCTAATGACAGAGTATATTCCAGGTGCAAGGGTTTTCTCTACAATTAGCACGCAGGACCTTGCATCAAAGATGAAAGAGATAAAAAGCTATGACCCCGACATTATTCTTTCAGTTGGCGGGGATGGAACTGCACATAATGTGCTCAACCAGATGTTTCAGGAAGGGCTTGAGAAAAAGATTTTTGGGCTGGTTCCTGCTGGCTCTGGGAATGACTTTTCAATGTATGGATTAGGCATGAGTGTTCCTAGCACTAAATCAAAGAAAGCAATTTTTAGAAGCATCGATGATTATATTTATCCGGATACAAAGCAGGTTGATGTTGGCTTGTTTAAAGCGGAATATGAGAGGATTGTGCTTAACAGCGTTGGGTTTGGCTATACTGCTGAGATTGCTTTTAACTCCCAGAATTACTATCATTTTGGAAGGCTGAGGTATCTTGCTGCCGGGCTTGCAAGCTTTATGAACGGGCTAGGCAACTATGCTTCTAGGCTTGAGGAAGTAAAAATAAACGGCAATGATAAGGATATGCCGGATAAAAATCTGATTACGCTCGTTATGAACTCCAAGGCTTCAGGAGGCGGCCTTATGTTTAACCCTATAGGAAGTGTTTGTGATGGGGTGTTTTCTTTTATAACCCTGAAAGAGGTTGGCAAAGGAGAGCTTGCAAAGCTGCTCTGGCAGGTTATTAAAAAAAAGCAGTTCTACAAAGACAGGAATGTGATGTATAACGGTGATGTAAGGAAGGTTAGCGTGGCTTCTGATGCCTTGAGGCTGGTTGAGCTTGATGGGGAGATTCTTCCGGCAACAAAAAGATTCAGTGTGGAAGTGCTCCCTGCCAAGGTTAGAATGATTACTAAAAAATCAGAAAAGCATTCTCAGGACAGATTGACCTTTGCCTGACTCAATCTCTTCTTTTGTTAAGCCTTTAAACTCGTGGGGGAATACGAGCCACTTTCCTGTTTCGTGGATGTAGTAATCAGGGGTTATGCTTGTCTCGTTGTTCTCAGGCTTGTAGTAAAGCATTGCTGTCTTGATTTCCTTTGGGCAGTTTTCTCCTGAATCTGCTTTTAGCTTTTCGATAAGCGCCTTGATACTTAAGCCAGTGTCAAACACATCATCTACGATAAGGATTTTATCATCTTTCTTTACTCTTTTTGTTATGTAGCTCAGCCCGAAGATGTCTACTTTTGCCTTGTGTTTGTCTTCACGGTTGTAGCCTGAAGTCCGTATTGCAATGTGGTCTGTGGGTATGCCCCAGAAATCCAGGGCTTCCTGGACGATGCAGCCCGGGAATGCGCCGCCTCTCCATAACCCAACCAGGTAATCTGGCCTGAAGCCAGATGCCTTTATTTTTTTTGCCAGAAGGACTGAATCTGTATAGAAATCACCTAAGCTAACGAAATGCTTGCCTGCCATGTTTTATGTGGAAGAGTGCTGCTTTTATTTTTTTTGGTTTGGGAATACTCGCCAGGGGAGGGATTCGAACCCCCGCTCCCAAAGGGACAGGCTCTCAAGGCCTGCGCAATACCAGACTATGCGACCCTGGCTCAGGCAGAAGAGTCTAGCGAAGCTTTATAAGGTTTTTTCTTTGCACAAGGTAAACCTCTGAGAATTCTTTCATCAGGGGCTTGTCTCCCTTGCCGTCGGTGTAGAGTATCATATGCTTGCCCTGGAAGCCTCCAAGGTGCTGCCTTAGCCGCCTGAGCTTTTCTTTTCCATAGCAGTTTTTGCCGTCAAGCCTGCCTGTGAACTTATTGTCTTTAAACTCAAGCTTTGTGGATACAATCTCTTTTATTCCTAAAGAGTCTGCAAAGGGCTTTATCCAGTTTTCTATTGAGGCAGATGCGATGATAACCCCGTTTTTCTTTTCAATATGGAAATCTATTTTTTCAACCACTTTTTTGTTTAGGCGATTTTGCATCTTTGCATGGAACTTTCTGCAATTTTCATTGAAATAAGCAAGGGTTGTATTCCTGAAGAAGAAGCTAAGCAGGATTTCCTTTGCCCTTGAGTTTGTGATAAAGCCAAGCTTGTATGATATAAAAACAGGAGAGAGAAGTGCAACACCAGATAAAAACTTAAATGGCCCATAGTTAAATATCAGAAAAGCATACAAAGAATCTGTATTAACAATTGTCTCGTCAAAATCAAAGACTGCTATCTTTTCCATTTTTGCTCAGTAAGGGTCCCATTCCTTGACTTCTTCATACTTTGGGAACTTGCCGTAAGGATACTGCTTAAAAAGCTTTCCCCACTCGGTTTTGTTGAACTGGGCTATCTTCTTTTTTCCTGTGGTTGGGTACCATAGGGAGTCATGGTAAAAGCCTGATGCGAATATAAACATCTTAAACAAAGGAGAATGAAAAAGAAGGTTGTGGAGCCACTTAATATCAGATGTGCCTTTCCTTATCCTTTGGTCCCACTTGATTACCAGGCTCTTTTTTGTCTGGAAGCCGAAGTTTAGCCTTTTGAACTCGCTTTCCGGCATTCCAAGGATTTTTATCTTGTTAAGGTCTGCGTTTCCCAGGCCTGCATCATCTGCCAGCTTAAGGTACTTGATTCTCATTGGGTCAAAGCCCATGATTTTTGCTGCAACGGAATCAATTGCTACCTGGTCGTCACCTGCAAGGATTATGTTTCCTATGTAGGGCTCCATTACCCTGGGGCCTGCGCCGTCTCCGCATACTGTGCCGTCCATAACCGCAAAGATGCTGTTGTGGATTTCTTTTTGTATTGAGAGAAGGTCTACAAGTACTTCGTGTATCTTTTTATGTGCATGGTGCCTGTACTTTGGGATTAAGCCGCCGAATGCGTTTTTCATGGCGCCTGTGGTTGTGGTGTGGCCGTGGGTTTTTACAGTTGGGAGATGAATCACGTTTGATCCGTAGAACATTTTAGGCACCAGAATCTCTCCGAAAAGGTCTTTCATTGCGAGCATTTTTGACTTTGGCCTGTGGGTTACCCACTCGACGTCAGTAAGGGGCTGGTAATTAACCCCGTACTTTTTTAGCATAGGGAGCCATTTGTTGTCATAGGCGCCTTTCCAGGGGTGTGTGACAACGGTCTGGTTTTCTACACCCACAATCTTTTCATAGCCATCTTTCTTAAGTATCCTGAGAAGGCCTTCAAGCTGCCAGGGCTGGGTTGAGCAGGCTGGGTAATACAGGCTCCATGAAAGGTTTAGCTTTATAATGGTCTCTGCTGTCTTTTTTATGATTTTTTCGTATGCACAGAGATGCATGAGCTTTTCGTAATCCTCAAGAATAGTGTCTGGCGAGGTCCTTAGTACCGCAACTTTGCTTTGCATTTTCATTCAGAATGGAATAAACTGGCTCTTTTAAATCTTTTTAAACAAGCCATTTAAGAGAACACAAAAACAAGCCCTGTGTCCTGGTAAAAGGCAAAAAGCATGTATAAAAACCAGAAAAAAAGCGAAAAGAACAGAATCTTGTCCCTGAGGACAAGGTGCTCTATTGACTCAACATCATGTTTTTTTAGGTTTAGGTATAGGTACCTCAGCAACGCAAGCACTACAAAAAACAGAGAATACAGAACAAGCTCCGAATGCGCACCAAGAATGCAGTAAAGCGCATAAAAGACTATGCAGGCTGTTACTGAAACTATCAGCATTGCATCCAGAATGCCCTCTGTGTATGAATCCAGGACTTTTCTTTTGTTTTCTATGTGCACAAGCTCGGACTTTCTTTTCCCTACTGCGAGCAGTAATGCGATGAAGAAAATGGCAAAGATAATCCAGGGGGTAATCTTGATGTTGACAGGAATTCCTCCGGCGAGTATTCTTAGCACGAAGAGAAACCCAACGAGAAACACGTCAAATACTGGGATATGCTTCAGCCTGAAACTATAAAGCAAGTTCAGCCCTATATATGCAAATATTATTATTGACGCTGATAAGTGAAGCCGGGCCAGCAGGAACAGCATAACAACTCCCAGCAGGCAGGCAAGTGCAAGCGCCTCAAGGGTGCTTACTTTTCCTGAGGCTATCGGCCTTTTTGACTTTATGGGGTGAAGCCTGTCTTTTTCTTTGTCTGCTATGTCATTAACTATGTAGACAATGCTGGAAGCAAAAGAGAATGCAAGAAAAACCAGGAATACGCTTATAAAGAGGGGGATGTTTGTTATATTCTCAGAGAAGAAAAGGGGCGCAAAGATTGTAGCATTCTTGTAAAACTGCATAACCCTAAGGCACTTTATGTAGCTTAAAAATTTCATTAAGCAGTAGATAAAAGTGTGCTTTAAATGTTTTTCGCCGGGTTTTTGCTGAAAAAGAAGAGCTTAATTGACTTAAGCAAATTATTCAGAAAAAGAGGAATTATCCAGAAAAAAGCCTACTCCTTTAGCCACAATTTTCTGCTTAAATTCAGAGCTGTAAAACAGCTTTTTCTGCTCGGGCGTTAAATCCTGGCCATACTTTGCTTCAATAAGAGTATTGCCAAAACAGAAATCAATTTCCACTCCATTTTTTAATAAAAAGAAAGGCTTTTTGCCCTTTATAGAATTATAAACGAGATTCTCATAAATTGCGCCTATATCCCTAAAGCCTGTTACAACATTCCTTAAGCCCACATCTACACAGTAAAGCTTTTTCTTTGACTTGATTCTCTCGTTCAGCTTGCCTTTTACCTCTATCATGCTAAACAGAAAAGTGTCCAGAAAATAAGATATATATCGGGAAACGGTTTCGTTATCTATGCCTAAGATCTTAGACAGCCTGTTGTACGAAACCTGCTTTCCTACTCTTTCACAAAGAAGCCTGAAAAGGTCATACACCTGCTGCCTATTTTTAATGTTATGCTCAGAGATAACATCTTTTGAGATAATCAGCTCTAATAATTCTGAGAGGTAAGCTGGATCCTGGCTAAGGACATACTCAGGCAGTCCTCCTTGCTTCATATACTCTTCAAACAGGCTTTTTAAGATAGGCAGGTCTGTTTTAGATACATCTTTGCCCTTAAACAAGGCAAATTCTTCAAAATCCAAAGGCTTAACTTCAAAGTACCTTGCTCTGCCAGTAAGAAAAGCTTTTTTATCCTTTAAGACTTTTGCAGAGGAAGAGCTTGCAAAAACAGCATAGTTTCCTAGGTCATATAAATTTTTCAGCTCTTGGCTGAAATTGTCTTTATATGTTATTTCATCCAGAAAAAGAAATACCTTCTGGCTATGTGGAATTTTGTGAATCTTTTTGTACTCTAGAACAATATCCTGAATTGTGAAGGGCTTAAAAAAAAGCAAGTCTAAAGAAACAAATAAAATATGCTTGGGATTAATTCCTTTATTAAGGAGGTAAGCTATCAGTTGCTTTAGCAATGTAGTCTTTCCAACCCTCCGTATTCCAGTTATTATTGCAACGTCTTTTCTAAGCAGCTGTTTTTTTAATGAATTCAAATACTTTGGCCTTTGTATCGCCTTATATTCGAATGCCCTATTCCACCAAGGGTTTAATTCCTCTAATCTCTCCTTCATTTAAATAGGAAACACAACCACATTTAAATACCTTGCGATTGCCAAACGCAACTTTTGTCATTTTGTTGCGATTGCCAAACGCAACTCTTATAATGCTAGGAAGGTGCTGAATATGCCTAAGCTCTGGCTGATTCCTGAAAAATAACAAAAATTTTAAATAACATCCCAAAACCTGGGTGTCTACGAGGGGCTCAAAATGCGGGTATTTGACGATATTGATGATGTGATTGAAGATAAGAAAGGCAGGGCTATAAAGATTCTCTTGACGGTTGTACTGATTCTTATTCCGATGCTTCTGGCTGTTTTCCTAAGGGCTCAGCCTGCTTACTTGCCCATTACTGATGACTGGGCCAGGGACAGCATTTACAATAGCATAGGCAACCAGATTTACCAGCAGGTTAATGCGCAATACCCGCTCCTGCCTGAGCAGCAGAAGAGAAGCCTTGCCCAGGAGCAGCTTGACCAGTTTATCAAGAATAACAAGGATGAGCTGGACAGGGAGATTAAGGCTTATTCCCTTGAGCTGAAAGAAAGGCTTAAGGAAGATGAAGGCAATATAACCTACCTGACTGCAATTGACCCTTACCATTACTTCAGGCTGACAAGGAATATAGTTGAGCTGGGTCACCCCGGAGACACTGTGCTTGATGACGGCAGGAATGTTGACTACCTTATGTTAGGCGGGGCGCCTATTGAGAGAAAGCCTACCTACCAAAAAAGGTTTACAAACCTGCTTGAGCTTATAAATGCTAATGCTTACAGGCTTTTAAGGTTTCTGGGGTCTGATGTAACGCTTCTTCAGGTTTTCTTTTTCAGCCCGGTTTTGCTTTCTGTGCTTTGCGTGATTCCTGCTTTTTTCATAGGCAAAAGGCTTGCCGGAAACATCGGAGGGTTTTTTGCAGGGGCTGTTGTTGCTATACACCCTTTTTTTATCTCAAGGACTATAGGAGGGTTTGCAGATACTGACGCGTTTAATGTTCTGTTTCCCCTGATTGCTGCCTGGATGCTTATTGAGGCTTTCAGGAGCAGAAGCACTAGGAATACGATAGTATTTTCTGTGCTTACTGCTGCAACCCTCTGGATTTACTCGACAGGATGGACTCCTGGGCCTACGCTGATTGTGCTTCTGGGTGCGCTTGCTGCAAATGTTGGCCTGGCTTTAATCCTTTACAACACTGCAATATTTAAAGAGAACAAAAAAGGAAAAGGCTACATCTTCATCGCAGCAAACACTACTTTATTGTTCGCAATGCTTTTTACTGTTTTCTTTTTTGACAAGAGCATGCTTCCTTGGAGCGGGCTTTTCCCTGGGGCTGTAACAGGGGTAGCATTCCTGGTTTTTCTCTCTGCAATACTGTCCGGGTTGATTTACCTTTGCTCAGAGATTTTTGCATCCGGGTTGAAGATTGACATTTCCAGCAAAAAGCAGTTCTTCAGGAAGGAAGCAAAGATTACTTTGCTGATTCTGGGAGTCTTTTTTGTGTCTTATTTTCTGATGAGCTCATACAGCTTAAGGTCAGGAGGCTTTAACTTTGGCAATATGATAAACAACATCAGAGCAACAATAGGCTTTGTGCAGATTAAGGATGTTGCAACTGCATCAATCTGGCCGAATGTTTACACAACTGTTGCTGAGCTGAAGGAGGCAAGTTTCAGCCAGATAATGGACAACTTGGGAGGGCAGTTCCTTTTTGTAATAGCCCTGATTGGAATTGGCTTTGCACTGTTTGCCAAAGGAAGGGGAAAGAGCAATACTGCATTATTTTCCCTGCTTCTTGCGCTCTGGATGGCTTCAACTGTGTATGCTACATTTAAGGGAATCAGGTTTGTGCTTATGATTGTGCCTCCTTTCGCGATTGCGATCGGGGTTGCACTTGGCTTGGGCGGGAAATACCTTGCTGGGATGCTGGAGAAAAACTTTCAGGTTAAGTCAAGCATTACAAAGCTGATTCTTGTCGCCTTGTTTGTGGTCGTGCTTTTCTTTGGGGCAGACTCTATGTACTCGAATGCTTACAGGCTTTCATCAAGGCAGTTTCCTATGATGAATGACGGCTGGTACAACACATTAGCAGAGATTAACGAAAAAGCTGATGAGGATGCAATTATTACGTCCTGGTGGGACTTCGGTCACTGGTTTAAGGCAATAGCAAGAAGGCAGGTTACTTTTGACGGAGCCAGCCAGAATACGCCGATGGCTCACTGGGCTGGAAGAATCCTGCAGACTGATGATGAGACTGAAGCTCTTGCAATACAGAGGATGCTTAACTGTGGCTCTAACGAGGCGTTTTATATCCTTGAGGAGAACCTCACAGACTCTGCTGCAATAAGGATTGTTAAGGACATTATTATGATGCCAAGGGAGGATGCAAGGCAGCATCTGCTTAATCATGTTAGTGAGGATGCTGCTGAACAGATTCTTCAGTATTCACACTGCACTCCGCCTCAGTCGTTCTTTATTACATCTGAAGACATGGTTGGCAAATCAGGGGTTTGGGGGCACTTTGGCACCTGGAACTTCACAAGATCAACGATGTACAACAGGATTAGGTTTTTGAGCGAGGATGAAGCTCTTGAGATACTAATGGATTACTTTAACCTGAGCGATGAGCTTGCAAATAGGTACTACAACCAGATTAGGGTTACTGACAATGCTGACCAATGGGTTTCTCCCTGGCCTTCTTATGTTGGAAGCGAGATTGGGTGCACAAGAAAAAACAACGATACTTTGGAGTGCACGAGAATGTTTTCAGCTACACAGGGGGTAAAGGTGTTTATCAACCTTGCTTCAATGGAGGCTTATGTAAACCAGATGGAAAACAGGAGCAGGCCGCACTCTTTCATGTATTATGATGAGGACGGCAACTCTTATGTGAAGGAATATGACTCCCCTGTGCTTGACCTTTCTGTAACCCTTAAAGAGCGTGCTGACGGAAGCTACCAGATAATCGTAGGTGACCCTTTGCTTAGAAACAGTATTTTCACCAGGCTGTTCTTCCTTGAGGGGCATGGGACAAAATACTTTGAGCAGTTCAGCAACATAAGGGATGTGTTCGGGCAGAGGGTGATTGTGTGGACTATTGACTGGGAGAGCTTTTTAGAGGATTTTGAGGGTTAGGTGTGCCTATTGTGAAAAACCTTTCTGTTAGTGGAAAGGTTTATCTCCCCTTATACTTTATTGTGGCTTCTATTTCCCTTATTAAAGGCTTAAACAATTCATTTGCTAAGGATACGGCATTCTTTACTTCGGCAGGGCTAGGGATGTATCCATAATAATTGATATTATGCCTTAGGCGGCGCATGTTGTCTAACAGAAAGAGTGGCCTTTTTGTTTGCACATTAAGGCTGGTCAGCTCTTTAATGGGCTCAATGTGGCCTTCAGAGTCTGCACCCCTGCTGATAAGCAGTGCATCTCCTAGCTTCCTGAATGACTCATAGATGTTTCCACAATAGTTGAAGAAGATTCTTCTGAAACCTCTAAAGAAAGAGTGAAGGCCATATCTTTCTTTGCTGATTCAATCAGGCTTAAGGCGCTCTTTTTGTCCGGTCTTTTTATTCTCATGGCCTAGCCTCCAGAAACCCATCCAGCAGGATGCCATTTGCAATATTTGAAAAAAGGTTGATATTGACTGCTGACCTTGAGAATATATGCAAGTTTACTAATACGTTTTTTCTGTATCCTAAAGAGCCCAGAGTGCAGAGGTTAATAATTTTTAATTCTTTATCTTCCTGGATTTCTACTGCAAGGTCAATATCGCTTTTCTCATTGTCATCTCCTTTTCTATAGCTTCCAAAAAGCATTACGGCCTGAGGATTTGGGACAATGTCCTGTATCTTCTTTCTTATTTGCTCATAATAGGCTTTGTAAACCATTGCGAGGTTAAATGAGACCTTCTCTGAAAAGTTATAGCGGTGCCTTTGGTTGGCCTGAATTATCCAAGTCTTCGCATGAATCTCCTTTATAAGAAAGCCTTCAGAAATTAGCTTTTCAGATGCTTTTCTGGCTGTGGTCTTGGAAATTTTCAGGCAACTGGACAATTCATTTAAGCTGGTTCTTGCATTTGGAAAGGAAAAGAACCAGAATAAAACTTTCCTGTACGGTTCGTTCAGCTCAATAAGCCTTACACCTGCTGTCTTTACTGCCATAAGAAGTGGTAACAAAAAAAACCATATAAACTTTTTGGTTACCATCTGGTCCTAAATAAAAACAGCAGGGTTTTTCCCTCCTCATTAAGCACAACTTTTATATGCTTCCGGGTGTTTTTCCTGGAAAATGAGTGAGAGCCTTAAGCAGACTGTTAGGAAGAATGTCTTTTTTCTTTACCTGTTCTCTTTTCTTGTTATTCCT
Source organism: Candidatus Woesearchaeota archaeon (assembly GCA_011045925.1). GTDB lineage: Archaea > Nanobdellota > Nanobdellia > Woesearchaeales > JASKKU01 > DSBS01. The sequence goes on along the minus strand of DSBS01000026.1, from coordinate 1,413 downwards.
GTGAGCTTTGCAATAAGGATTGTTCTTGCGAGGAATCTTTCCGGGGCTGACTTCGGGCTTGTTTACTCTCTGCTTAGCTTCTTTGGGCTGATTAGCATATTTAATGACTTTGGGCTTACTGAGACTTTGAACTACCACGGCGTGAGATTCTATGAGAAAAAGAGGTTTGGCAGGCTTAAGGGAGCTGTGCGGATTGCTTTCCTTTCCCAGACGATTACTGCTGTTGCGATTGGGCTGGTGCTTTTCTTTTTTGCGCCCTGGCTTGCTGAGAATTACTTTCATTACCCTATGGCTAGGGCGGCTTTGCAGGCCGGGCTGCTTTATTTCCTGTTGTTCAACATGTCCAGGGCTTTTGTTACTGCGGTAAATGTTACCCAGAATGTGTTTTATAACAAGATGTTTGAGGTGTTTAACCTTGCTGTGGTCGCGGCCGGGGTGGTGGCTTTGTGGCTTACCGGCAGGCTGAGCGCTGAGGGAACGATGCTGTTCTGGGGGATGGGGATTTTTATTGTCTTTATTCTTTCAATCTTTGTTTCAAGGAGCAAGATTAGGGAGATTTCGCGTGTGAAGGCTGAGGCTGACTTCAGGCTGTTTAAGAAGCTGTTGAAGTATTCTGTGTTTGTTGCGCTTGGGACAGGGGCTATGTATGTGCTGAGCTATTCTGACCTGCAGGTTATAACTTACTTTTCCACGCTTGAGAACGCGGGGCTTTACAGCGCTGCGAGCTCTATCTCTAAGGTTCTGGCCGGGCTTGCACTACCTATTGCTGCGCTGCTTTTCCCGCTTGGGTCTAAGCTTTTTTCAGAGGGCAGGAAAAAGGAGATTAAGGCTATTCTTGAGCTGACTTACTCATTGGGCTTTTTTGTGGCTGTGCCGTTTTTTCTGCTTGCGAGTGTTTTTTCCAGGGAGGTGCTTCTGGTAATCTTCGGGCAGGGGTTTGTTGCCTCGCAGGGGGCTTTGCTGGTGCTGCTTGCTGCGAAAGTGTTTTATGTGTTTTTCTCTATTAACTTTGCTTTCAGCGCTGCTTTCGGAAGGGTTAAGGAAAGAACCAAGTACCTTTACTTTGCTGCTTTGCTGAATATTGTGCTGAGCATCCTGCTTGTGAGGGTGCTTGGGATTGTCGGGGTTGCTGTGGGGACACTGGTGACTACCTTGTTTCTCTTGGGGTCTACTTACTTTATTGTGAATAAAGAGGTGCCTTTTTCGATTGACTTTTTTTATATCCTGAAGACTGTGTTTCTTTCCCTGGGGGTGCTTGTGCTTGCTTTTGGCGTGAAGGCAGTGATGCCGGGGCATTATGTGGTTAAGGCTGTTGTTATTGGAGGGCTGGCTTGCGCTGTTTACCTGCTTGGGGGGATTAAGCTTAAGCTTGTGGATGTCAAGAAGGTTCTTGCAATGGCGAGGGAGAGGTGA
>DSBS01000081.1 GCA_011045925.1 Candidatus Woesearchaeota archaeon | reverse complement strand
GAATAACCCCTATTATAATGAGGAATTAAAAGATGCCAAAGAAAAAAACAAAGAATAAGGGAAAAACAAAAAGCCCAGAGAAAGCGGAGATTAAAAAAGAGATTCCTTCCCGGGATGATAAAGGCAAGAAAGAGAGCATCACAAAAGAAAAAAAAGACATACAGGAGAAAAAACAGGCGCCTGCAGACAAAGAAAAGAAGAAGAAAGAAAATATAATTCATGGAATAATTATCTCGGTTCTTATCATAGCTATTCTTGTGGCAGCATACCTGCCTTTCAGGATTTACTCGCCTGAGTATGACTTCCCGGTTGAAGTTCCTGAACAACCCGATGAAACAGCTTACACTTACCACGGGTACAATTTTGAAAAAAGCGCTTATGGCTGGCGAACAAGGCTTTCGCTGGAGGATAGACTTTATGAGATTGATTTTTGGTACGGCCCAAAAAGCGTGGAACAAATCCCTGTTGAGGCTGGCATTAATAACCTGATACTTGGCGCTGAAAAGATATATATAACAAACCATCCCTTTTACTCTGCAGAAACAGTAAAAGCACAGGTTGAAATCGCCAAGATTACCAGCCCTCGGACAGATTTTGCAACAGGAATGCTAAACATCCCTACCATGATGACTACGACTTTCTTCCCTGAAGGCAGGGAGCAGCCTGGCCTGGTTCCTGCAGACTGCTTTAATGCTAGTGACGAGGTTTCTGTAGTTAAGCTGGTTCTCGGAGACACCACTGCTGTTTATAAAGAAGGCCTCTGTGTGATTGTTGAAGGAGTTAATGAGACAGAGCTAATTAAAGCCGCAAACAGGCTTTCGTACAATCTCCTTGGGATAATAAAAAAACCAGCCAATTAAAACAAAATATTTAAATAAGAGACACATTTATTTAGTGATGGCAGGGATAAAAGGTATTCTAAGGGGAGACTGTGTTTTTCTTGAGAATTCTTCGGAGTCATCAGAGCTTAACTTAAAAGAGATCTTTGGTTATCAAGAAAACGGCATTGTTGTTGTCAGCCTGGTGGAAGCAGCTTACCTTGTTAAAAAAGGAAGGGTTAAGCTTATAGATAAAGCAGGCAAAGTGCTTCCTTTTTCTGGCTTTTTAAGGAAAGCAGGTGCAAGAGTCCCTGGCTTCAGGGTTAAGAGCTGCGTTTTTTCTGCATTAAGAGATAAAGGCTATATAGTAAAAAGTGGCTTTAAGTTTGGCGCTGACTTTCTGGCATATTCAAAAGGAAAGAACCCGGGCAAAGACCACTCTGACTGGGCTGTGTTTTGCGTTTCAGACAGCAAAAGGGTTTCAGCAACCGAGCTTGCTTCAAAATCCAGGGTTGCAAACACAACAAAGAAAAGGCTTCTCCTTGCTTTTGTTGACAGTGAGGGAGGAACAAGCTTCTATGAGGTAAAATGGCAGAGGATTTAAAGTCAGTTTCGGACAAGGCAGCCCAAATGCTTAGAGAAAAAGGAGCGCTTCTTACCATGGATATTGCTCGCTCGCTTAACCTGAGCTCACTTATTGCAGGTGCTGTCTTATCTGAGCTAGTAGCTAAGAAGATTGCCGAGGTTTCCAGCCTGAAAGTAGGCTCAAGCCCGGTGTATTATATTCCCGAAAGAAAGCATCTTCTTGAGCAGTTTGCAAAGCATCTTGGCTCAAAAGAGAAGGAAGTCTATGAGATGCTTAAGTCTAAGAAGGTTGTAAGGGATTCTGACTTAGAGCCGGCTGAAAGGGTTGCCTTAAGCAGGGTAAAGGATTTTGCTGTGGCTATAGAAGCAATATCAAAAGATGGCTCCTCTGAAAAGTTCTGGAAGCTTTATTCTGTGTCAAATGAGCAGGTTAAGGAGATTCTGCTCGAGAAGCAGAAAAAAGGCACAATAGAAAGGGATGCAAAGCTTACAGACATAACCAGAATAAAAAGAGATCAGGCAGAAGAATTACCGCAAAAAGAGCTTAGCAAAGACAAACAGGAAGAATTAGGCAAGCATAAACAGGAAGAAAAGCCTGAAAGGGAACAAAATGAAAAGAACCAGGAGGCAATCCCTAAGCCGCCTGAGCCAGAACATAACAAGGCTGATTCTGATAGGGAAAACAAAGATAGCGATAAAGACATAACAGAAAACAAAGCCATAATGCCTGAGCTGGACAAGAATTCATTCACTGAGAAGGTTTTTAACTATTTCGGCCGGAATGATGTCTCAGTTCTTTCATTTAATATAGTTAAAAAAGACAAGGAGTTTAACTGCATTGCTTCATTCCAGACTCCGTTTGGAAAGGCAAAGTACTATGTTTTTTGCAAAAACAAAAGCAGGATTAATGAACAGGATATCAGCGATGCGTATATTGATGCCATGAACAAGCACCTCCCGCTTATTTTTATAACCTCAGGCAGGCTTACCAAGAAATGTGTTGAGAGCCTGAGCTCAAAGTTTAAGTCGGTTTTGGTTAAGATTATCTAAACCAGAGGCAACCTAAGGCTGTTTTTTTGGCTAAACTCAAATACCGCTTAAAAAAATGAAATCTAAAAATACGCATGATAAAATATGGGAACGAAACTAAAAGAGCTTGCAAGCTCAAGGGAGATTGAATCTTCTGAGCTCTCAGGAAAGGTTATTGCAATTGATGCCTTTAATTTTCTCTATCAGTTTCTTACTATTATAAGGCAGTATGACGGAAGCCCGTTAATGGACTCAAAAGGAAGAGTAACAAGCCACCTGTCTGGGCTTTTTTTCAGGACTGCCAACTTTCTTGAGCAGGGAATAAAGCCTGTTTATGTCTTTGACGGCAAGTCTCCAGACCTGAAGCGAAGTGAAAAAGAAAAGAGAAGCAAGGCAAAGGAGGAAGCAGAGAAGAAACTTATGGAAGCAAGGGAAATGGAAAGAGAGGAAGATTACCTAAAATTCTCAAAGCGCACAGCAAGGCTTGATGCTGAGATGATTAAGCAAAGCAAAAGGCTTCTTGAGCTAATGGGAGTACCTTATATTGAGGCGCCGAGTGAGGGAGAAGCACAGGCTGCATTCTTAGTTAAGACAAAAAAAGCTTATGCTGCTGCAAGTGAAGATTATGACTGTCTGCTGTTTGGGGCAGACAGGCTTGTAAGAAACCTAAGCTTCAGCGGAAAGAAAAAGGTTCCGGAGAAGCCTGTTTATATGAGAGTCAGGCCCGAGTTAATTGAACTGGAAGAAACCCTTGCCCGGCTCGAAATCTCACAAGACCAGCTAATAGCGCTTGCAATGCTGTCTGGAACTGACTTTAACCAGAAAGGCATTCCGGGCATTGGCCCTAAAAAAGCGCTCAAGCTGGTTAAAAAGCATGGAAACGATTTTGAGGCTCTTTTTGAGAAAGCTTCTTGGGATTCTCACTTTGATTTTTCCTGGAAGGAGGTTTTTATGGTTATCAAGGAGATGGAGTGCAGACCTATTGATGAGATTAGGTTTTCAAAGATTGACGGCAAAGGAGTTGTTGAGTTTTTATGCACTGAATTTGAGTTCACAAGGGAGAGAATAGAAAAGAAGATAAATGAGCTTTTAAAAAAGAGTAGTGAACAGGCCCAGCCTGGGCTTAAAAGGTGGATAAAATGAACTTTATTTTCGGGTTTGCAATAACAGCCTGCTCTATTATGCTGCTTATAGTTGGAAAAGAGCTGTCAGGCAGGATAAACATTCCAAAAAAGAAGATTATACAGGGCTTAACTGGCATATCCTGGCTGATTCTTGCATTTTCCCTTCCATTAGCATTCCTTTCTGACTTTACTATAGACTTCCCAGCACTGCTGGGGATTATGCTTTGCAGTGGGATTACACTTCACTCTGCCCTGATTATTAACGAGAAGATACCCAAAGACTATTTTAGGCGGCATTTTGCATTTCTTTTCTTATTTACTCTCTCAGTCTTTCATATCTTCTTTTCTGTTTTTGGGCAGCTAGCCAATTACTTCTCCTTTGCCTGGCTTGTAATACCTATTGCAGGGGCTGGGCTTGCTAATGGCATGAGAAGCATTAAAAGAAACGACAAGATTATTCTGGTTACTCCGGTTTTAGCTGTGCTTGGGGTTTTTATTGCATGGATGATTAGCGCTTCTTATAACATATTTACCTTTGTATTCTTTTTTTCCCTGTTCTTTGCCTTCTTCACAAATTCCCTTAACCTTGTGTTATTCAGAAGCCACAGCGAGATTATAGAGGCAAAAAATTGGGTTTTGAAAAGAACTGCAAAGCTCTCTCTGGTAATAGTGATGTTTCTGGTTGCATCTCTTTTAGGGCTTGGCACAATCGGGCTTGCTATGCCAGGCATATTCATCTCATTCATTATCATAAGAGAAAAGAGGCTGAAAAGTCTTGGATTCTTCTTAATGGCGGTCTTTGCAGCACTTGCAATTGTAGGCATATAACGAAATGCTCCTGTGTACCAAATGGATATCATTAGAGAATTAAACTAAAACACACACAACAAATATCCTGGCATGAAATAAATAAGAAGAAAGAAAAATAAAAAAAATCAAAACGGTTTAATTACTTCTTTTTCTTAACTGCTTTCTTCTTTGTTGCCTTTTTCTTAGGAGCAGCTTTCTTTGTTGTCTTCTTAGCTGCTGGCTTCTTCTTTGCAGTTGTTTTTTTCTTTACTGTTTTTTTCTTTGCTGGCATTTTTACACCTTTAGCAATTATGCTTAAATTATTTTTGGAAGTGATAGTATATAAACTTTTCTTTTTCTGTACAGGTTTTTTTGAATAGAACAAACAAATCTCGTTAGTATTAAAAAAAAATAAGAGCCCTGTTAAAAAATTTTAAGCCTGTTCTCGAATATAAAAACGATAAGCTGATTACTGAACCAAAAAATCAGTACATACCCTAAACTTGCCGGGAGAATGATGGCCGCACTTAACAAAGCCAAGGATTTTATGCTTTCTGCCTAGTTTTTTGCAGGCAATACCTATCTTATCATAAGCAATGCTGAAGTTTTCCTCGTCTATAAAATCATATAGGTGGATTATTGTACCTTTGGATGATAAGGCAAGCGCGCTTTCAAGAAAATCTTCTGCACCCATAGGCAAAGGCATAACGATCCTGTCGAAATTCTTTGGGAATTGAGAGAGCTTATCAAAAGAAGATAGCATTTCAACAGGGTTGGCCTCATCTTTGCTAAAAACCTCGCATATGCCAAAGGAAACTTCTTTAAATATTTCCTTGATGTCGAGCCAGTCTTCATCAATCATTCTTCCCTCTGAGCTTCCTTCTGTATTGCTTATATGAAAGTAAAGGTTGAAATGCTTCTTAAACTCTTTAATCTCATTCAAGACCTTTTCCTTGCTGCCCAAGCATAAGCCAAGGCGAGCTACATCAACACAAACATTTTGAATATACGGCTTAAGCCCAATAAAGCCCTTGCATGAATTGAAAGGAGATCCTGAATCCAGGTTCTCGTAGAACATATAAGAATTAAGCCTATCCATCCTTTTAAGTATCTGTCTTGCTTCACTTAAAGAGCAGGTAAGGTGAGCTATTGTCTGAAACTGCATCTCCTTTGAGAGCTTGCCAAGGTAGAGAAGCGTGTCTTTGAGGTTTTTCAGTGAATGCTCTCCCATAGGCATATGCACAAAAACATTCTTTCCCATGGCTTTAAGCTGTCCTATTGTTTTCTTAAGCTTCGTTATATTGTGAATTCTCTTGTTTATCTTCTGGTCAAGCCGCCTTGCCTCAGGCTGAAGGTCATCATCAAAAAGGAAGAGCTCATGAACAGAGTAATCCTTGTCCAGCCTTGGCTTAAGCTGTTCTGGGTTAATTGAGCTTTTAAGCCCAACAAGATAAGCGCCAATGTTTTGTGAAACATTTTTTACGTCCCCAAGAATAGGAAGATAATTCCAGCACTTATTCTGAAACCTATTATGAAGCGAGTACATGTGCGCCTTAGGGTTCAACTCGACCCCATATACGCATTCTGCTTCTGTATTCTTTGAGATTTCAACAGGGTAAGGGCCTGCGCCTGAGAAGAAAACCATAACCCTCTCGCCTTTTTTTACCTGCTGAAAGATTCTCTTTCTTTCACTTGCCAGCCTTACTGAGAAATAAGCAGAGTCAACATTTAAGGTAATCAAAGAGTTGTTTTCCTTATGGGTAGTCTCTCTTTTGTCAAGCCCAAGCACATGGTCATGCTTCTGAAGGCGGAAATCTCCCTCATGCCTGCCTTTTTTCATCAGCACTGTCCTTATTCTCTTATTTGAGCTCATAAGTGACTCTGCTATTAGCTTTTTCTTATTAAAAAACATGGGGTCAATCTCGAGGATTGCAATATCACCTACAATATCATAAGATGTTTTTACCTGCTCAATCTCCTCATCAGAAAAGGCTTCTTTAAGGGATTCTTTCAGGCTTGAGCTCTTTTTTTTGGTTTCTAGGATGCGATTAATCTCTTCGGAAGAAGCTAATTCAATCTTAATTTCAGGGCTTGGCTTTTCGAGCAATGGGGCATAAGTAAAAACATCATCAGAAAAAAACCTTTTACTTTTGTCTATCCTAAGTTTTTTTACCAGCTCCTTGCTTTGCTTTGGAACCTTGGCATACATAACCGAAAAGATTTGGCAGGGGGTTTATAACTTTTCTTCTTTTAATTGGCTTTCCTGAGATTTGCAAAAGTTATTTAAACAAGAGAGGCTATTACCTAATTTCCCTATGATGAGGTGAACACCCTCTGAAAGGTGATGAGCGGAAGTAACTACTGAGGGAACTTCTTTAATTAATTACTTTTCTTTTATTACTTAACTTTATTAAGAAACAGGGGGATTAGCCAAACATAGCCTGGTAATCCCTGGATTCTATCTCATCAGACTGCTTTACTTTCTCTATTGCCTTCTCAAAGTCTTTCATAGTCACTGAAGACTTGCCTGCCCTTATTGCAAAATAGCCGGCTTCTGTGCAGACAGCCCTTATTTCTGCCCCGGAAAAGCCATCGCACTTCTTAGAGATTATGTCCAGCTTGACTGTCTTTGACAGCCTCATCATGCCTGTATGAATCCTGAAGATCTGCTCCCTGCCCTGGTCATCAGGAAGCGGAATGTAAATCTGCCTGTCAAGCCTGCCAGGCCTTAGTATTGCCGGGTCTACAATATCCCTTCTGTTAGTGCAGCCGATTACTTTTACATTATCAAGGTTCTTAAACCCGTCAATTTCAGCAAGAAGCTGCATGAATGTCCTTTGCACTTCCCTTTCTCCACTTGTTCCAAGCTCTATTCTCTTTGCTGCTATGCTGTCGATTTCATCTATGAATATTATTGTTGGCGCCTTTTCTTTTGCCAGCTTAAACATTTCCCTGACAAGCTTTGCCCCTTCTCCTATAAATTTCTGTACAAGCTCTGAGCCGACAAGCTCAATAAAGGTTGAGTTCGTAGAAGCTGCAACTGCTTTTGCAAGCAAAGTCTTTCCTGTCCCAGGAGAGCCGTAAAGCAGAATCCCTTTTGGGGGAATTATCCCGATTTTCTTAAATAACTCTGGCTTCATTAGAGGAAGCTCAATTACCTCTTTAAGCTCCTGAATCTGGTCGTGAAGGCCACCAATCTGGGACCAGTCTGCCTCTGGCTTTTCAATGATTACAAATTTCTCAGCATTCATCTCCCCTATGCTTGACTTAACTATGTCAACAATATTCAGGTTCTTCTGCTCAACAAGCACAAAACTCCCAACCTTAACCTTTCCCTGGAGATTGCTTGCCACATTCACCATAAACCTGTTTCCATTTGAGATTACAATAACAGCCTTGTCATCAAAAACACTGATAACCTCGCTAAGCATAAGCGGAGGCTGCCTAAGCCTCATCAGCTCATTCCTTAGGTGGCTTACTGTTGCTTTAAGAAGCTTATTCTCTTCTTCATAATAATTTGCTGAAGGCTGTGAAGAGCCTTCCCTATAGCCATACTCTGATCCAGATTCAGCCTTTTCACTGCTCATTTAAAAACACCCTGTAAAGCCTGTAAGTTTCATACAAGTCAAGCTTGCTAATAACCTCAAAAGGCGAATGCATTCCAAGCACAGGAATACCTGCATCAATAACATTTATCCCAAGCTTAGCAAGGAACACTGCCACTGTGCCACCGCCGCCAATGTCTACCTTCCCTATTTCGCCAGTCTGCCAGATTACCTTATTCTTGTTTGCAAGGCTTCTTATCCTGTAAAAGAACTCAGCGCTGGCATCATTTCCGTAATATTTTCCTCCTGAGCCGTTGTATTTCTCGATTGAAACCCCTTTTGAGAGCTCGTTTGAGTTGTTCACATCAAAAACATCCTTTTTAAAAGGGTCAAAAGCAGAGGTAACATCTGCTGATATAGACTCACCTGATATAAGAATCTCATTTATCCTTTCTTTCCAGCTGCATTTTTCCTTTAGCATTTCAAGGAAGTTAACAAAATGCATTGAGCCAGCACTGGTGTTCCCTTCAGAGCCAATCTCCTCCTTATCTACAAAAAGCGCGATTGATGTTGGCTTTGGCTTTGATGAGTCCAAAACTGCCCTAAGCAAGGCATAGCTACAAGACCTGTCATCATGGGCGTAGCCTCCCATCATGCTTCTGTCAAGCCCCAGGTCCTTTGCCTTAAACGCAGGAACCAGCTCAAGCTCAGCTGAAACAAAGTCTTCCTCAATCATGCCGTATTTCTTATTTAGTAGGGAGAGCATGCTCTCCTTAACCTTTTTCTTAGAGTCCGAAGGCATATTCCCAAAGATCATGTTAAGGTCTTCACCTTCTACAAACTCTGAAGCCTTTTTCTCCATCTGCTTCTGCGACAGGTGGGGCAGAAGGTCTGTAATAGTAAAATAAAGGTCATCCTTTTCGCCGATAGAGACATTAATTTTTTTTCCTTTGGACATGACAACTCCTCGCATTTCAAGCGGGATGTTAAGCCATTGGTACTTCTTAATGCCTCCATAATAATGCGTTTTTAGGAAAGCAATGCCTGACTCTTCAATAAGAGGGAGAGGCTTGAGGTCAAGCCTTGGCGAATCCAGGTGGGATACCACTACATTAATCTTAGGCTGCCCAACCACAGCAAGAAATATGTTCTTGGAATTGCTTTCGTAGAAAACCTTATCTCCAGACTTAAGCTTTCTTGAGCCGTTAATATTCCTGAAGCCTTTTTTTTCTGCCTCTTTTTTAATGAAATCAACAGACTCTCTTTCTGTTTTGCAGGCGTTAAGGAAATTAAGGTATTCTGAAGAGAAATCAAATATTTTCTTTTTTTTGCTTTCTTTTACTCTTAGCCATCCTGAAGACCTGTCAAAGCTTAATTTGGGTTGCATAATTCTGATAAAACAAGCCACTGTTTTTAAATTTAACTGAGTTTTCAGGCTAAAAGGTGATTTAAGCTTGTTCTTATTTGTCTATAACAGAAGAAGCTCTTACAAGGTCTCTTAGAATTGTAAGCCTAGCCTTATTAACACGGTTTCTATCTTTTCCAAAGCCAAACCTTAAGATTGGCCTTAAGATGCCAAACCTGCCGGCATTATGAACAACTGGTATTTTCTTTCCATTCTTAAAAAATAATTCGCCTTTCTTTACATAGAATTCTTCAGGCGAGGAAAGAACTACAAAATTATAATCAATCCCAATGTCAACAAACCCGTCCCTGTGAAATATATAAGAAACAACTAGCTGGTCCGGCCCAAACTTATTCTCTTTAATCATTTCAAGACCTTCCTTGCACAACTTCTTGAACAATGATGAAGAAGCCATAATGAAGCCACCGTTTACAATCTTTTTGCCTTTTAAGGTCTTTTTAATCTTTTGGGCAGTCTCCTTATCAAAAAACCCAGGTACAAAAAACTTTTCAAAAGGGGTTCTTACAGGTTCACATACGCCCCTAAAGGTGTTCTTGTCCTGCTCAAAGATATTGCTAATGTCAGTTTGAAAGATAATATCCCCCGCATCACAGTTCAACACCTGATCGTAATTGTTTTCCGAAAGAAATCTTTCTATGTCCCTAAACTTTGTAGCGCCAGGAAAGCCGTCTCTCTTGCACTTAATTAAGATTACCCCATTATTTCTAAGTTGCCTCACCTGATCACCGGAAAGCCCGTAATCAAGCACAACTACATCAATATTAGCAAGATTTACATTTGCCTTTAGCGAGCCCAGCCAGTGTTTTACAAGAAAGTCCCCATACTTGCTGTCGCAAAAAGTTATGATTGCATGCTTCATACTACCTTTATTTAAGTCTATTTTAAAAAGGATTCGGTTTTCTGCAAACAAAAAGAATTTAAAAGGATTTAAAACCCCTAAAAACCAATGGCACCTGCTTTTGTCTATGCTATGGTTAGTGTTATTGCAGTTTCTCTTATTGCTGTTATTGCATTTATTCCCTTCATGCTTAAAAAAAAGGTTCCTGACAATGTTCTGCTGGTTCTGCTAAGCCTTTCGGTTGGCACACTGCTTGGCACTGTTTTTTTTCATTTCCTGCCAGAAGCATACGAAAATGCTCCTCATGAGCATGAACACGAGCACATTAATGAACATGGGCATGAAAGCGAACTTATCCAAGACGGGCACCAAAATGGAGCTCAGCATGGGTTCAGGGTTGCAATTGGAGTCTTCTCCGGGTTTCTTGCTTTTTTCCTGCTTGAAAAGTTTATACATTATCATCACAGCCACAAAAAGAATTCAAAAGAGTGCAGAACAGGGCATGGGCATGCATACAGGCTTGCCCCGATAAACCTAATCGGAGATGGTGTCCATAACTTTGTTGACGGCCTTGTTATTGCAGGGAGCTATATTGTGAGCATTCCTATTGGAATTGCAGCAACTATCTCGGTAATCTTTCATGAAGTGCCCCAGGAGATTGCTGACTTTGGGATATTGCTCTATGCAGGGCTTTCAAAAAAGAAGGCACTACTTTTTAATTTTCTTTCAGCCACTACTGCTATACTTGGCGTTCTCATCTCCTTTTTGCTTCATTCACGAATACAGGGATTCAGCTTTTTCCTGCTTCCTTTCTCTGCCGGGACTTTTATTTACATTGCAGCTGCAAACCTTGTTCCTGAACTTCACCAGAGATGCGGGCTGAAAGAAACCATAATTCATATCTTATCAATAATCTTCGGCCTTGCCCTGATGGCATTAATTGCTTACTTTGGGGGGCATGCTCACTAGCCAGCAACTAAAAAAAGCACAAAATAACCTTGTTCTCAATGTTAAGAGAAATTAATGGCCATCACTGGCTTCTTTCATGCTCCCACTTAAGGTAATCTCTTCTGATGTCCTTAAAAAGCTCTCTTCTTACCCTGATTGCAGATGGGGCAGATCCACCATGCCAGGTAAACCTTGGCCTAACCCTTATTGGAAAAAGCCTCTCATTATCGTCATCAAATATTAGGGCTGCTCCGGTTTCCCGGGGCAAAGAGTCTATTGCCTGGTTAAGGCTTTCTCTCATATAGCTCTGCATAATCATTCCAAGGGAGTCAACATCTATTTTTGCTGTAAGCCTATGTGAGATGACAATATCGCTCTGCGTAATAACATCTGAATGTATCTTCCCGGGCTGCTGGGTCGCGAGAATCAGAGAAACCCCGGGCTGCCTGCCTTCCCTAAGAATAGTAATCAGAGCATCTGAAGCTCCAGTAGTGCCTGCCTTTGGAAGGAACTCATGGGCTTCGTCAATAATAAACCACACCATTGGATTGTCCATTGAAGTTGATGTCTCTGAGCTGAACAGGTTTACAGCAGAATTAACCTCCCTGAATTCCTCTGAGCGCCTGCTCTTCATTCTTTCTTCAAAAGCTTTCTGTGCAACCAATCCAATAGCAAGCGACTTCAGATTCTCTGCACCCGGGATTGTTGCATAGCAGCTCACATCGATTATGCTAATCTGCCCAGGCGCGATAATCTGGCCTAAGTCTGTTCCTGACTTTGAAAAAAGTCCCCAATTTTGTGCGTTGCCAAACCGATTTCTTACAATCAGCTTTATCTCTCTTGAAAAGTCTTCCTGGTCAATTTCTGAGAGTATTTCATCAAAGCCATAATCCTCACTGCGCTTAGAGAGCCGGTTTATTATCTTTTCAATTAAAGCCCCGGATTCTGAATTCTTTTCGAGCACAAATACATTAAGCCAGTCAGAAGCACTTAGCTCGCTTGGCTTTATTGAGAAGGGGTAGTCTGTAGGAATTCCCCTTTCCTTAAAAAGGTCAAAATAGCCGCTTGGAGTAAAAATCTTAACATCTAGGCTCTTGTGCTTCAGTCCCCACTTTTCAAGAAGGTCTGCATCATCCCTGTTTGGGAATTTCATTGTCCAGTAAATTCCCATTGTGTCAAGAATCACTGCGCTAAGGTTTGTTTTAATCTCTTCAGGAAGGTCAGCAATTCCTTCTGCAATAACCCCCATAGTGTAAGACTTGCCTGAGCCTCTTTTTCCACAGATAAAGATGCTGTGGCTTGTGGAGACATCCACAAAAACCCTATTCGAAAGTGAGACATACTGACCCATGCTGACATACTGCTTTCCAAGAAAGACTGTCCCTTCAGAGCCAAATTTCTCAAGGTTTTTCTTGCTTCTTCCAATCACAATATCAAACATAAAGCATTAAGGACGCATTCACTTTAAAAAGCTTTTTATAGAATTGCAGGCAATCAGCTAAAAGAACATCAAATAAACCAAAAACAATCTTAAAATGAAAAACTCTCTGGTCAAGGAAGGGAAAGCGGAATTTTATGCTTCGCTGGAAGATAAGATCTCAAAAAAGCTGAATGTATTTTATAACCCCAGAATGGAGCTTAACAGAAGTATGGCTGTGCTGCTTATTAAGAGCTACTTCAGTGATAAAGCCAAACCTAGAGCAAAGCCTGTGAGAATTGCACTTCCTTTAGCTGCCTCGGGTGCAAGAGGAATAAGGATTGCCTTGGAATGCCCTGATGTAAGCAAAGAAATTTTGTTTAATGATATGAATGAAGACTGCTTTAAAGCAATTAAGAAAGGCCTTAAGAAGAACAACCTTGCCTTTCCTGTTTTTAAAGAGGATGCAAATGAATTTATTCTGAAGCAAAGGCCTTTTGATTATATTGATATTGACCCCTTTGGCTCGCCAAACCCTTTTTTGGATTCTGCTGTTAAATCAATAAGAAACAAAGGCATTATTGCTGTTACTGCAACTGACACTGCCGCTTTATGTGGCACCTACCCGCAAGCCTGCAGAAGAAAGTATTGGGCGGTTCCTATCAGGAATTTTCTTATGAAAGAGATTGGGCTGAGAATACTTATAAGAAAGGTGCAAATGGCTGGAATGCAGTATGACAAGGCCCTATTTCCTGCGCTATCCTACTGCTCTGAGCATTATTTCAGGGTTTTCTTTCATGTTAGAAAAGGAAAAGAGCAGTGCAACAGGGTTTTCAGGGAGTTTAAGCACTTAAGGGTTGATGGTCTTGATTTTGAGGCCCGGAATAACCCTGAAAAGGCCTGTTTTGGACCTCTCTGGGCGGGAGAGCTGAATGATGATGCCTTGATTAAGGAAATGCTCGCTATTGCTGAGCCTGAAAAAGATCCAGGCAAGCTTCTGAAAACCCTGGCTGATGAAACAGAAACCAAGGCTTTTGGGTTCTACGAGCTTCATGAAATAGCAAAAAAGCTACGGACAAGCCCGCCAAGGATTATAAAAGTGATAGATAAGCTAAGAGAAAAAGGCTTCTGTGCATCAAGAACACACTTTTCCGGAACAGGGGTAAAAACAAAAGCAGGCCTGAAAGAGATTGAGAAGATTATAAAGCAGCAACAACAATAAAAAGAAAAATCCCATCAGCCAAGAGCCCTTCTCATGTCAACGATTTCTGTTGAGGACACACCTTCTATCTCACGGATCTTTTCTTCAAGGACATCAAAATCATTAAATCCCTCATCAATAACAAAATAGGCATTAACCGCCTTAAGCCCGAAAGCAACATCAGTTATGCTCAGCTTGACATCATCCACCGGGGCTTCTGAGGTAATCTTTTCCTTTACTGCCTGGCTTAACTTATCCACATCTGCTTCTATTGACTCAGGCATGATTCTTATATGTATTATCATAGTTCCCATAGTTATCACCTAATTGAGAAAATCAAGGCCCAGTGAAACCACAGCTTGGGCATGTATAAGCAACCCCCCTTCTTCTGCAGTTTACGCACCTAATTACCGCTTCGCTACATTCAGGGCACTTGAAATGCACTGTTCCAGAGAGGTTTGAGATGTCTGTTTTGCACGATGTGCACAGCTCTTTCGCCATAATTATCACTATTCCAAGGATTTTGCAATTGTTTAAAAAGATTGTGCTTTTTTTCGAAAAGGCAGGCACGCTTCAGAAGATAGCAATTTCCACAAGATTTATATATTTAAGGCTGGTTTTATTTATTATGAATAAGCGAAAAATACAGCTAGTTGGAGGCTCTACATACACTGTAT
>DSBS01000038.1 GCA_011045925.1 Candidatus Woesearchaeota archaeon | reverse complement strand
TGTCAACATTATTCCCATGCACACGGTTGTTGTGTTGTTTGTAATGCCGATCCTCCTGGTGAACCTGACCCAGAATGCACTTCTGGTTCTTGCATAGGCAATGTTTGGTATGATTGTATTGATGGGACACTTATCGATACAGGAAGTCCATGTGGTTTTGCTGATGATCCTGACCCCTGCGAGGGCATCATATGCCCGCCAGATAAGCCTACCTGCGTCGATGGAATATGTTATCCCTTCATCTAATTTTTTTTCTTTCTTTATTCTTTTTTATAGCGAAAAACAAAAGCTTTATATAATCCAGTAGCCAAAAAAGTATATTGTGGCTTTAGGTGATGCTGGTGAAGACTGAAAAAATATTTCCATTCCTCTTTTTGCTGCTTATGCTGGCTGTTGGCTTCTCTTATGCACAGCAGGGAAACACCTGCTCAGGGCAAACAGCAATTGACTATTATAACAAAGGAACCATCTCTGGCACATACCAGGGCAGTCCTTTTTCTTTTACTGACGCCTGTGTTAATGACAAACTTCTTCAGGAATATTACTGCCCAGGAGATAACACACCTTCTTCTACTTTTAAGTTATGCTCAGCAGGATGTGTTGATGGTGCTTGCCTGGGCTGTACTGCTGGTGTTGACAGGAGATGCAGTGATGACGGAAAAAGGGTTGAGGCTTGCAACCAGCACGGCACAGACTGGGTTACCCTGATGAATTGCGAGCATGGCTGCCTAAATGGAGTATGTGTAGATTCTGCTGTTGATATTGTTTCAATACAACCAATAAACCAAAGCAAGCCTGTGAATAAAAGCATACCAGCAAACCTTACAGAATGCACTCCTGGCGAAGAAGAATGCATCACCGAAAACCAGTTAGAGAGATGCAAAAAAGACGGCTCAGGCTGGGAGCAGGTTGACTGCGAGTACGGCTGTTTTGATGGCAGGTGTGTTGCCTGTGTTGAAAAAGGCGAAAGCAAGTCAAAAGACTTCTTTGATTTCTTTGGAAACATTTGTTGTGGCAATCTTGAGCTATGCTTTCATACAACAAATTCAAGCGAAGTAGGAACTTGCCTTGAAGAGTGCCTTGAGCAAGAAGAAGATGGCTCGGACATCAAACATGAAGAACAGGCTTTTTGTGCGAATCATGCTGACTGCAAGCCAGGAGAATTTTGCATTGCCGGAGAAGGAAAATGCGTTCCTAATAATCAAAGATACTGCTTTGATTCAGATGGCGGAGAAAACACAGTAATAAAAGGCTATGTAGAAGGAGTTCAATGGATCTTGTTTGGTGGCTGGCATTATTTTAAGGAGCACGATGACTGTAACTGGCAGGGAAGGATAAAAGAATGGTACTGCAAAAGCAATGATAAGAAGCATTACAAGAATATTAAATGCGATTCAGGATTTAGCTGTAAAGAAGGTGTTTGTGTAAATGCTTCAGGTTCTTCCTTATCTCCTCCTCATGAACCCGGCCCCCAGCCCCCGGCACAGCCTCCAGGTCAAACAACCTGCAACTGCGTTTTTGGAGCAGTAGTTTCCGATAAGTGCGGCTCAGGCTATACAGCAAATTGCGGAGGCGCTTTAGGTTTTGGTTGCGTTTGTGAAGAAGCTCAGGAAGAGAAAAAAGATGATGAAGACGAGGAAGATGATAAAGATGAGATCCTTTGCGAGTTAAAGGATTGTCCTCCTGCCGAGCCAGGCTATACTTTTGTAGGTTGGTCAGTCGTTCATAACAATAAGCTCATAGATTCTGATGGAACTCAGCAGCCAAGCCAGGAAGGTGAAACATACATTCACTCTTGTTCGCTAGTTATAGATGGTAAGACTGTTTCAGATGCCATAAAAAGCTGTGTCTATGAGCCTTCAGATGAAGAAAATTGCCTTGGAGTGTCTTTTACAGATTATACAGAAGAGCAGCATTCAATAACTATTCTGGATGGAGCGTCTTCTCCAATCTGCAAAAATGGCGATGTTTATTTAGCTTTTTGTGAGGGTGGCGAAGTTAGCTATGAAAGATCCCATCCCTGTGGCCAAGACTGCTGGTTTTTGGGCGGGAGCAAGGTTTATTGTGATCCTTGTTTCGAAGATTCTGACTGTGGACAAAATCAAGAGTGTATAGAGTTTCAGTGTGTTGATCCTGAATGCAATATTGCACAGGATTGCTGGCTAAAAGGGTTTAATTATTGCGTTGGTGGAAAATGTGTTGACTGTACAAATAATGAGCACTGCTCTAATGGCTTAGTATGTGATGGAGGGCATTGTGTTGAGGCAGATGAAGAAGACGACCCCGACCATTGTGTTCCCCAGCCTTGTGGTCAGGTTTGCTCTGCTCCAGGTGCTTGTGGCATAATTGATGTTGGTTGTGATGAGTTTTGTGATTGTGGTCCTTGTCCTGGTGAGCCTGACCCAGAATGCACTTCTGGTTCTTGCATAGGCAACGTTTGGTATGATTGTATTGATGGGACACTTATCGATACAGGAAGTCCATGTGGTTTTGCTTGATGACCCAGACCCAGAACCTCCAGCAGAAAAAGAGTGTAAGTGGTGGCAGTTTTGGTGTTGAAAACTTAGTTGTAATCAAAAATTCTTTTTTTCTTCCTTTTCCGAAACCTTTATTAACTGTTTTTCTCATGTTTCTTAAATGCGCAGCGTAGTCTCGCTCAAGGCCTGCAAAGAGATGGATGAAAAGCTCTGCGGTGCTAAGGCAAAGATTCTCGCCAGGGTTTCAGAGTATGCAGATATTCCAGAAGGCTTTGTAATCACTTCCACAGCTGTTTCTGAAGCCATAAAGCAGTCAAGGCAGGCAGATGAGGAGCTCAGCGACATCTTCTTAGGCAAAGTTCTTATGGATGAGGTTGAGGATGCTTACTCTGCCCTGGGCTACGGAAGGCTGGACCTGTCAGAAGCCAGGCCAGAGCCGGAAGTGGTTATCAGGCCAAGCCTGCCTAAAGACCAGGATACAGAAGAATTCCCAACATTCATTAATGTAATGGGCATTAAAAAAATAATCGAATACATCAACAAACTCCTGCATTCATTTGCTGATAAGCAGGCAGCAGGCTCGATAATCATTCAAAAGCTTGTTAAGCCGCAGCTGTCAGGCTTTGTGCTCTCAGATGAAAGCAAAGTAACCATAAGGGCGATCTACGGCTATCCTGAGCCAATTAAGTATGGCGAAAGCGGCTTCGACACTGTTTTTTATGATAAGCAGACAAAAGAACTATCTTTTGAGACAGAGGAAAAGACTACAGCCTACCTTTTCAATAAAGAGACAAGAGACATTGAAAAGGCTGAGATAGAGCTTAGCGACAGGCATGACTCTTGCATACCTGAGGAGCTTGCAAGAAAGCTTGCAAGGCTTGCTGTTTCACTGGAGGTAATATCGGTCATATTGTTTGAGTTTTCATATGCTCACAAGGTTTATATAATAAACGCAAAGGGTGTAAACATGAGGCAAAAAGATGATTCAGATGGGTTTATCGATATTTTTTCAGCAAGAGCTGAGCCAAGGGAAGAGCCCGAAGAGAAGGAAAAGCCTGCGATGGACCAGGACTTCTTTTCAGATATAATGGGAGTAAGGGATGTTCAGGAAGAAAATAAGCCTGAAAACCCGGAGAAAAAGCCAGAGCTGGATTTTGTGCCAATGTTCTTTGACCAGCCTGCTCAGCCAGAAGCAGCAGAAGAAAAGACAGAATACTCTGCCAATGCTTCTTTGTTGCTGGAAACGATAGACTCGGTGCTCTCAGAAAAAATACAGAAATTCTCAGCAATAAACCCATCAATAGCGGAAGCCCTGCAACTGCTAAAGCAAGAGGTTATGGAAGAGTTAAGGAAAACCCAATAATTTCTTCATTTTATCTCCTTAGAAATCTCTTTAATAAGCTCAATATAGGTTGCGTTGCTCCATGCCTGGTTGAATGCGCCCTGGCTGGTCTGTGTCCCTGCTGAGCTTAGCTCTGCTGCGCTTCCAACAGAATTCATCCAGAGAATTTCCTTTGTCCCTGCAGAAATAATGTCAGCAATATAGCTAGAGTAAATAGTCCTGTCAAGCTTGTACATTGCAATAGCGGCAATGTTATTCAGGAAGTACCAGGAATCCCCTCTGTGGTAGCTTTCAGGGTATTCTCCTGTATGGAAGGGAGTGTATAGGTCTGAGTTTTTGTCAATTGTGGAGAAGCCACCCCATTCCAGCCAAAGGGCTTTGATTGCGCTGTTAAATACCCTTTTCCATTGTAAGTGTGATAAAAGCTCAGGATAAAAGTAATAGGCAATAAAAACATTCGGCCTTATCAGCTTTGTGTTCAGGTTGTCGTAAAGAATCTCCCCATTGAAAAAGTTGTTTACAACCTCTGTCCTCATTTCCCTTTCCTTTTCCTTGTAGAACTCATCCTTTGTAAGCGCGTAAGCAAGCTTATTCAGGTAGAGGTACATAGCCTGAACTTCTATATTGAATCCTTCCCTAGTGTCATTTCCATATGTAGAGTCCATCCAGGTCTCGTGGGGCAGGGAATAAATCATATGGCTCTTGCCCAGGAACTTATTAATTAGGTCTGCAGTGTTGATGACAGACCCCTTGAAAAGGGATATAAAATGCTTTGTAAGGAAGTAATCTGCTATATTTTTCTTATCTGAAAATCGTATCATATACGAAACCCTGTTGAAAAGCCAGGGCAGGGCGTCAATTGAGAAATGGGATTTCTCTCCCAGCTTTGCATATACTTTGCCGTTATAGTAAACGTTCTTAAGTATGTTCATCATGTAGCTTCTTGCCAGCTCGAGCTCATTAGAGTGAATAAGGCCAATCAGGCTGATAGCTTCGTCTCTTGACCATTCTTCAAAAAACCAGGGGGCACCTGCTACCATGCAGTCTTTTGAGCAAAGGCTTAGCAGAGAATCCTTTGCACTCGCGTAGGCAAAGTCAACCTCTTCAAACCTGCTTACTCTTTCAACTTCAAAGTCAGTAGCAAGGTTTTTAATCTTGTCAAAAAGCTTATACCTTGCTTTAATCTTGTTCATAGCCTCATCAAGCGAGTCTCCTGTGGCAATCATAAGCCGGGTTGCATTTATGTCAAAAGGAGAAAAGACATGCCTTTTGTATTCTGGCGACCTCCTGTCTATATCGTATTCATATTCCTGCTCAATCCACCTCTGATTGCTTACTGCATGCCCGTTATACTTAATCACAACAAACTTTTCGAATTCCTTCTGGCCTTGCGTTGAGTCTTCCCTGGTGTCGGTTTTTTTAACAAAATGAATTGCAATGGTGTTGTCAGACAAGTACTCAACTTCATAATGCCTTCCCCAGATTCTCTGGTCAAACGCATTCCTTATGTCAAAAAGGAAATTCATTTTTATGTCAGTATTAGACTCAAAAAGCAGAGCTCCCGTGGGCTCATCAATGAAAAAAGATATGTTAATGAACTTGAAGAACAGCTGCATAGAATTCTTGCACTTGACAATCTTGTCCGCATCCTTTATCTCAAAAAAGTCAAACCTTATCTCATCAAGAATCTTCCAGAGCTTTTTTGCTTTTACAAAATACCCGTCATACCTGCTTCTTTTCCTGTTTGGAATGCAGAGGAAAGAGTTTTTGTTGAATATTGATGCCCTATAACTCCCAACCGGCTCTCTGGACCGGATAATCCTGTCTTTTGATGAATGGTACACAAATGTCAAG
Source organism: Candidatus Woesearchaeota archaeon (assembly GCA_011045925.1). Lineage (GTDB taxonomy): Archaea > Nanobdellota > Nanobdellia > Woesearchaeales > JASKKU01 > DSBS01. Next base: position 9,067 of record DSBS01000038.1, on the reverse strand, counting down.
ATTGCTCACCCCTGTAAAAAGCTGCTGCCTGCTCTGGAGACACAGCATTTATGTATGAGCCTAGCATCTCAAACCCGCCTTGCTTTGAAATCCTAGGAATTACCCGAATATGAAAGTGAAGGTCAGCATCTAAAGGAGAATTAACGAAGATGATATTGTATGAGCAGTTAAGCTGTTTAAGAGACCCAAGAATACCTTTAAGCATGTGCGCTAATTCAAAAAAGCAGTCTTTCAAGTTGCCCAAAGCCCTTGCATGCCTCTTTGGGAAAATCCAGGCTTCAAAAGGAAACACAGAGGCATACGGGGCAAAGCTCAGGAAATTCTCAGTTTCAGCAACTTTCCTTTCTGAATTCATCTCTGCCTCAATAATCCTGCAGAAAGGGCAGCCGTCATAATGCTTGCAGGCATCTAACAGCTCTCTTACCAGCGAAGGCACAGCATTAAACCCAATAACCTGCGAATGCGAATGGTAAATCGAAGTGCCAGCTTCCTTCCCATGATTTTTAAAAACAGCAACATAATAGATTCCTGGAATCCTGTAAAGCTCCTCAGTCCTATAGTTATATGCCCCCAAAAGGTCTGCAAGATGCCTTGAATCCAGGTCCCACATCTGCTGGTGGTGAATTGGCGTGTCAATAATCAGCTCATGTACACCGTGGGCATCTGAGTAAGTAAAAAAATCTTTGTCTGTCCTGATTACTCCGTCTCCCTTGCTCATTTCTACAGCAGGAAACTTATTGGTGAACCACCTTATCTTCCAGCCATTGTTCTCGTGGTGCCTGCCTGTTTCTTCAGGAGTCATGTGCTCATTTCCCGGGCAGAAAGGGCAAATGTTATTGTTTCTTTCTTCCTCCTTTTCTTTCATAAAGTCAGAAGGCCTCTTTGCCCTGTCAGCAGCAACAATTACATACTTGTCCAGCAGATAGTCTTTCCTTAATTCCATACTCAGCCTCCTGATAGCATCTCGTAAGCCCTGAAATAATTCTTTACAAGCTCTTTCCATGAGACCTTTGCAGCAGTGTTTCTTGCTTTTATTTTGTAATCAATCCTTTTCTGCCTGTTAAGCGAAGCAAAGTGGTAAAGCGAGTCAGCAAGCTGCTTTACCCTATCCTGATAGCTCTTGCCAAAGTACCTTAAGACAAAAATGCCTTCGCCTTCAAGCTTTTCATTGATAAGAAAATTCCCAAATCCGGCAAGGTCTGTCGTTATTGCAGGCACACTGCGTATAGCAGACTCGACAGGTGTATAACCCCAGGGCTCATAGATGGACGGAAAGATTCCAAGGTGGCAGCCAATTATGGTTTCACTGTAATTCAGGTTAATCAGGCCGTCTGTGCCAGTAAGGTAAGTAGGGTAAAAAACCACCTTAACCTTTGAGCTTTCAGAATTAACGAGGTCGCATGACTTAAGCTTGTTCAGGATGGCGTCGCTTTGCTCATTTGGCAGGTAATGTGTCACAAGCTCAGGTGTGCCGGTTTTCTTAAAGTAATGAAGCTTCTTCCTAATGTCGCTAATTACATCCTTTGGCAGAAGAGCATTTTCACAAATTCTTCTCTTTGATATAATGGCTCTTGTAAGCCTGTTTATAATGTCGCTCTTTTCAGGCTGGATGCTTTCCACTATGTCATTAAAGGCTTCCTTGTTTTCCACAATTGTTTCCCTGATTACAGTGCCTCCAGCAGGAACCAGGAAAAGCACAATTATTGTTTTTTCAGACTTGTCTTCAGCCAGTTTTCTGTTGAGATCAGACAATGCATCAATCAGCAGGTCCATGCCTTTTCCTTTGAATTCATACCTTGCGGCAATGTAAAAGATAAGGCTTTCTTCAATGTCAAAAGAGTAGTAAGGGAAAAAGAAGTATGTAATGAAATGCCTTATCCTGTCCCTGAATAGCTTGTGCTGAATCAGGAGCTCCTCAACAGACTTTCCGCTCTCATCGATCCCATTTGGAAGGATTAGGTCAGGCTTCTTTCCGAGGATTTTTTCCGCTTCAATAGCAGTAATTTCGCTTACTGTTGAAAATATATCGCTATGCATTGCAGCGGCCTTTTCTGTATGGTGCTTTGCAACAACTCCTATCTTTCTGGCTTCTTCCTCTGGGTTTATCTTATCCAGCTCATTATAAAGCTCTCTGCTTTCCCCTGTAAGCGCCCTGCCGAGCATGGTTGCATGGGTGGTAAAGACTGTCTTAACGCTGGATTCAATGCTTCTCAGGTAAAGGATTGTCCCTGCAGAAAGCCATTCATGGCAGTGTGCAATAACCCTTTCATCCACGCTTTTCTCAACCTCGCGCAAAAGCGCACCGGCTGCGCTTGACCATATCATAGGGATATCATAGTCATGGTAAGCAGAGCCAAGAGAGTCTATCCCAAACTCTTCCCAGTACATTTTTTTAAGCTCATCATTCCTGTAAGAAAAGCCTTCATACTCAATAAGGATTGTGTTCGGCTCTCCTGGCACAAGCCACTTGCCAAACCGGCAGAAAATACCCAAAGGCTTAAGCCTTTCAAAAATCTCTTTAAGAAATTCCGGCGCAGAATGCTGTACAAATTCGCCGCGTGCCTTGTCCTTAACATAAGGGCCGACAAGAAAGTATTTTTTTTTAAGCTCGTTGCAGACATACCTGGACTTTGAGCTTAGCACGGTGTTTATTCCGCCAACTTTATTGCACACTTCCCAGGAAATCTCAAACAAGTACATCTTTCAGCTTAAACCTTTGCTTTTCTTTTTACAATTTCCCTTAGGATGATTACCTGCACGTCCCTTTTGTTGTTTGCAGAGAGCAGGCGGGTTGCGAGCTCATTTTCGTTAAAGGCTTCTTTTATCCAGTTGTAGAAGTCGTTCCTTTCCTCGTTTGCATGATGGTAGAATGTTTCATCATCCATTGTTTCCAGTGCATCAACAAGCTCAATTAAGCTTTTTAGCACTGTCCCGTCTGTTGCGAGGAAGTACCTTTCTGGCTCTGTCTCCTTTAGGAGATTTGCTTTTTTTTGGGTTTTTCTTTTTGCCGTGGGCATCTTTTTTCACCTTTTTGTTTTTTATAAGGCGCAGTCTTATGTCTTGAAGGCAGTTCATAAAGTAAATAAAAGCCTCGTAGGGGCTTTCATAGAGCTTGCTGTTCTGGGCAAAGGGAGACTCAGGGTTGTCTGAAATACTCATAGAGCTGAAATTCTCTGAGTCAAGAAGCAGCCTCCAGCTTTTTTCAAGCTCTTTTTCCTTTGTTTTTTTTATGTAGCTCTCAAGCGCATAAACCTTTTTTAGTGCAGACTGCTGCATTGTGTTGAAGCCAAGCGGGTTGTTCTTTTCGCAGGACTCCTCAATTAAGACAGGGAAAAGCACGTCAATGTTTTTAGCAGGCTTAAGCTTTAGCTTAACCTCAGAAGGCGTTACAAAACAGTCTTTGGCTTTGCCAAGCTTGGCAATTGCATTCAGGAACTTAAGAATGCTGCCCTCACTTTCTTCGTCCCTGGCAACCTTCTCCAGGTCAATGAGAATGGTAGCAATATCCCCTTTCTGGGCAGCCAGCCATGAGCTGAGCTTTTTCTCATTTATCTTCCATTCATCCCATTTTTTGTCCCTGAACCTGTTTATGATGTCTTCAGAAAGAATCCTGTTTAGAAAAATAATGTCAAGCTTTGTTTTTTTATCCCTGAAAAGATGGTTTGGCTCATAGGCTTCGGGAAGCTTTTCCAGGCCTGCAGTAATAATTCCCTTAAGCCCGGCGTTTTTTGCAGAATCTGCAACATCATTAAAATAAACCCTTGACGTGTTAAGCATAAACGCAGGCGATTTTCCGAAAAGCTTTTTTGATTCCTTAATATGGAGCTTAAGCTCATCTTCAAACTCGCTTCTTGAATTGAGTATTGAAACCGAGTTAAAAAATGTCTGTGAAATTACCTCGATTCTCTCGTGGCTTAGCAGTTTTTTGAACCAGTTTAGCGTGCTTTTGTTTCTGGATTTAAGCAGCTCTGTAAAAGTCCCGGACAGGCAGAAGCTTGCCTTGAGCCCAGGCTGTTCTTTCAGGATTTTTAGCAGGCTTTTTGCGACAGGCTCATAGGTGTTTTTACATGCCTCGCTTAGTATTGATTCTGTTCTCTGCCTATCAAAGTAATTATCGTTAAGCCCGATGTCGAAGATAGTGTATTCCCTCAGCCTTAAGGGCTGGTGCACCTTAAAAATTATGTTTATAAGCATCCTACGACTTCCTCATAGCATCTTTTTACCTTTTCTGCTGCCTTATCCCAGTTGATATTTGTCACTTCAATGAAACCGTGATGCTTAAGGGTGCTTTTCAGCTCTTTGTGCTGGAGTATGGCAACAATATGGTTTGCCATTTTTCTTGTATCCCAGAAATCCACCTTAAGGCAATGGTTCAGCACCTCAGAAACCCCTGACTGCTTAGATATAACAACAGGGGTCCCAAGAGAAATTGACTCAAGGGGCGTAATCCCGAAAGGCTCAGAGACCGAGGGCATTACATAAACATCTGCCATTGTGTACATCTTTTTCAGCTCATCTCCCTTAAGGAAGCCTGTAAAAACAATCTTGTCAGACAGCCCAAGCTCTGCGCTTCTCTGAATCATCCATGGAAGCTTGTCGCCGCTTCCTGTAACAATGAATTTTACATCTTTCATGTAGTCTGAAATCAGCTTTGCAGCCTCAATAAAATACTCGGGCCCTTTCTGGATTGTAATCCTTCCCAGGAAGAGCACTACCTTGTCCTTTGGAAACACCTTTACATTGTACTCTTTCGGGACATTGTCAATGATAACTCCGTTATGGGCCACCCTAATCCTGCTTTCGCAAATTCCGTACTTGCCGCACACAACGCTTTTTGTGTAGTTGCTTACAGCGATAATTAAGTCAGCATTATCAAACCCCTGCTTTTCTATGTTGTAGACATCAGGGTTTATTCCGATTACACCCCTGTCAAACTCAGTAGCATGAATGTGAAGCACCAGCTTTTTTCCTGTAGCTTTCTTAAGGGCAATTCCTGCAAGGTAAGTCATCCAATCGTGTGCGTGTATAACATCAAACTCCTCATTTCTGCAGATCTCAAGAACCCTTCTTGCAAAAGCCTCTACCTCTTCAATCAGGTTTTTTCCGTATATCTCGAAACAGCTTTTTCTGTCCTTTCCAAAGACCAGGCTTTCCTTCGAGAAGCAGTCATGATAGGGAATCAGCCCGGACTGGACCTTTATCAGCTTTAGTATATGGTCATAGTCAATCTCGGCATTAAGGAGATTAATAAAATTATACTTGTAGGAGTAAGGCGCTTTAGGAATCACAAAGGTTACCTGCACGCCCTGTGAAGCCAAAGACTTGGTCAGCCCATAGCAGGCAGTTCCTAGCCCGCCCGCATTATACGGCGGAAATTCCCATCCAAGCATCAGCACTTTCACTTTTATCAGAACCTTCTTAATTCTTTATAAAAAAACTTTTTTCCCCTCTCCGCATTTTTTTTATAAATATATTTTTATAAACTTATTCTTCTTTTATTTAAGCATTATTTGTCACCAGGGAGTTTTGACTTTGCTTTTCTCTCTTCCTTTAAAAGAGTTTTTTAACATAGCTTAGAAACAAAAAAGCTTAAGGCTTAGCCAAGCATGCCTGCAAAAAGGTGGTTGAAAGCAAAGCTCAGCAGGTAATAGAAAAGCAAAGTGATTATTATAAACATCGGAATCTGCTTTAGGCCTTCCTTGATGGTCCCCTTCTTTATCATAGCAATAATTGATGCCGAGAAAGTCGATGTAATTATTAGGTTCAGGTAAACAAAGCTCTTGAAGTCTGCGATGCTCACAGTGCTGCCTGAGCTTATCTGAAGTATAGAGCCTGAAACAGCAGGAGAGTCAGCAGCCACATTTCCTATAACCTCATTCATGATTGTTATCACCTGGGTAGATAGCGCAAACAGAAGCGGGGCAGCCACCACAGTCGCAAAAGAAATAAAAATTACGTAAGTTGTTACAGATGATGAAAGCTCTTTTCTTATAATGTTAGACTCATAGATGTCGTTTGAAACTTTTGACAGAAGCTCAGCAATCTCCCCTCCTGAATCCAGGCTTTCCACGATTAGTGAAATGGACCTTGCAAGAAGCTTTGAGTTGTATCTGGAGGCGAATTCATTAAGAGCCTCCTGAAGCTCGTAGCCGGCCATTGTTTTTTTTCCTACTGTCTCAATCTCCTTTGCAAGAACTGTAAAATTAGGCTTGACTGCAAGGTAAAGGGCGCGGTCAATCGACATTCCAGCCTTGATGTTGTTTGATGCAAGCTGAAAGAAATCAGGAAGCACCTTCTCAATCTCTTTTGCCCTCATAAAGCTTGTAACATCCAGAAACAGGATTATTACCAGGTAGATTGCATAGTATGTAATCAGGCAGAAAAGAGGGAACATCAAAACCGAAGCGAGAAAAATAGCCAGATAGCTGATTCCAAGCGCAAAAAGGTAAACAAGGCAGATAACTGCCTCAAGAAACCCGGCAATAATGCTGGCCCAGAAAATCTGTGACTTAATCTTTTCAGAGTCTATGCTATATCCTGAATAAATAAGGAGGTCCTTCAGTTTTTTATCCTTGTTCTTAACGCTTCTGTATTTATCAAGAATAGATTTTTCCTTTCCCGGTTTTTTCTGCTTTTTTTCCATTGTTTTTTCAAAAGCTTCTAAAGGTCAAGCGCAGGCCTGATTGTTTTTATTATTGAGAGGAAGATAAACTGTACAAACCCTATCATGAATGCCACTAAAAGAAAGATGGTTTTGTCAATCTGGATACCCATAAAAAGGCCCAGGATTACCCCGATAGTTATCCCAAGCGAAGGGACAATTACAGCAATAGTCATGTAAAACATAGCCAGAGGGTTTAGCTTTCTTCCGTAATCCTGGACCTCAATCAGCTGTTCTTTCAGGATCTGGTCTGTTACTGACTTAAGAGCCTGGCCAACATCAGCGCCTGTGCTTATTGAGTTCAGAATCTGCCAGAGAATCCTGTTAAGCCTCTGGGAAGGGCTGTTTAGAATAACCGAGTTTATTGCCTCCTCAAGGTTTCTGCCCAGGTCAACTTCATCAATGATTTTCATGAAGAACTTGCCAGTTGCAGGATAATACTTTGCGGCGTTTTTAAGGGAATTGTACAGAGAAACCCCTGAGCTCATTTCAATAATGAGAAACCTTGAAGCAAACACAATCTCCTTGTTGATTTCCTTTTCTTTTTTGATTATTTTATGGTCAGGCATCTTAGAGAAGAGCATGAAAAAGACAAGCTGGCTGATTAAAAAAGCCACAAGCACAAAGCCCAGCCATGCATCTGCCTGGGAAGCAAAGGCAAAGACAACAAACGATATTGCAAAAGCAAAAAGCAGGCTCAGAAAAAAAACTCTTTTGATAAAGTCTTTTGGCTTGTAGCTCATTTCGGCCTTTATCAGCTTCTGCTTGAGCTCAAGGCTTTTCCGTTGGATTATTTTCTCAATCATCTTCTTTTAGAAGCCGGTTTGACTTTACTGCTTTCATTAGGTTTTCTTTGCCTGTGTAAAACTCAGCCATTATCCTGCCAACTTCGTCTACCGTGTTTATTTTCTTATTCACAAGCCACTTCAGAATCTTCTCTTTTTCATTAAGGTCTTTCTCTATTTCAGCTTTGGATAGGCCGGCAAACAGCTGTATTTCCTCAGATATCTTCTTTGATTTTAAGATTTCTTTAATTACATCTTTCTTTGTGTCAAGCTGAAAAAGCTCGCTTACAGTGCCGTCTTTAAGGACTTCTGCAATCTGAAAAGTCCTTCTCTTTCCAGTCCTCCTGTTCCTGTACTGAACAACAATCAGGGAGATTGCAGGAATCATCTCTTTAGGTACATTAATTGGCGGGCTCACAAGCCTTGTTTTTGTTTCCTGGGCATTGTTTGCGTGTATTGTTGCATAAACCGAATGGCCAGTGTGAATTGCCTCAAAAAGCACTTCTGCTTCTTCCTTTCTCCTGATTTCTCCCACTACAATCCTGTCTGGCCTCATCCTGAGCGAGTTAATAAGCAGGTTAAGCATTGTAATCTCTCCCTTGCCTTCAGGGTTTTTAGTTCTTGTAATCATAGGAACCCAGTGGAGGTATTTTGGAAGCCGAATTTCATGAGTGTCTTCTATGCTGATAATTCTCTGGTTGGGCGGGAAAAAATTGCTAATTGCGTTTAGCATAGAGGTTTTTCCTGAAGCAGTTCCCCCGGCAATCAGGGCAGAAAGCTCATACTGGATTGCAAGCCAGATGAACGAAGCAGCTTTCGGAGAGATTGTACCCGATGAAATAAAGTCTGTTATTGTCCAGGGCTTTGAGGCGAATTTCCTTAGTGTTATTGTATTTCCAAAGAGAGAGACAGGAGAAAGAGTGGCGTTAACCCTGTCTCCGCTTTCCATATTGGCATCCATTAACGGGTCAAGCACAGTAATCTGCCTTCCGACTTTTCTTCCAATCATGGCAGAGTAATGCTTAATCTGCTGCTCGCTCTCAACATTTATGTTTGTTTTCAGCCAGCCGTGCTTCCTGTGGTAAACCCAGACCGGTTCAGTAGCATTGTTTACCGCAATCTCCTCTAAATTGTTGTCAGAGTTAAGAAACTTAAGGTCGCCCAGGCCCAGCGACTTCTGCACAAGGTAGCTTTTCAGGTATTTTTTTGACGATTCTTCAATGTCTGGAAAATGCTTTTCAATCAGGAAATCAATAGTCTCAAGAAATATCTTGCTGATGCTTTCCCTTTTGCTCATGTCTGCAATCTCAGTAATCCCTAGGTTAACCTGGCTAATCAGCTCATCTCTTATTTTATCAAGAACAAGCTCTGTTGTTTCGCTGATGTTTGCAACAGAAACCTCATAAATAGGAACAAACTCGTTTCTTGCCTTTATGATTCTTACATTTATAGGAACATTATTTGATTCAAAGCTGTACTTGTCAATCTCTCTTCCATCTTTCATTACATAATGCAGCAGGATACCCAGCAGTTTACTGCTGGGATGAATGCTGCCCTCCGTTAAGTTTTTCTACCATTGTTGATAAAGGATGTGCGCGCAACGGATTTTTCGGCGCACGCA
>DSBS01000068.1 GCA_011045925.1 Candidatus Woesearchaeota archaeon | reverse complement strand
GTTCTATGCTGTCCCTGAAGAAAGGGAAAGGCTATGGGCTAGTCCTGGCGGAAGCAATGATTGAATACCTTGAAAAGAGCGGCAAGACCGGGCTTGGGTTCTGTGAGAAGAAGGTTTCGGGGTTTTATGACAAGTGCGGCTTTGAGATTATAGAGAGCTTTGCCTTAAGGTTCAGGCAGAGAGGTGCAGGCGCAAAAGAAAAACAGGCTGAGCACGAAGAGAGTTGGTATGGTGTCTGCTTCAACGGCAAAGACAACTTCATCAGGAAGGCTGCAGGCTCAGAAGGCATTGTGTATATGGATGTTCCTTTCTGGTAAGTTATTTCTACAAATTCACCTTCTCTACTGCCTTCTTAATCTCTTCGACTTTAGTTAGCTGCTCCCAGGTGAAATCGGGGTGCTCCCTGCCGAAGTGGCCGTAAGATGCTGTATTAAGATAAATTGGCTTCCTCAGCTTAAGGTAATCTATGATTTTTCTTGGGCTAAGAGGAAATACGAGCTTAATCAGCTCTACGATTTTTTCCTCTTCAATTTTCTCTGTGCCGAATGCATCTACGAATATGCCAACTGGCTCATGGTGGCCGATTGCGTATGCTAGCTGGACTTCGAGCTTTTCTGCCACGCCGGCTGCTACGAGGTTTTTTGCTATGTGCCTTGCCATGTAGCAGGCTGACCTGTCTACCTTGGTTGGGTCCTTGCCGGAGAATGCGCCTCCGCCGTGCCTGCCAAGAGAGCCATAGGTGTCAACTATGATTTTTCTTCCTGTAAGCCCTGTGTCTGCTGATGGGCCTCCCATTACAAACTTGCCTGTTGCGTTTATGAAAAGCTTTGTGTTCGGGTCGAGCCATTTGCCCAGGACTGGCTTAATGACCTTTTCGGTAAGGTCTTTTTTTATTTTTTCGTTTGAGACAGCATCTTCGTGCTGGTTCGCCAGGACTACACTCTCAACACGCATTGGCTTTCCTGAGATATACTCAACTGTAACCTGGCTTTTTCCATCAGGCCCAAGGTAAGGAAGAACTCTTTTTTTTCTCAGCTCTGAAAGCTTCTCTGTAAGGTTGTGCGCAAGAAGAATCGGAAGGGGCATGTACTCTTTTGTCTCGCTACAGGCAAATCCAAACATCATGCCCTGGTCTCCTGCACCCTGCTCTCTCTCTTGGCTATGGTTAACTCCCTGTGCAATGTCAGGGCTCTGGCTGTGGATTGAGATTAGAACCCCAACTGAATCTGCATCCAGCCCCCATTTTATGTCGTCATAGCCTATTTTCTTAACAGTTTTTCTGATTACATAATCAATATCCACCCTTGCCTTTGATGTTACTTCACCGCCTATAACAATCAGCCCTTTTGTTGCAAAAGTCTCAACTGCAACCCTTGACTCGGGGTCTTTTTCAAGATAAGCATCAAGAATTGCATCAGAAACCTGGTCGCAAAGCTTGTCTGGGTGCCCTTCGGTAACGCTCTCTGAGGTCATCAGCCTTTTCATTTAAACCACCTTAAAATTAAGATTTTTTGAAGAGAAAGCCATTGTATTTAAGCTTTTTTGAAAAAAACAGCTAAATTTATGAAGTATTTTTGAAAACTCAATAATGCTCACACAGAGTAACAACTGTAAAATGGAAAAGTTTAAATATAAACGGAACTCTGTTCCCCATCAGGGATTTATATCCTTATAATAAAATAGCCAGGAAGGTGATTAAAATCGAATGGTACGAAAAGCTGGATTTTGATGAAAACCCTCTTGAGCTGAATCCTATGAAGCACGACTTTGAGCCTGCTGGGCTTGAAGAGGAAGCAAATGAGCTTATTTACAGGATTCAGGCAGGGGATATGCTTCTTATAATTGGAAAGCAGGGACACGGAAAAACCGCCCTCCTGAAACAGGCAATAAAGAGGTTCAGGGGAAAGGGAAAACTGATTTATGTTGATGCAAAAAAGACCAGTTACAGGCTTGATATTGAACAGCTCCTGGTTAAAAAGTACGGCTTTGTCAGAGGCAGGCTTCTTGGAAACAAGCCAAAGAACATGGTGCTGCTTCTTGACAATGCACATACCCTCTCTGACAGGAATAACAGGCTAATCAAGTTCTATTTTGACCAAAATTACCTTAGGTCTGTAATATTCACAACAGACAACCCTGATGAGATGAACATCGACCAAAGCATCAGGAGCAGGATTGGGAACAGGGTTATTGAACTAGAGCCGATAAGCCTTGATGATGCCAGGCAGATTATAAAGAACAGGATGCTGGATGAGTTTGTGAGCAAAGATACTGTTGAAGAATCTTTCAGGTTCAGCGAGGGAAACCCCAGGGAATTCCTGCTGAATGTTGAAGCAGTTATGAGCAGCGACATTGAAAACCCAACTTCTGATGAGATCAGGAAGATACTTAAAAAAAGAAGCGGCGCTGATTCTGATGATGAGGAGGAGACAGATGTTTTTATATGCAACGAATGCAAAAGCGCCCTTGTTAAGATAGCTGGAGAGTGGAGATGTGAAAAATGCGACACCTTCTGCGAAAACTGTGGCGGGCTTGTGGATGAAGATGATGATTACTGCCCATCCTGCGGAATTGAGTTTCTTGAAGAAGAGGTGGAAGAATGAAAAAGGAGAAGCCGTGGTTTATAAGCCTTGGTTTCAAGGAGAATCCATTTACCATAAAGCCTTCTATGTACTTTTATGAGCTTTTTGGGCTTAACAGCCAGCTTGACATGATTGCAAGCCAGCTTAAGCTTGGCTCTGTGATTTTTATTGAGAGCCCTTATGGGACAGGAAAGACTGCAATAATGAAAAACCTGATAGACAAGCTTAAAGGGGAAGAAAAGATAATATACAAAAGCCTCAACAGCACAGACAGGTCGCTTGAGCTTGAAGAGCTTCTAAAAGGAAGAAGCGGGTTTTTGGGCTGGCTTTTTGGGCTTAAGGCTAAGTCGGTTGTGCTGATGATTGATGAGGCAAGCCATATTACCCTGAAAGATATTGGCAACATACAGAGGTTTAGGGAAACTGGCAACATCAAGTCGGTTGCACTATCTGCTGCCAGCTTTGATGAATGCATTCATAAAGACAAGCTTAAGAAGCTTGTCGGAAGCAATATCATCGAGCTTAACCAGATGAAAAAGCAGGATGCTATTGAGCTGGTAAGAAGCAGGGTTGGCGAGCTTGAGATAATCAGCAACGAGATAATCGAGAAAATCTTTGAGGTTTCAAGCAACCCGAGAGAGCTTCTTGAGAAAGCCGGGGATGCAATAAGGAACGCAGTTGAGAAAGACAAGCAGGAAGTAACTGAAGAAGACATCCCTAAATAGGCCAAAAAGCAAAAGTATTAAATTTTTCTTGTTCTTTTCTTGTTTTATATGGCAAAGCTTTCTGACAAGGTAAAGATTCTTGAGGATGAGATTAAGAGGAAGGATGAGATTATTCTCAGGCTTAGGAATGACAAGGAGCTTCTTATGAAGGTTTCTATGAGGACTGAGGAGAGAAACAGGGATAAAGACCAGCTGATTTCAAAGCTTTCTAATGAGAACGCTAAGCTTCAGGAAGAGCTTGAGAGCAAGGGAAAAAAAAGGATTAAGAAGTAACGCAATCATGCGGCTTTAGCCCGGCGGTCTCTGCTTTTTCTTTTGACTCGTATGTCCTTTTTCTGCTCAGCCTTTTTGCGACTGAGCACGACTCTGTGTGGTACTGGCTTGAGAACTTGCCTGCTACATACACAGCTGGCTTCTGCTTCTGGGCTGGCTTTTCCGGCTTCTCAGTTTTACCTGGCTTCTCTGCTGCTTTTGCTTCCTGCACTGGCTTTTTGGGCTCTGAGAAGAAAGACTCTTCCTTGCTTTCCTCGCTTAAAGCCTGCTCCGGCTCAATAACCCTGGCCACCTCAAGGTCATTCTCTATTTCTTCACTTATTTCTGGAAGCCTGCCTGTCTTATCTTCCCGGTCTATGCTGACAACGCACACTACAAGGAAAAGCACTGCAAATAGGTATGAGAGCGTGAGCTCTGTGCTTCTTGCGCCTGAGACAAATATTAAGGTTATAAGCAATATTGCTATCAGGCCATGAAAAAGCGAGAGAACGCTTTTTCGCCTGCTAAATACAAGCAGGCCATAGTTAACCACTCCAACTATAAGTAGCAGGGAATCTGCCTGTGCAGAAAAAACTGTCCTGACGAAAAACAGCAGGAAAAGCAGTGAGAAAATGTTAAGCCAAAGATAGGTTTTAAGCTTCATCATAAAAAACAAAAAAGCAAAGGCATATATAAAGTTTTTTATTTTGGAGTGGTATCAGAGCTAAATAAAGGCTAAATCCTGTTCAATGCCTCAATATCCAGCATCCTCAGGCCTTCTTTTATGGCCTCCTTAACTATGTAGGAAAGCGCGAGCCTGTTTTCCTTCTGGGCTTTTTCTGCTGTAAGGATTGGGTGCGTGTGGTAGTATGAGTTGTATTCCTGGCAGAGCCTGATTAGGTAGGTTGCTATAAGGCTGGGCTTGTGCCTTTCTGCTGCGGCTTCTACTGTTTTCTGGAAGGCTGCGCAGAGTGATGCGAGCCTTTTTTCCTCGGTGTTGAGCTGGCTGAATGCTGGCCTGAGTGTGCCTGGGCTTATCCCTGACTTTTCGAGCACGCTCTGGATTCTTGCGTGGGTGTACTGGACATAAACCCCGCTTTCGCCTTCGAAAGAGAGTGACTGCTCTGGGCTGTAAACAAAGTCTTTTCTTGGCTCAAACATCAGCATGTAGAACTTTACTGCGCTTAGTGCTATCTTTTCTGCAAGTGCTTTGTTGTCTATGCCTCTTGAGGAAAGCTCTTCTGATGCAAGCTGGGTGATTTTGTCCAGGAACTCGTCTGCGTCCACAACCTTGCCTTCCCTGGATTTCATTCTTCCCTCTGGGAGGAGCACGAGGCCGTAGCTCAGGTGGTGCATCTTTTCTGCTTTGGCTATGCCGAGGAGCTCGCAGATTTTGAACAGCTGGGCAAAGTGGAGCTCCTGCTCTGAGCCTACTACATAGATGGACTTGTCCAGAGGGTAATCCTCAAACTTCTTTTTGGCCAGGGCGAGGTCCTGGGTTATGTAAAGGCTTGTGCCGTCGCTTTTTATCAGCACCTTGTCAGGCAGGCCGTGGCTTTCCAGCGGGGCAATTACTGCTCCGTCTTTTTTTGCGAGAATGCCTTTTTTCAGGCCTTCTTCCACAATTTTTTTGCCTTCCTGGAAAATCCCGGATTCCCAGTAAACCTTGTCGAACTTTGAGCCAAGCCTTTTGTATGTTTCCTCGTAGCCCTGCATAACCCACTGGGTGAGCTTCTTCCAGGCTTCGAGCACTTCCTTGTCGCCTTGCTCGTACCGCTTTAGAATCTCTCTTGCCTTCTCTTCCAGCTCTGGGTTCTCTTTCTGCTTTTTCCTGAACAATACATAAAGGTCGCCTACGAAGTGGTCGGGCTTGCCTTCTGGCTCTTTTTTTTCTGAAAGATAGAGGTAGGAGTAGATTGCCTCTGAGACTCCCATGCCCCTGTCGTTGTAGAGGTTTGCCCTGATTACTTTGCTTCCGAGCGACTCGAGGATTAATGAGATGCTGTAGCCGAGGAGGTTATTCCTGATGTGGCCTATGTGCATTGGCTTGTTGAGGTTCGGGCTGGAGTATTCAACCATTACTGTGCCCTGGCTCTGCGGCTCTAGCAGGGATTTTTTCTTTGAGGCTGAGAAGAGCTCTTTCAGAAGCCTGTCTTTTTTAAGGAAGAAGTTTAAGTATGGGCCGAGGGCATTGGCTGACTCTATGTACTCATCTGGCTGGATTTCTTTTGCCAGCTCCTCAGCTATTTTGCCTGGCGGGGCTTTTTTTTCTTTTGACAACTGGTAGCAGGGCAGAGCCAGGTCGCCGTGGGAGAGCTCTCTGGGCACTTCGAGCTGAAGGTCTTTTATGCCTGTCTTTTTACCGAGAATTTTCCTTATGTGCGCTATGTACTCTTTCATGGCTGGCTTATGTGTGCGTGCTGTATTTAAAACCTTTTTGCATGAGTTTTTGATAAAAACCAAAAGAATAAATATATAGGGGTATGTAATGAATAATGATGGGTTTTGGGAATCCATACGACAGGAACTTAATGCTGATTGAAAATGTGGAAGAGCTTGTTTCTGATATTCTATTTTCAAATGGAACTCTAACCGGAGAAACCACAATAAATAGCATTATTGAAGAAATAGGTAAAATTGACGAAGGGATAAAACTTTTAAGCAGATATCAAAGAAACATGAATGGCTATTGGCTGCTTAAATGCTATGTCTGTAGCCTTGAGCCAAGGTTTGTCCGTGACTTGGAAAGAAAGCCGCCTGTTGCGATTATTTCTGATGAGGCCACGCTTGCGAAAGTAAAGGAATTTAAGTACCTTAAAGGAACAGGATTAGGCAAAAAAAGAATAAATACACTTTCTCTAGAGATTCTGGCTGACCCTCTGTTTTCAGGCTTTACCCTGAGAAGTGTATTATTGAGTACAGGAGAATGCTTTGATTATGGTTTGCAGTAATCGCTCCTGAAAAAAAACGCAACCTTTAAATATTTGCTACTGTTTAGTAGATTAAAATGGCTGAAAACCCATATGACCCGCTTTATGGATTGCGAGAAAACATAGAGATTTTGGTTGCAGATATTGAAAAGATAGGGGGCAGATATATTTTAGACCCAGATGTTCCAAACACTCAGGAAGCAAGAGACAGAATTGAAGCAGGATTGTTTTCTCTTCAAAGGAGCCAGAAAAAAATAAACAGAAATCATACTAAATTTGTTATGCCTTCATCACTTGAGATTGAGATTGGAAAGCAGGTGCCAGAACCCCACCTTAAATTAATTGTCAGGGATTTTCCTACTTTTTTTGTTCTAGAGGATAATAAGTATACAAGAAGAATTGGAGGGCCTGTCACAGGGACATATGTAATTCACCCTGCTGTTTTTGCTGACCCTCATTTTAAGCTTACTCCTGGCGGGAGGCATATCTACATAGGAAGCCTTTTTGAAGAAGAGTGAGTTTTTTCTAAGCGCTATTTCAGCACCTTGCCTGTCTCAATATACCAGAGATAGAGGTCGAGCTCTGCCAGTGTCATGCCTGCTTTTCTGCCGAGCTTCTCCAGGCAGGACTCAAGCTCAAGGTATCTCTTCGGTGTCATGGTTTTTGGCCTTTCTGCGAGTGTGCATTTTTCAAGCAGGTCTACGATGTGGAAGTCCACTATTGCCAGGCTTTCGTAGCCTATGTTTCTGAGGAAGTGGCTGGACTCTTTGTATCCGAAGCCGTAAACATTGGCAACAAGCCACTGCCTTAGCTGCTTTTCATCCTGGAATGATGCAAGTGCGGGCTTGATTTTTCCCAGGTGCTCTCTTGCCCTTACTAAGCGGGCTGCCCTTGTGTTGGGAAACCTGTACCCGTGCTTTTTCAGCTCTGCAGCCATCTCGTTTTCGTTAAGGGTGAGAAAGCCTTTTCCTATGGCTCTCTGAATCCGGATTCCGCCTTCTGCGCTGTAGTTTGCTGTGAGCAGGCAGAAGCAGAGCTCAAGAAATATCTTTTCCTCGGTGGACTGGCCGAGCTTTTTGAACTCAAAAAGCCTTGCATTCACTGTTTTTCCAACAGGGGATGCTTTCAGCTCTGCCAATTGAGTAAGTATAGAAGCCATGTTAAACTGCCTGCTTCAGAGCTTTTTCGACTCTTTTTCTGCAATCTCGCCGGCTACTGGAAACTTATAGTACTGGCCGTTGTAGGCAGAAACCATTCCCTGAACCCAGAAGATTATCCCAACCGTCCACATTAAAAGAGATATAAGAGGCGCTACAAAAGAGTAAACAAAAAAATCAGCAATCATTGAAAGCGAGATAAACATGTTCAGGACTGCAAGAAAGCCGAAGAATATAAGGGACTGCAAGGCATGAAAGCGCACATACCTGCTCTTAGTCTCAAGCACCAGAAAGATAATTGCGCCAATCCATACAAACAGGTAGCATAAAAGCGCTGAAAAGTTTTCAGACAGGCCTGTGCTTGTAGGCTGAGCCTGCTGTCTTGGCTTGGCTTTGCTTCTTTTTGTGGCTTTTTTAGGCATTTTTTAATCAGTGCATAAGAAAGTTATAAACCTTTTGGAAAATAGGCTTATTTCTCAGCTGACCAAAGCCCGTGAAGGTTGCAGTACTCTCTTGCCTTTAGGCTTTTTGCATCATCTAAGCTGACAGGAAACCCTGCCTCTGGCTTTTCTCCTGGGGATAGATGCTTCCTGTAAATCCTTCCGTTAAACACCAATTCTATCCACTGGATGAAATGCTCCTTCTCCATTGGGTGGGGGATGTTTCCAACCTTTACTAAAATTCCTTTTTCGGTTTTTTCTATTACAGGAATGTGCTTCTCAAGGCCCTGGTCTGAGGACTTCTCTTCCAGGAGAACCATATTTTCCCCACAGCACACTAAATCCCCTGGGCCTGCGCCCACTATCTCAACAACGTTTCCGCATATTTCGCATTTGTATACCTGTTTTAATTCCGGCATTCTTATCACCTCACAATTTTCCTATTAAATCCATATTGGGCTTTATTGTGTTTTTTCCCGGCTCCCAGCCTGCCGGGCAGACTTCGTCAGGGTTTTCATAAACAAACCTGCATGCCTGAAACTTTCTCAGGATCTCGGTAACGCTTCTTCCTACCCTGATGTCGTGCATCTCCATTGCCTGGATGAAGCCTTCAGGGTCTACTATAAATGTTGCCCTAAGCGATATCCCTTCTCCTTTAACATATGTTCCGAAAGCCTTGCAGATGTCTCCGGTTGGGTCTGCAAGCATTGGAAAGGGTATTTTTTTGATTGTCGGGGAGCTGTCCTGCCAGGCCTTGTGCACATACACACTGTCTGTGCTTATGCTGAGGACTTCTGCGCCGAGCTTCTGAAAGCTTTGGTAATGCTCAGAAAATTCTTTTAGCTCAGTGGGGCAGACGAATGTAAAGTCTGCTGGATAGAACACCAGGATAAGCCACTTGCCCTTAAAACTGCTATGCCTTATCCTCTTAATTTCCTGCTGGTGGTATGCGTCTGCTGAGAATTCGGGAATCTTTTCGCCCACTCTTGCCGGGCAGTCTTTTTGCTCCATGGGTATCACCAGCAGTGGAAGTGGCCAAGGGTATAAATAACTTATGAAAGAATTAAGGCTGCTTCTTTATTGGCGTTCCAAGGGGCTTCTTCAGCTCAAGAGTCCACTGAACGCCAACTTTCTGCATCATCTTTGAAAACTTGTCTGAGAGGCTGTATGTTTTTTTGTAAAGGTCGTAGTAAATCAGCCCCATGCTTTTCATGGGTGTTAGAATCCTGTCGTAGAACTGCCTCTTGTTGTAAGAAAGCTTGACTTTCTTGCCGAAGTATGGCGGCTCTTCCAGCTCTGCAATGTACTCACCGTCATGAAGCTGGGTTGCAAACAGGGACATCTCTGTCTTGGTCATTATATTGCCATGTAGCTTGAACTCTTTTACAAGCTGTTTTGCTACTATTGCCTGCTGCTTGGTAGAAAAGATTATCTCAAAAACATCTTCCGGAAGGTTGTACATGTCAAATAGTATTACCATATTGGGTACCTTTGGTATATCTTGCTTTGTTTTCTTGCAGGATGTTATAGCTTTTTATAAACTTTTCTATGATAACTACTCCCTGGTGAACACTTATTGGATGGATTTGAAAAGCTTTTTTAGCACTCAACAATGGAAAAATATATAAACTAGTCTTCCTTATTGAGCTTCAGTATACAATAAAATACACTTAAGAGGTTTAAGTTTATATAACTTTCGGAAAATGCAGGCGATTCAGAGGCTGGAAAGGTTCCTTGCGGGGCTTGAGGAAGAGGAGCTTATGGAGATTCTCAGGGTGAGCGGGGAATCTAAGGAATTTCTTAATAATGAGCTCAAGAAAGAATTTACCCGAAGGAGAGAGCAAGCCGGCCAGAGGTGCACGGTGTGCGGAAATGTGTTGCCCGAGAGCAGCTTTGAGCTTGTGTTCGGCTCGCCTGAGTTCAGGAGAAAGGCAAAGCTCTGCGGAAAGGACTGCGTCAGCTATTTTCTTGAGTCTATTGAAAGCTACAATGAGCTGTTAAAAAGGAAGAGCGAAAGAAGCAATGGGCACAGGACTGAGAGAGAGGAAAAGGATGTGCAGAAAAAGCCTGAGAAAAAGCCTGCCAAAAAAAGAAAGAAAACCCTGCTCGAAAAGATGTATTCTTTGTTTTTTTAATTGCTACTTTTTAGTAACTAAAAACAAAAAAGATATAAGTAAATGATGCATATCCCTCATTATGACTCTGGGAAAGAATTATAATAAGATTGACAGGCTGGAAGAGGCCAGATATGCTTACCTAAGAAACCTCCCACACCTCAATGAAAAAGCAAGAGAGAACTTTGACAGGTGGTTTGACAAGTGGTACACAGGAAATTTTCAGCCAGAAAAAGGAAAGATTAGGCTTTAGTTGTTTTTCTTTTCTGCAAGCTTAAGCAGGGATTCAACGTCCTCCCAGCTCCAGCCCTTATTATAGAAAGCTGCTCGAATCTGGTCATCACTAAGCCCCTTTTCTCTTGCATAGGCAATGAATTCTACCGATTTTGAGAGTGAGGAGTCCTCTTTGGGTTCTTCCTGCTTTTGTTCAGCAAAAACTCCTCCCTGGACTGTTAAGCCAGCTATACTTTCCTCACTACCAGGGCCTTTTGGCTTAATGCCCCTTCTTCCTGAGATGAGCAGAACTGAAATTATTCCCAGTACCATTACAAACAGGACTATGGAAACAACTGCAGCAGTTGAAAAGGATTCTTTTGGCCTTCTTACAGTCAAGCTCGGCTGTTCTTGCTCTGATTCCTCATCTGACTGGCTTGTTGAATCCAGAGGCGGAATATGTACACGCTCTGAATCCGGGCCATCACTTAGGCGGGCAATGTCTGGTGTGCATTCTGCAGTCCCAGACTCAGGGGGCTCAAATTCCCCTTCGCATTCATTAAGGTCAATACAGACAAATTCCTTAATTCCATCTTCACAAGGTGTCCAGGTACATTCCCATTCCGGAACGCATTCTTCTGTTTCAGTTGACAGCCTTGCTGCACCGCCTGTGCCTCCGCCTGCAATTCGCACTTCCACATTCCTGACTGGCTCACTAACTTCAAAGGTGACTGACACGTTATCTCCGGGTATAGCGTATTCAAGGTCGTTTGTTGAGTTAATGCTGACAGAAAGAGCGACTGGCAGCACAGTATCTTTTTCTACTGACCAATAAGCCGGAATGCCTGCCCTGCCATAGCTGCTAATCAAAACAGCAGCAAGGGTTAAAGTGCCGTCGTTCAGACCTGATACGTCAATTCCTTCCACCATATGCCCTGGCTCTCGTTGCCTATCGGCTCCCAGCCTTCGCCTTCGTTTGCTTCTGGGCCTGCAAAGTCATCGTATCCGGGGGTTGAGCTGATCAAATCGTTAATTAGAATGTAATCAGCAGCAAGGTTGTTTCTTATGTTATCCAGGTCTGCCCAGCTAGATATGCTAATCGGGTCTTCTGCACTCGCAAGCGGCAGCAACAGCATTAAAACAGCTACGAAGAGCATAAAAAGGGTTTTTTTCATTTTTTACCTCAGCCAAAACCATCGCGGATATGCTGCTTTTTAGTTCCTGAATATTTAAAGGTTTTGGATAATTCGCTGATTAAAGAACAAAAGAATTAGAAATAAATAAAAAAATAAGAAAAAAAGACTACTCCAGTGGTGTTGGGGAGTAGAGCTCCCTTCTTTTCTTCTCCCGTTTTATGAGGAAAAAAGCTCCTACTGCGCCAAGGATTAATATTATCAGCACTGTTACAAGCCAGCCTGACCTGCCTTCTCTTTCTGGAGGCTGGTCGATTGGCTGCTCTGCTGGTGGCGCTGCTGGCTCCTCATCTGCTGGAGGTGCAACTGGCTCCTGTGTAGGAGGCGTTACAGGCTCTTCTGCAGGAGGCGCTACTGGCTCATCCTCTTCTGGCACACCATCTCCGCATATCCTTTCTTCCTCAGGCTTTTCTTCCCTTGGCTGGCAGTTTGGATTCATAAGAGTGCATTCCCTGGTCTCCAATCCCCCTATGCACTCACTCCATTCTGTGCACCTCCACTCTGTGCTGCAGGTTGTCCTTCTTCCAACTGGAGAGGATGCTGGAGGCGTGTATACTCCGAACTCAGTAAAATGATAAGTCCAGATGTACATATTTCCTCCTGTATTAATGTAGCACATGCCTCCTTCCGGGATATTTGTTGGGTTGTCTTTGTCATTGCATACTGTCTCTATTTCGTTTAGTGTTTCGTTTCCCCTTGTCCATGCTGCTCTCTTTCCTGTGCCTACGCCGTAAATCACTACAAGCATTGGGTCAGAGAAGTCCAGCCTGAAGTCATTCCCGAGGTCTACAACTACATTAAGGCTTCCTGATGGGGCAGAGTAATCGCTCCTGTCCTGCACGCTTGGAAGCCTGAAGAAGCCATCCCAGGCTTCTGCTGGCGTTACTTTTGTGCCGTTGCCAATCTTTACCTGAAGGTTGTTTGTAGTTGTGTTTCTCACAACTGTAATGTTGCCGTTGCTGAACCTTGCGCTTCCGTCTGAGCCTATCAGCTGGCTTACATCAAGGGAAACATCGCCCTCTACCTCTTCGGGCACTGTAATTGTTTTCACGGTATTATTTGATGGGAGCTTTGCTGTTGTTGTTTCGTTATCAAACACAAAGTCTTCTTCGTCATCTTCTATAATAACCTCTCCCTCATCTGGCTCATCACGCACAAAGAAGTTAACCTCTACAAGGGCATCATTCCCAGCGTGGTCTGTCAGGGTGCAGGTTAATGTATAAAAGTCAGCACCGTCAGATATTGGTATCTCGCCTTCGCCGTCATCTC
This sequence comes from Candidatus Woesearchaeota archaeon, assembly GCA_011045925.1. Lineage (GTDB taxonomy): Archaea > Nanobdellota > Nanobdellia > Woesearchaeales > JASKKU01 > DSBS01. The sequence goes on along the minus strand of DSBS01000068.1, from coordinate 1,909 downwards.
CGAATACAATCAGGTCGCCAAAAGAATAGCTACCGAAATCAAAGCCTGTTGTATTCATCAGAGAGCAATCCAGCTCTGGCTCTTCGTCAAGGTTATCCGAGATCTCGCCTGATAAAACCACTGACTGCCCAAGGTAATAGAATGTGCTGGCAGGGGCAAATACAGTTAGCTCTGGGTCTGTTGTGTCATAAATGAAAGCCACTGACTCTTCAGCCATATTTCCTTCATCTCCGCCAAAGTCCCATGCCCTCACGGTGAAAGTGTACTCGCCATCTTCCAGATCATCTGGGAAGGGCAACTCACAGTAAATTGTATCCGGACTTTCGAGCTTGTGTGTACAGCTTTCTCCCAAGTATAGGTCCTCATACTCAAGCACAAACGAATCTTCGTTTAGGTACAGTACAACCCTTGACACCTGGGTGCCTGTCCCGTCAACCTCGAACTGAACTTGTGGAAGCTCGTTGTAGATTGAATCTTCGGGGTTGTCTATTGTTATTACTGGCACTTCATCATCAGTGATGTCGTACTGTGAAAAGCCGTAAACAAGGAAATTCAGCTCTGCGTTTGGCACATAGTATGAGAGCATTTTTCCTTCTCCTAGCTCATCATCGCACTGGGCATACAAAGCACCGTATGCACAGTCTTCCTCGCATTCTGGGTCTTTATCGCATAAGGCAGCACAAACCCTGTAATTGGTGCGGAAAGTCAAATTAAAGAATACCTCTTCTTCACAAGCTATTTCGCATGCTTCATCATCTTCATCACAGAGGTCATAGCAGTCAAAGAGGGTTTCCACATCTTCTTCAGCATCGAACTCACAGACATCTATCTCTATCTCAAATGGCTCGTTCAGTGTGAAGCTTATGCTGTCATTATCAAGGGCATTTCCAATAATGGTTGGCACTGATGCGAAAGGCAATCCATAAAAGGAGATTTCAGCGCCTACATTCAGCTCATCAAATGCTGTTACATTAACAAAGATATAGCTGTCCCCAAACTGGCCTGGAGGCGTTATGTAAGGCTGTATTGCATCACCTAGGTACTGCAGGTTATCCCAAACATCTGGGTCAGTAAAGAAGTCCATGCCATAGAAAGTTACCTCAAAAATCTTCATCCAGGCTTCCCATGGAAGCTGCTCTTCACAAAGGTCAGGGTCGCTGTTCTTTTCAATGCTGAATGTGTAAGCCACATCTGTCCAGTCTTCAATATCACAGAAGTTTGTGGTCTCTTCACCGTTTCTCTCGCAATCTGTTTCAAAGTCTGGCCCTTCAAAGTCGTAGAAGATTGCTGTTTCTTCAGTATGATTAAAGTTATTAACACTATCAAAAGCAAGAATTTGTACCCGCCTGTCTTCGTAATTTGCACCAGAGGTATTTCTAATTGGAATGGTTAGTTCCCAAATGTCTCCTTCGGTGTTTTCCAGCTGTACATAATTGACCCCTTCAAGTTCTCCATAATTCTCATCAAAGGTTCCTGTTGTGATACCATCCAGTTCTGGATCAAAGTCAGTTGTTATGTCGTGGGTTTCGTTTACTATGTATGAGAGATAGTAAGCAAACACATAAGTTACTTCTGTTAACTCATCGGTAATTTCTGCAATCAGCTGAAGCTCGTCATTAAGGTTTTCTCTTTCTGGCAGTGCACAAACCATGTTGTCATTAGGCCCAACAATGAATGAGCGTATTTCTGGGCCTGTGTTATCCACACGAAGATTTGACTTGGTAGAGCCTAAATCATCTATTGGGTTTCCTGCAAGGTCTTCTCCATTGGACACGGTTGGAGATAAAAGCCCGTTGCCTGAACCGACTGTCCAAAGGTAAGTGTAAATTGTTGAGTTAACCCGATTCATTGGCTTTGCTGGGTCCAGGGTTTCTGGATCTCCTTCAGCTATGCCAAGCTCAATCATTGG
>DSBS01000076.1 GCA_011045925.1 Candidatus Woesearchaeota archaeon | reverse complement strand
CGCAAGTTTGGTGCTAGCGTGAGCTCTCTTTCAGCCCGAACAATGCGGGCTGAAATATATTGTAGGGCTATCGCCCACAATATTATTTATTTTTTATTTGGACTTTTTGAACAGAGCCTAAAAAAGCTAAAGCTTTATAAATGGAAGGGGTAAACCCTGTCTAAGGATGACTCGGCTAAGGCTTGGTCATGCCCGAGGTGCTATCTATGGCAAGGATGTATTCAGGAAAGAAAGGAAAATCCGGCTCTAATAAGCCAAAAACCAAAGAAAAGCCAATATGGATCAGGTATTCTGAAAAAGAGATTGAGCGGCTTGTTGTAAAGCTCCACAAGGAAGAGAATTCAACTTCTAAGATTGGGCTGATTCTCAGGGATTCGTATGGAATTCCTGATGTAAAGCTTGCTACAGGAAAAAAAGTTACTGAGATTCTTGAAAAGAACAAGATAAAATCAGAAATCCCGGAAGACCTTTTGTTTCTCATAAAAAAGGCAAATAAAGCAAGGGAGCACTATGAAAAGCACAAGCAGGACCAAACCGCAAAGAGAGGAATCACACTGACTGAATCTAAAGTAAGAAGGCTGGCTAAGCACTACAAAAAAAGCAAAAAGCTTCCAAAGGACTGGAGATACACTCCGGAGCTGGCAAAGCTTCTCTCTGCTTGATTTTTTATCTTTTTTTAAAGATTTTTTGGTCACACTTGAAAATCACTATAATCAAATTACTAAAGGAAGCCGTTAACACCTTCTTTGCTTTTGTTATATCAGAGACTATATTTCTAATAACAAGAAAGGTTTTAAATCAGGCCCAAAAGAAATAAACTATGGGAGAAATTGAGTTCCTGGAGCAGGTCGAGAAAGCAGCGGAATTCCTCAGGGAATCCAAGCCTGAAAGAGTTAGAATAGTATCTCACCTTGATGCTGACGGAATCACTTCAGCAGCTATTCTTATCAGGGTTATGAACAGGCTTAACAAGCTCTACAACATATCAGTCGTTCAGTCTGTAACGCCGGAACTTCTGGATCTTGTTAATTCAGACTGCTCTGACTTTGTTGTTTTTTCTGACCTTGGCTCGGGATGTATCTCAAAGATAAAAGAGAAAATAAAAGACAAGAGAGTAATTGTGCTTGATCACCATGTCCCTGAAAAAGAGAACGAGCCAAATGCGCAGGGAAAAAGAGTTATGTCAATAAACCCGCATTTCTTTGGGATTGATGGAAACTCTGATATTTCAGGAAGCGGGGTTGCTTACCTGTTTGCCAACGCAGTAAGCAGGAAAAACAGGGACCTAGCACATATTGCTGTTATTGGCGCCATTGGAGACATGCAGGAGAATTTTGGTTTTTCAGGAACTAACAGAAGAATTCTAAAGCATGCGCTTGAATCAGGAAAACTGGAAGAACGAAGGGGGATAAGGCTTTTTGGCAGCCACTCCAGGCCTATTCACAAGCTCCTTGAGTATTCTACTGAGCCTTACATACCTGGCATAACCGGGTCTGAAAGCAACGCCATTCAGCTCCTGGGAAGAATAGGAATCAACCCAAAGAAAGGCACTAATGACTGGAAAAGGCTGTTTGACCTGAGTGATGAAGAAGCCAGGGCTCTTGCTTCTGCTATCATTATGCTAAGAACCAGAAGTGGTGCTTCCAATGCAGAGAGCATAATTGGCCCGCTTTATGAAATAAAGGATGAAAAACCCGGCTCGCCACTAAAAGATGCAAGAGAATTTGCAACGCTTCTGAATGCATGCGGGAGGTTAGGGCTTTCTTCTTACGGGATTGGTGCTTGCCTCAATGAGGCAAAACTAAAAAAGAAGTCAATCGAGACTCTAAACAGCTACAGGAAAGAAATTATTAAAGGGCTAAAGTGGGTTAAAAAAAGCGCTGAAGACAAACAGCATATAATCAAGGGAGAAAATTACATGATTATAAATGCACAGGAGAACATTATGCCAACAATGATTGGCACAATTGCATCTATTCTTGCCAAGTCCAACGAGATTCCTGAAAATACCTTTATCCTTTCTCTTGCACACCTGCCGGAAAATGGAAAGATAAAGTGCAGCCTGAGGTATTGCGGCAACAACGACGTTGACCTGAAGGAGGTTATTGACTATATAGTTGCCCAAGTTGAAGGCGAGTCTGGCGGTCACAAAAACGCAGCTGGTGCCTTTATACCCCTAGAAAAAGAAAAGCAGTTCATTGAATCAGCGATGAGCGCTCTCTCAATGTTTGGGTATGAGGAAAAGATTACAAATTAAAAGGGTTTCTTTGATTTATCAGAAAAGCAGAGAGATTATATAACTAGTCTGTTAGAATAATTTCCTTTGAAGAATTAAGGTTTTCTGAAAGCTTTTTGCCCTTTGGCGTAAGCGCAAGATACTTAAGCCTCCCAGACTTGTTAAACTTTACAATTCCAGCTTTTTCAAGGGTCTTCAGAAGCTTAACAACATGAGAATACGTGCAGTCAATCTCCTTTGCAATAACTGACGCATATATATCTGTTTTTGCATTCAAAAGAGAGATAAGAAGCTCAACAGGCTTCTCCCTGAAAAGAACATTGAACAGCTTATTTTTCTTCATCTATTTTTCCCTCAAAAGTATATTTAAAAATATATTTTTCAAAACAACGGAACAATCATCAACTTTACGATGGTTATTTTTAAGAAAATAAAACAAGTATATAAACTTTACGCAAAGAAAACAGGAAAAAGGTAATTAAAAAAGCTATCGGTTTTAAGTGTGGAAAAAACATCAGGCTTTTTAGCAATAGAAATTTAAAGTCAAAACAAACACCCGTCTGTGTGATTAAAATGGACGCAAAGCCCTCTGAGCTGGATGAAAGCTCAATTGGAAAGATAATTAAGTGCTGGGGAAAGCTTATTCATTCAGTAAGCACTGCTAAAGCTAACCTATTCTGGCTGTCTGATGGGCTAAAAAAGCTAAAGTGCTTGGAGTTTTCCAGTTCTTCTTTTGAGTTTCAGGCTGGTGCGATGCTAAACATTGTTGGCTTGTTGCAGCAGGAAAATAACGAGCTTGTGCTAAAGGCAAAGGGAATATCCAAAGTGCCCGAGAGCCTGGTCCCGGAAAAGGAAGGCATTTATGAGAAGAACATCTCAGAAACCACTAAATGCCAAGCCCAATTTATGGTTCGTTCTGAAATTCTTAAATCTATGGAAAAGAGCTTTATAAAAGCCGGGCAGGCAGTAAAAAGGGCTGTTTATGAGTTCAGGCCAATTATAATAAAGCACCATGCAGACTGCGACGGCTACTCTGGAGGGATTGCACTTGAAAGAAGCATAAAAAAGCTGATCCTTGACTTCCATCAGGATGAAAGCTCTGCGTGGTTTTACATAAAAAGAAGCCCTATGCAGGTTCCTTTTTACGATATTTCTGACGCAATCATTGACTTGGGAAGCATCCTTGATGAAGGGGAGAAGTATGGAAGAAAGCTGCCTCTTGTTGTGGTAGTAGACAATGGCTCATCTGAGCAGGATATAGACGCATTAAAGCTGTTTTCAGCCAATGGAGTGCAAACAATAATTATTGACCATCATGTTCCTGCAAAGGATGATTCAGGGTTCACAGCAGGCCTGTGCTCGCTCGCCCACATCAATCCTTTTACGGTTGGTGGCAACTCATCAATTACGGCCGGAATGCTTTCTGTTGAGCTTGCAAATATAATTGGAATGGATGAAAGAAGCTCAACAGTGCCTCTTGCAGCTCTCTCTGGAATAAGCGACAAATCCTCAGGAGAGGAGTTTAAGCAATACCTAAAGCTTGCAGAAGATACTGGAATGGGAAAAGAAAGGCTTGAAAGGCTGGCTAAGGTAGTGGACTTTTTTTCCTACAACAACAGGCGGTTTGAATCCAGAAGCCTTGTTGAAGGATTGTTCGGCAAGAGCACTAAAGTTCAGGAAAACCTGATAGCTGTATTGCTTCCTATTGTTGAAAAAAAAGAGAAATCCAGGCTGAAAAGCCTGCTTCATGCGCACAAAACTCAGCAGGTTGGAAGTAATAAAGAGATCACTATTGCCTCTGTCAACATAGAGCAGTCAACTATTACCGGGACTTTCCCGCTAATTGGGAAAAGCGTCGGGCTTCTTTTTGATCTTTTAAAAGAAAACCATGAAAAGCTGGTTGTGACAGGGATAGGAAACAGCATGATTACTGTCAGAATGAAAAACATCAATAAAGACATTAACGAGCTCTGCAGGGCTTTAGCACAAGAGATGCCGCATGCAAACATTGAGGGGGGAGGCCACCCCCAGGCAGGCAGCGTAAAGTTCATTCCATCTGAAAAAGAGAAGGTTTTTAAAAGGCTGATTGAATGGGTTGAAGAGTAAAATGGTTGCCGCCAGCCTGATTCTTGCAGGCTCTTACATTGCTGGTTTTTTGATTGCAAAAGAGACAGGCGAAGAGATAAGCGAAATTAAGGGATTTCTTGGCAAGGCTTCCCTGCTTCTTCTTGCTGCATGCACCGCTATAACACTCACCGGGATAGGCACATCAGCAATGCTTTCCATTGCTTCTGCATCAGCATTCGCAGCCTGCCTCTTTTACAGGAGGCTTTTCCTCATGGTTGCAGGGCTGGCCCTTTCAGCAAGCCCACAGCTTATCTTTCCAATGCTGCTTTTTGTTTCATTTTCTTACGCAACAGAATATTATAAAAAGGGGTTAAAAGGTTTTTTTGTAGCAAACAGATTGGATTTTCTTATCTCTGGTGCTTTTATTATTGCTCAAATCTTACTAAGCTTCCTAAAACTCAGCCTGATTTAGGGAAAAATCAGCAAAACTCGGCATGGCCAAAACTTATCAGCAGGTCAACAAAGCCTTCAAGCTCTGCCGGCACATCACAAGCGCCATAATTTGAGCCAGACCATATGAAAACCCTGAGTTTTGGAAACCTTTCCCTGATGGAATCAGCCAGTTGTTTTGCTTTTGGCTTAAGCCCATCGGGAAGCTGAAGGCATAATATCTTTGGACGCTCATTGGATATTATCTCAAAAACCCTTTCAGAGTCCAGATTTAAGCCAAAATTCCCCATGTTAAAAAAAGAAATAAAAAGAAATACTCCTCTTAGAAGTAATAATAAGCGGGTTTCCACTTATCCGTTTTTTTCCATGTCTTTCCATCATCTCCCTTAGGAATTTCCTGGAAGAATTTGGAATCTACCTTAGATCTTCTGGCCATTTTAAAAATCCCTCAACAATACATTAGGAAGATTCGCTAGTATTTAAAGGTTACTAATTTTTATATATTTAACGCACAAATTATCAAACTAAGAGCCTTATTTATTAACCTTTTCCTGTTTTTTTGTTTTTTTTTGGTAAGGCAGCCTGAAAAGGTGCTTGCAATCTGTGCAGAGGAAGATGATGTGCCTGTTTTTTGTCCTGATTCTAAGGTTTCTCCCGGGTATAAGAGGAGAATTGCAGTTCTTGCATATGAACCTTTTCACTTCAGCAGGAAAAGCAAGCCTTGACTTTCTCCTAAATTCTAGCATTTCTGCAACCATTTTTCTGGCATAATCCCTGCTCTCGCTATACACTTCTCTTGCTTCATCCAGCCATTCCCTAAAAACCTCTTTTTCTCCGGGCTTCATTTTTTCCTGCTTAAATTATGGAAAGGTTTATGCCTTTTAATGCTTTACCCTGGCACGAACCGAAAACATCAAAGTGCTAAAAAGCATGCCTCTCGTGCTCTGAAGCAATAATAACCTTCGAATCATAGCTGGCCTCAACAAAGTCCTTCAGGATTTTTGATGAAGAAAGCTCACAGTGTGCCGGAAAGACTTTTTCCGGAAGCAGGGTATCCAATAGCTCGCGATGATCCTCCCTTGAGGCATGGCCGGAAACATGAATGTCACGGAAAACCCTTGCCCTTGTCTTGTCTATAGCAAGCTCAAGCCTCTCCCTGTTTCTGATATTCTCTTCCCCAGGGATAACTATGCTGGAAAAAATCACAGAGTCTTTTGATGAAAAACCATAAAGCCTGTTATATACTATCCTGGAAAGGACAGAGTTAGGCTCTCCCTGGTGGCCGGTACAGACTACAACATATTTTTCAGGATTTTGCTCAACTTTCCTAAGAAGCGAAACAATCTTATCATTAAACCTTACAATCCTATGCTTTGAGGAGAGATCAACTAGGTCGATAGACTCTGCCGCCGTCATGTACTTAAAAAGGCTTCTGCCTATAAAAACCGGGGTCCTGCCGCACTTTCTGGAAATTTCAACAATCTCCTTCAGCCTTGCAATATGGGATGAAAAGGTTGTAATAAATATGGCGCCTTTTTGGTTTTTTACCTGAAGAAAAACATCAGAAAGCATCTCTTTTGCAACAGACTCAGAGGGGGTCTTGCCCATCTTGCCTGCATAAAGTGAATCCATCACTAAAGCTTTAGGCTTTCTGAACTTCGAAAGCTTTCTTAGGTTAGGCAGGCTGCCAAGACCTGGAGAAAAGTCTATCTTAAAGTCATTTGCATAAACAACATTGCCATCAGGAGTTTGAACAACTACAAAAACTGCATCCGGGACAGAGTGGGATGCTGATACAAACTGAACCTTTATGTTCCTGCTTACCCTGTGCTTACCGTTGACAGAAAGCCTGATTTTCTGAATTGAAGCGGCTTTTCTTCTTCCTCCCCTCTCAAGCTCATTAAGCACTGCAAGGGTAAAGGGAGAGCCAATAATTTCTGCCTTTCTAAAAAACCTGTATAAATAAGGAACCCCTCCAACATGGTCAAGATGTGCATGAGAAGGAATTATTGCCAGCACCTTATCAAGAAGCGTCTTGTGCCTGATTAAATCCGGAAGCGCTCCTGCTTTCATAAGCTCTTCAGGGGACTCAGTTTTTCTTATATCGTCATTCTCGCCTGAGAACCTTATTAAATTTTCAAGATGAAGGCCGATATCCAAAACCACAGCCTCGTCTTTATACTTAACAAGGGTCATATTCCTTCCAACAGTGCCATAGCCGCCTAGTGTAAACAATTCAATCATAAAACATCAAAACAAACACCCATTTTAAAAAGATTTCCAAGAAGAAACACATTTAAAGGGCAAAAAAGCGAAAAGAAAAGCAATATTTAAATAATAGTGACTACCGGATATTATCAGCATGATGGGGGGATTATCAAAAAGGCTTGTATTATTTGCTTTTTTTTCTGTAGTCATTGCCTTACTGTCTGCCCAGGATGCCTTCTCTCAGGCAAATGTTACCCTCACTCCGATAAATGACGAGATTATTGCCATGGAGTTTGCAGAGTTTGAGCTTGAGATAAAAAACCTTGAGCCGGAAACACACACCTTCAGCCTGGACTTTGGCATAGCTCCGCTTTGGAGCATAATATCTACCCCTGCTTACAGGATTCAGGTCAAAAGCGGCGAAACCGGAAGCTTCAGGATATTTGCAAAGGCAAGAAGCCTTATTCCCGACCAGCTTTATTCCATACCTTTTACCATCAGCTACGGCGATAAAAAGATTAACCGAGCCTTAATGATTAAGTATGGGGATGTTGTAAAGGAGCCAAAAGAGTACAAGCCTACTGTTGTAATTAAGCCAGAAGCCATAGAGCTAAGGGAAATAGACCCAAGAGAGACTATTGCATTCAAAATTCACCTATCCAACCTTAACGTTCTAAACATGTCTGAGCTTTCCGCAATTCTATTCAGCGAGGGCAGGCTTATTGATGCACATAAAGATTTTTCCCTCGCGCCTCTTGAAAGGAAAGTGATTTTAATTGAAACATCCATCGACCCTCACACAAAGCCACAGAGAGACAAAGTAACCATTGCCCTGAAATATCAGGAGAAGATTATTGCAACTTTTGAGAATATTGAGATTGAGGTAAAGGGTTATGAAGACATAAAAACTGAGGAAAAAACAGCTTCTGCATTTCTTAGGGAAAAGAAAGACATAACCATTGAGAACAACGGAAATTACGATGTTAGAAAAACATACAAAAAAGAAATGGGTTTTTTTAAGAGAATCTTTACAAAAACAGAGCCTGGGCATTACATCATTAGAGAAGAAGGAAAAAGCTTCCTTACCTGGGACTACAGTCTTTCACCAAAGGAAACCTTTATAGTCAGCATTTCAACAAGCTATGTAAGCATTTTTGTTGTGCTGGTGATAGCCGGCCTTGTTGTGCTTTTCTATTTCCTTCTAAGAAGCCCACTTCAATGCAGGAAGAATGTTGACGTCTCGAAAAAAGGCGACACTACCCTGATAAAGGTTAAGCTCAGCATAAAAAACAGAAGCTCATCTGATATCTCAAACATAACTGTGAAAGAGATAATTCATCCTCTCATGCTCGTTAGCAGGGAAAGCCAGATAGGGGTTATTGAGCCAAGAAAGATAATAAAGCATAAGACAAAGGGAACGCTTCTTGAGTGGCATATTGACAGGCTTGAGCCCTTTGAAGAAAGGCTGATAATTTACAAGGCAGCAACAAAGATAAGCATAATTGGGGAGATTATACTAAAAAGCGCCCTTGCAAGATTTCAATACAAAGGAAAAGAAAAGAGTACCAAGTCAAACAGCTATATTCTTGAGGTTTAGAAGCATAATTAAAGGGCCCTGCATACCCTTGTATTAAGACTTCTAGCTAAGCCAAGCTCAATAAATAAACAAAAAAAAATGAGTTAAAGGAATAAAATAACAAAATACAGAAAAAGCACAATCACTTCCTGGCTTTTTCAATCTTTCCTAACCTTAAAGCCTCAAGTGACTGTTCATTAACCTTTATCACCTTAAACCTCACGCCAGGAATGTCTCCCATAGACCTGCCCATTTTTCCGCCAATAGATTCTATAACAACCTCGTCGTGCTCATCCACAAACTTGGTTGCGCCATCCCCGGGCAGGAAAGCAGTCACTATTCTGCCATTCCTCGTCAGCTGAACCTTAGCACATTTTCTCATTGCAGAGTTTGGCTGCTTCGCCTCAAGCTGAACCTTCTCAACAACAAGGCCTTTTGCCTGGGAAGCGCCTCCCAGGGGGTCAAACTTCTCTTTAAGCCTGAGCGCTCTCTTAACAAAGTCTTTCTTTGCCCACTTAAACTTGCTCCTTCTTTTTGCTATTTTCTTGGCGGCAAAAAGCCCCCTTGTTTTTTTGCTCATTAGCTATCCCTCTTAAACAACCTTTATCTCATCAATATCAAAATACCTTTTAACAACCGATTCAATAAACCTTAGGTTTTGTGCATTTCTGCCAATAATCATAGACTTGTTCTGTATGCTCTTGTCTGAAATTACTACTTCTTTGTCTTCCTGCTTTATTGACTCAACCTTGATTGGGTAAAGCAGATTCATTATAAATTTTTCGGCATTCGACGAAAACTCCACCACCTTAAGCCTCTTGTTAAGCATCTGGGAGGCTTTCCTGACGTTTGCGCCGCTCTTGCCTATCGCCTTCCTTGCCTCGCCCTGGCCTACAACAAAGAAAAGGCTCCCGGCAGGGTCCTCAAAGCAATCCTTTACTTCAGAGGAAGTCACAGACTCAAACAGAGTAATGTACTTCATCATGTCAAGGTTGATTTTTTGGCGTCCCATTCTATTTTTTGAAGCCTATAACAGAAATAGTATGCTGCCTCTTGCAAAGAATCCCAAGCTGGGTATTTGACAAAGCTGAATGAAGGAACTCAACTCCTGATGTCGAGCAAAGCTGACTAACCTGCCTTAAGATGGTTTCATCTGTATTTGATGCTGCTATAACCTTTGAAACGGAGTTATTATAAATCCCTCTTTCAACTTCCCTGTTTCCAAGAATCAGCTTTCCTGCAGCCAAATCCTTTCTTATACTTGACTCCAAATCACTTTTTCTCATTTATCTTTCACCTTTTTGTTTTTATGATTCATATACAAGTCAACTAAGCCTGTGCCTATAGGAATAACCTGGCTGACAATAACATTTTCTGTAATAGAAGATAGCGAGTCTAACTCACCGGCAAGCGCAGCTTTTGTAAAATGGGCTATCGGGGTCTCAAAGGAAGCCCTGGAAAGGACACTGCTCTTTTCTTTTATTATCCCATACCTAGTAATGCCACGAATTATGCCGTAGGAAGTCATAACATCAGCAACCAAAAGCAGATGCCTGGGATTTACATTAAGGCCCTGCTGCTCTATAACTGAAAAAATCTCCTCAAAAAGAGAGTATCTTGCAGCCTCTATTCCAAGAACAGCATATATCTCGAATATATCATTGGTAATTGTTGTAGTTTTATCGACAAATTCAAGTGCGAGCACTTTTTTAAGGTTTGATCCGGCTGTCTTTATTACAAACTCTCCATTTTCAACAATAGGAAGAACCTGGTTAATCCCCTTGATTCCGGCTACAACCAGTTCCTTAAGGTTTTCTTTTAGCTTAAAGATGGGGCTGACCTCTTTGCTTTTGCTTGAGCTGTTCTCTACCTTAATTATAACCTTGCTTCCGTCTGAAACAACATTCTTTTCTGAAATCTGCCTTTTTACTTCCTTTGCAATTGAAGCAGGCTTAAGCCTAAGGTCCTTAATTCTTTCCTTGTCCAGGATTATTTCTACAATCTGGTCAGCAAGATTAACATTGATCTGCTCAGATATTTCTTCAACAGTTGTTTCTTTAATCATCTGGGCAAGAAGCCTTACTTCTTCTCTCTTTCCTTTGTTATAGGGAGAAGCAAGGTAAATTGTCATAGAAGGGGTCTTTATTTTTTTTCTTGCATCAACAAGCTCAATAATCCTTGGCAGGCCCATAGTAACATTCATTTCCTCAACTCCTGAGAAATGCTTTGTGTTGAGGGTCATCTGGGTTCCAGGCTCGCTAATAGACTGTGCTGCAATCAGCCCAACCGCCTCTCCGGACTCTGACTTGCAAAGCTCATACTCTTCACAGACAGCATCAAGGATTGCCCTTATTTTCCGAACTCCTGTTTTTTCAGGCACCTCTTCTTTTACCCTCTGAAGCAAAAGGCCAGGAAGCCTGGTTTCGTATTCTGAGTAAACATCTGAAGCCATTTTTAATCACCCTTTGACAATACTTTCTGGACAATAGAATGCACATCTATAGTGCCGCCGATGGATTTTGCAACATCAATGCCGTCCTCGCCATAGGCAAACTGAACAACTATTCCTGAAGAGGCTCTAACTGTGCCATCGCTCTTTACATAAATATCCTGCAATGAGTTTGAAAGCCTTCTGTAAAGGTAACCAGACTTAGGGGTTCTTAAGGCAGTATCCATCAGCGAGTCTCTTCCTGTCATAGCAGCATAAAAGAATTCATGAGGCCTTAAGCCCTGCTTAAAACCATTTCTGATAAAACCCCTTGCATCCGGTCCCAGGTCATCCCTTCCGAACGATGAAAGCGGCCTTCTGAAAAACCCTTTTTCGATTCTCCTTCCCCTTAGCGCCTGCTGGCCCACAAAAGCTGAAATCTGAACTAAATTAAGCAGGCTTCCCCTTGCACCTGAAAGAGCAAGCACCAGGCTTGGGTTGTTTTCCTTGTTGATATTCTCCTTTACAACAGCCTCGGCCTCGCTTCTTGCAAAATTAAGCTTTTCCATAATCTTCCTCTCCAGGGTTTCCTCAAGCGTTCTTCCTGGGAAAGCCTCAAGCTCATTGTTCTTATACTTCTCGATAAGCTCAAAAGTAGCGTTTTCCGCATCCTTAAGGATTTTGTCTATCCTAACTCTTGCATCCTGAGGCACTTCCGAATCGGATATATAAAGAGAAAAGCCATACTTCATTAAAACAGCAATCCCCAGCCTGACAACAGTCCCCATAAAAGAAAGCGCAAAATCTGCCCCATACTGCTTATTGATTGCTCTAAGCAGCAGGCCTGCACCTTCGCCCAGGTTGGCTTTGTCCATAACTCCCTTTATTATTTTTCCGTTCTCAATAATCAATTCCGGCTCTTGCCTGTCTTTTGTTTTCCCAGAATAATCAAAATCATCAGGGATAAGAACGCTAAAGATTTCTTTTCCGGAAACAGCCTTTTTTAAAGGAAGCTTCCTTATGTCAAAAACATCTGCATCCATCAGAAGGTCCACTGCCTCGCTTCTTTTTACCTCTTTAAGGAATTTGGTCAGAATGTAATTTCCTGAAATTGCATCCTGAATTGCTCCAATTATTGAAAGGCCGTACCTTGGTGAAATCATCTGCGTAGAAATAAGCATAAGTGTTTCTGCCTCCTGCCGAGCCTCTTCTGTCTGAGGCACATGAAGATTCATCTCGTCTCCATCAAAATCTGCATTGTAAGGCCTGCAAACACAAGGATTTATCCTGAATGTCAACCCTGGAAGAACCCTAACCTTGTGAGCCATCATGCTCATCTTGTGCAGTGAAGGTTGCCTGTTAAAGATAACTATGTCGCCATCAATCAAATGCCTTTCTACAATATAGCCCGGCTGGATTTCCTCGAGCAGAGCTTCCTTAGTTTCATCAGTAACTTTCTTCTTCTTCCCATCCGGGCGCACCAGGTAATTTGCTCCAGGATACTCTTTTGGGCCTCTTTTTAGAAAGTCTTTAAGATACTCAAGGTTCCATTCGGTAACTCTTTCAGGAGAAGTCAGCTTTAATGCAACCTGAAAAGGCACACCCACTTCGTCTGGGTCAATCATCGGGTCAGGAGTTATAACTGTCCTTGATGAAAAGTTAACTCTCTTTCCCAAAAGGTTGTTTCTTATTCTTCCCTGCTTGGTTTTGATTCTGTCAATAAAAGTCTTAAGCGGAGCGCCGCTCCTGTGCCTTGCTACTGGCAGCTGCGCAATGCTGTTGTCAAAAAAGGTCCCAGCATGGTACTGAAGCAAGTCCCACAGGTCTTCAACAATAATTTCTGGCGCACCTGCATTGATGTTTTCAAAAAGCCTTTGGTTTATTCTTACAATATCGCTAATTTTATGAGTAAGGTCATCCTCGCTTTTTTCCCCGCTCTCCAAAGTGATTGACGGCCTGACAGTTACAGGAGGAACCGGAAACATTGTCAGCACAAGCCATTCTGGCCTTGCTGTCTTTGGGTTCAAGCCAAAAAAAGCCAGGTCATCATCAGAAATCTTTTCGAGCCTTGCACGAATCTCAACAGGATTCAGCCTCCTGCCTGCTTCGAGAAAGGCGTATGGCTTCTCAAGAGAGATTTTTTCCTTTTTTGCTCCACAGTGAGGGCATTTTTGGACATTCTTAACTTCATCTGCAAGCTTCGCCACAGCCTTCATCTTACCGAAGAATCCCGCCTCTTCTTCTGAAAGCTTAAGGTTTTCCTCAAAGTTCTCAGTCTGGGTTTCAGTAATTAAAACCTTGCCGCATTCCTTACAGGAAGACCTTAGCAAAGAGTAAATGTGCGGAATAAACAAAACATGAAGAACCGGCCTTGCCAAAGGCATATAGCCAAAGTGCCCAGGGCATTCCTTAATTCTGCCGCCGCAGGTCCTGCACCTAAGCCCAGGGTCAACCACACCCATTCTTAAGTCCATAAGGCCTCCATCAACAGGATAACCCTCTTTATCATAAAGCTCAGGAGTAACTACTTTAACTGTTGCCGCCTGCTTTATCAGCTGAGGGCTCAAAACCTCAAAGCTGATTTCCCTTACAAAATTATCAAAAAACTCCTTGCCCATTTTTTCACACCTACACCCTCTTCCCGACTTTAAGCCTTGGCAAAATCATTATGGATTTTAGCTCATCCACAAAAAGCTTGAAAGCATAGCCTGTTTCAACAAAAGAAACGCTTGCCTTGTCTCCACAAACAGGGCAGTATCCCTTATCCTTTACCACATCATAAACTGCAACCATGCCGCAGGATTCGCACAGGGGAATGACTGTTTTATCTGAGCTGAACCTTTCCTTGAGAAGCATCGCTACTCCGTGAGCCACAAAAACATCCTTCTCCATCTCACCCAGCCTTAAGCCTCCTTCCCTGGATCTTCCTTCAGTTGGCTGCCTGGTAAGAATCTGAACAGGGCCTCTTGCCCTGGACTGAAGCTTGTTTGACACAAGATGCTTAAGCCTTAGGTAATACATAGAGCCTATAAAGATTCTTGCCTTGTATTTTTCTCCTGTTACCGGATTATACATAATTTCGGTTCCGTCCTCTCTAAAACCAAGTGAGTGCAGCTCTTTCCTAAGGTCTTCTTCCTTTTCTGAATCAAAGGTTGTCCCATCAATAAACCTTCCATTTAAAGAGCCAACCTTTCCACCTATCATCTCTATCATATGAGACATAGTCATCCTTGAAGGAATGCTGTTATGGGAGAAGATTATGTCTGGAACCAAGCCCGATTCTGAAAAAGGAATATCCTCAGGGTCTACAACCATCCCGATAACTCCTTTCTGCCCGTGCCTTGAAATAAACTTGTCCCCAATCTCTGGAATTTTCTGGTCTCTTATCTTAATCTCAATCATTCTGTTTCCTTCTAAGCTTTCTGTAACAATAACACAATCTACAACACCCATCTCTCCATGCTTAAGGTATACTGAAGATTCCCTCTCTCCTTCTGAGAGAAGCTCATACTCTTCTGTTGAGGAAAGAAATCTTGGAGGGCTAACCCTGCCTATAAGGACATCTCCGTCTGAAACAGAAATCTCTGGCCCGATAATGCCGTCCTCTTCAAGAAACCTGTAGTCGTGCTCTGACCTGTAGCCAAAAACCTCTTTCTCCGGAATAGTTATCCTGTCATGAAGGCCGCCAGGGTATTTAATCTCCTCAGCAATATCTATCCTGTAATAACTGCTCCTTCCAAATCCTCTGTCAACCGAACCCCTGTTAATAACGATAGCATCCTCCATATTATACCCGCTGTGGCTTGCAACTGCAATTATGATATTCTGCCCAACAGGGTGTGTGTTAAAGTCAGAAAGCCCTGTTGTTGCGGTCTCAACTATCGGTTTCTGAGGGTAATGCAAGATGTGCACATCCATGTCAAATCTTATTGGAAAATTAAGTGCATAAATTCCAACACCCTGCTTAAGGTTCTTTGCGCCAACAGACATTCTTGCACCAGGAGAATGATTCATATAAGGAACGAAAGTTCCACAAAGACCAAACATTGAGAAAGGAGCAAGCTCAAGATGTGTATGCTGGGCTGTTATCTCCTCTGGATAAAAGGCGATAAGTGCATTTTCCTCTTCAGAAGCGTCAAGATACTCTATAAGCCCGGAATTTATTAGGTCTTCCCAAACCATCTCCCCAGATTGAATCTTCTTTATGTGCTCTTCTTTGATAAGCACCGAGCCACCCTTTACTACCAAAAGGGGTCGCATGAGCCTGCCCCTATCGGACTCAACATAAATGCAGTTGTTTACCTCGTCGTAAGAAACGCTCAGCGTGGATGAAACCTTTCCTTTTCTTCTTGAGTTTCTTATTTCATTTACAAAAGAATCCTTATTTTCAACATCCCCCACAAACTTTCCGTTTAAGTATACATCAACCATCATAAATCACCTAACCTGCTTAAGCCCAAAGTCTGACAAGGCTTTCAATACCTCTTTTTCTTCTGTATCTCCAGAGATGTGGCTAAAGACTGAAAGATTCTTTTTAAGCCCTATAGGGGTTCCTTCTGGAGTTTCAACAGGGCAGAGCCTCCCCAGGTGTGTACCATGAAGCTCTCTCGCTGCAAAATTCTCCTGGGATGCAGACAGCGGGCTGATTACTCTCTGAAGATGACTCAGGGTTTCAAGATAATTCAGCCTTTGGATTCTTTGGCTTACCCCAGACCTTCCGCCTATCCAGTTTCCTGTTGCCATAGCGCTATAAATTCTCGATGTAAGAAGCTTGCTCCTTACAATTACACTAAATGAGGGCAGCTTTCCCCTTTTAACAATTCTCTGGAAGTTATAGAGTATGTCATTTATTAAAGTCCTAAGAGAAACCCTAAAGAGATCTGACATCAGCTCTCCGGCAAGCTTAAGCCTTTTATTTTTGTAGTGGTCTTTATCATCCTCAGGCAGATAGCCTTTAGAGACCAGCAGGAATCTTCGCACCATCTTACAGAGATTCTGGGCCTTTGTCATGCGCGACTTCTCATCACTGCCAATATGGGGCAGGAAAAGCGAATCTATGAACTCCGTAATCCTCTCTATTCTAATCTCTCTTGACTGAGTTATTCCAAGGCTTTTCGATATTTTATCCAGAGCATCTTCAGTTGTGGTTATTCCTGCTCCTTCATACAAGTTTGTGACCATTTCTGGAAAATCGTAATCCCTTGCTACGCTCTCCATAACTTCTTTGTCAGACATAAGCCCAAGTGCTTTAAGAAGTATTACAAAAGGAATTCTTCTTACCCTGGAAAAGGAAATATAAATTATTCCATTATTAAGTTTCTCTATAGATGTTGGTATCTTATACGCACCAGAAGAAGAAAAAATTCTTCCAATATACTTGCTTGGCCCTGTTGATGCAGACTCAACCATTAAATGGTTTGAAGCAAGGTCTTCAACCCCGACTAGAATCCTTTCAGTGCCGTTTATTATAAAGTAGCCGCCAGGCTCATAAGGGTCTTCTCCTTTTTCAATAAGCTCATCCCTTGTAAGCCCTGAAAGCAGGCAGTACTTTGACTTAAGCATAATTGGAAGCATCCCCACATTCTTTTCCACTGTTTCGCTAAGCTTTCCATTAACCTTGGTATTAAAGGTTAAGTAGATGGGCGATGCGTAAGTTAGCTTCCTAATTCTTGCCTCTTTTGGGTAAAGCGGCCTTTCTGAGCCTTCTGCCTCTACTATAATCGGCTTTCCAATCCTTATCTTTTCAAGGGTAACCTTCAGATCGTTAATATTCGGCGGAATAATCGTAGGCTCAAGGTTCTTGTTTTCTTCAACAATTCGCTGCATATCTTTCTCTATAAAGGCCTCATAAGAACGAATTGAAGACTCAACTAAGCCTTTGCTTCTGAAAAAAGATTCCATTAATGCTTTAGACTGCTTATTCACGGACAACCACCCTGTAATAATCTGAGCTGCCTGCTGTAGGGCTTTTTCTGTGTATTCTTATCACATCCCCCGGCTTTACCTTAAGGTGCCTCAACGCAGGGTCCTTTTCAAGGATTTTCGGCAGCTCTTTACCTGTTATATCGTATCTGGAAAGAAGGTCTTTCTTTTCCTTCTCTGTAAGCTTTTCGTGCTTGAAATATAGAATGTGCTTTGTTATATCAAAATCACTCATTTAAATTACACCTCGGCAAGCATGGACGGATTATGATTGAGCTGGACGGGACTTGAACCCGCGACTCCCAGGTTAAAAGCCTGGTGCTCTACCAAGCTGAGCTACCAGCCCAAGGAGCGCCCTGGCCGGGAATCGAACCCGGGTCATAGCCTCGACAGGGCTATATGCTAGGCCTCTACACCACCAAGGCACTCTTTGAGGAAACTCTGAACCCTTTATAAAACTTATTGTTTTTCTCTTCTTTTTCCCTTCTAAAAATCCCCGCCCCCAGACTTGAACTGGGAACCTCCCGGTATCGGCTGTCTTTGCTTCATCCAATTCTTAAGAACCGTCGCAAAGAATCTACAGCCGGACGCTCCGCCATTGAGCTAGGCGGGGATTGTGCTAGCATGCGAAAAAAAAACTTTCTCATGATGCATAAGCTTCTGCCTTTTTAACAGGATGGCAACAAGCTTTATCTGATGGAAAATGCCTGCTTTTATAAAGGTTTCCGTAAGAGAGGCTCTGTTCAAAAAGTCCAAATAAAAAACAAATAATATTGTGGGCGATAGCCCTACAATATATTTCAGCCCGCATTGTTCGGGCTGAAAGAGAGCTCACGCTAGCACCAAACTTGCGCT
>DSBS01000060.1 GCA_011045925.1 Candidatus Woesearchaeota archaeon | reverse complement strand
GGATGTAACAACATAAGTATACTCCCTATCTCTTGTATCTATATCAATCCTGTGCCCATTGAGGTTTGCAACAAGCCTTCTTTCGCTTAGGTCATCCGGAAACTCGAACTTCATTACTGCCTTCTTTGTCCTAAGCTGGTTTATCTGATCATCACTTACCTGGAAGTAATAAAGAGGGTTTGTCGGGCTGGTAAGCCTTGATGTTATTTTCATGTTATCAATTCTTGCTGTTCCTGAGGACAGCTCAAAGTCAATTGTGTTGTCTCCCTGCCTTATCATTGACTTGCTTATCTCGATTGAGTTCAGGGCCTCACAGGATGGAACTCCTTCATAAATTACAATGTTATTAACCCTGACAGTCATTCTTCCTATGCTGAACTGAGAGCAGGATGGCACAAAAACCAGCCTGGCTGATTCAAAGTAATCAAACTCTGACCTTCCAATAACAAATGAGCTGGATGCCCTGAGCCTTTCTGTCTTTATAGTGTCAGCAGCAACCTTTACATTTGTCAGCCTGCAGTGGTTTTTTGTGAAAATAAATGGCCTGCTCAGCTCAAAAGAAAGGACATTTGATGACTGAAAAAGGTCCGGGTTCATTGGTATTGGATCTGGTGTCCCGGAAGAGATCCTATCGGAGAATACAACCTGGTTGTTTAGCTTTATTGTTACTATGCCCCTGCATCGGTCTGCTGTGAAGCTAAGGTAGGGGCTTTCAATCCTGTCTGACTCAGGGACAAGAAATGCCAAAGGAAAGAAGCTTGATGAAGAGAATGTTCTTTCTATGCTAAGTGCTGGGAAAAACAACAGTTGCTTTGCTTCCCTCTGTGAAGTAAGGAATATTGCTGGCACAGGGTGATCGATTGTCGTCTCCTGGAGGCTTGCAACTTCCCCTGGCGTTCTTGAAAGCAAGAGCCTTGAAGGGTCTGGCTTATCATTATTAGCCTCATCATTTTCCTGTGTTTCATTAAATAACAGCTTATCCCTGGCTTCAGGAGGCAAGAACACAAGGTACAAAAGAAAAAGCCCCATTATAATAACAATTAGTGTTGAAACCTTGACATCCTGAGCCTTGTTTGAGAGTTTCATATTTGATTCTTTATCTTCTTTCTTTTTAAATATTATTGTTTTGCAGGATTTTAGCAGGAAACAAATATAAATATATAGCTAAATTATCTCTTAAAAAGATTTTTGGAGAAATAAAATGGTATTTTGGAAGTGGGCGAGAATAAGGCTTAAGATGATTGGAGTCTCAGATGAAGACTTTGAGGTTGAGAAAGAAGAGGCTCCAAAAGCAATTGAGCCCTTGCTGCTGTTTTATGCAGGCCTGGTTACTGCACTGGTTGGGTTTGGATTTGCTTTTGAGCGCAACAGGCTTTTGGGAAACATTCTCTGGCTGATTGGGTACTGCCTTCTGATATACTCCATTAGACGAAACATAAAAACAAGAAATCAGGCTTACTTGAAAACCTTCTCTTATCTTAACATAGCATATAAGCTGATTATAGTTGCCTTGCTGATTGCATTGATTATTATTGCGAATTTTTTAAACTGAGTTGTTGATGTTTCTTATTTCTTCTGCCATGCTTTTAAAAAGTTGCTTATGCTTCTGTCGTATGTTTTTTCATACTCTGGCGGAAACAGGCATCCCGGGACTTCTCCTCGCTCCCTGTGGCTTTTTATGCAATCACAGCACAATCCTCTTAAGCTGCAAGAGTAGTAAGTGCATGTGCAGTCCTTTTGGTTTTCGGGTTTTTTGCATTCCATTTTAAGGTTAGTGCCAATGAAAAGCTTTTTATTCTTTTTGCTTATCTTATGGTTGTTTTTCGATTTTAATGCCAGGGTCGCATAATCCGGTAGTGCGGCTGGCTCGAAACCAGCTGGCCTTTGGCTGTGTGGGTTCAAATCCCACCCCTGGCGCTTTTTTAAATTGGCTTATGCAGGTCTTTTAGCTGGATTTTTTCTTACAACAAAGACTATAAAATCAATTAGTACGATTGCTATAAGGCCGGCACCGAGGGTAAGCATAACATGGCCTAATTCAACCAGGCTAAGAGGAACCAGCCTTAGGAATATGTTTAGAGGCGTGTATATTGCAATGAAAGTCATAAGCAGGGAGGCTGCCACAGCGAGTATCAGCCACCTGTTTGAGAAGAAGCCCAGCTTCTCTCTTTTTCTTATGTGGTAAAGCCTAAGAATCTCAAAGCTGATTAACGAGAGGAAGACCATCGTCTGGGTTTTTTCGAGTGACTGCGAAGGTGCATTAATAAAAAAAAGCGCCAGGGTTGCTGCTGTAATGATTGAAGCAACAATGATTATGTTTGCTATGAATGCAGCATCTACAAAGTTGCTGTTCTTCCTGGGCTTTTCCTTCATGATATTTTTTGAGGCAGGGTCAACACCTAAAGCCAGTGAGGGCGGCCCGTCTGTAAGCAGGTTTATCCATAAAATCTGGATTGCTGCAAGAGGAAGAATCCTGTAGCCAAGGATTGTGGGAATAAGTATAACAAGGACCTCCGAGAGGTTTGTGGAAAGCATAAAGAGAACGAATTTTTTTATGTTATTGAAGATTCTTCTTCCTTCAAAGACTGCCTTAGCAATGCTTTTAAAGGAATTATCAACAAGAATCATGTCTGAAGCCTCTTTTGCAACCTCTGTGCCGTTTAATCCCATGCTGATGCCTATGTCTGCTTTCTTGAGTGCAGGAGAGTCATTTACCCCGTCTCCTGTCATTGCTACAATATGCTTATTTCTCTGCAGCGCATTGACAATCCTTAGCTTGTGCTCAGGGTTAACCCTTGCAAAGATGTCGTACTTGGCAACTGCCTTCTGGAGGCCCTTTTCGTTTAAAAGCTCCAGCTCTGAGCCCGTTATTACCCTGCCTCTCATCCCTATCTTTTTTCCGATTGCTTTAGCCGTGAGCGGGTAGTCCCCTGTAATCATTTTTACTTCAATGCCTGCACTCCTGCACGCCCTTATTGAGTCTGCTACCTCTTCCCGCAAAGGGTCTATAAGACCCATAAGCCCAAGAAAGACAAGTGACTGCTCTGGGTTGTCGAGGGAGCCTTTTCGGAGTTCCCTGTAAGCGAAGCCCAGCACTCTCATTCCATTTTCCGCAAAGCCATCAATGGCTTTCTCAAGCCTTGCTTTCTCTTTTGCACCAAGAGGCTTTTTCTTACCATTTTCTATAACGTAACTGGATTTTTTAATCAGCACATCCGGAGCGCCTTTTGAGTAAAGAATGTGCTTTCCGTTCTCCAGTACAGCTACACTCATCATCTTTCTTCTTGAAGAGAAGGCAAACTCTCTTGTCTTTCTCCCATTTGCCGTGATGCCTGCTTTCATTGCAACTATGCTTAGCGCTGCTTCTGTTGGGTCTCCTGTAAAACTGACTTTTCCAAGCTTGTTTTGTATTGTGCTGTTGTTGCACACAAGGGCTGTTTTGAGAATTCTCTCAAAGGAGCGTGGGCTTGCCTTCTTCCCTTTCACACGAAACTCAACACTGGATTCAAAGCCGCTTCCGATAACATCAATCTCATTTCTGTCGAAGAATATTTTCTCAACAGACATTTCGTTTTTCGTCAATGTCCCTGTCTTGTCTGTGCATATTACTGATGTGCTTCCAAGTGTTTCAACAGAAGGCAGCCTTCTTACAAGGGCATTGTTCTTTGCCATGGCTCTTGTGCCAAGGGCCATTGAAATGGTTATTACTGCAGGGAGGCCCTGCGGAACTGCCGCTACTGCAAGGCTGACTGCAATCAGGAAATTATTGTTTATAGCTAAAAGCGAAAAATCTTTTTTGATAAAAATATTCATTACAAAAACAAAAGCTGCTATGAGAATTATCCCAATAGACAGCTTTTTCGCCAGCTCAGCAAGCCTTTTCTGAAGGGGTGTTTTTTCCTCTTTAATCCCTTCCATCATTGAGGCGACTTTTCCAATCTCTGTGCTTCTGGCTATTGAGAATACAACCGCCCTGCCATTGCCCTCTACTATATTTGTCCCGGCAAAAACACAGTTTTTCCTGTCTCCTATTGCAAGGCTTGCTTTTGAAGAGATTTGCTTAGTATGCTTATGCACAGGCAGGCTTTCCCCGGTTATGGAAGACTCATCAGCAAGAAGATTGTGTGCCTCGAAAATCCTTGCGTCTGCAGGCACCTTGTCTCCTTCGCTCAAGAGGAGAATATCGCCAATGGTTACCTTGCTAGAGGGTATTTGGATTATTTCGTTATTTCGCATAACCCTGGATTTAGTTTCTGAAAGCTTTTTTAGTGCCTGTATTGCCTTCTCTGCCTTGTAATTCTGGATAAAGCCAAAAACTACAATAAGAAAGAGAATTGCAAAAATGGCAAAGAAGTCAGCTGCATGCCCAAGGAAGAGGGTAACTACCCCTGCAAAAAGAAGCATGTAAACAAAAAAATCATTAAACTGGCTAAAGAAGATTGATACTGCACTGGCTTTTTTTTCCTCCTTTGTAATGTTAAGCCCATGCTCCTGCTGCTTTTTCTCAGCCTCGAAAGAGGAAAGCCCGGATTTTCCTGTCTTTAATTTCCTGAAAACGCCTTCAATGCTTTCCTTATAATAATCCATGCTGGCTTTATTTGAAAGCAACATTATAAAGCTTTGTATCCACTTAAAGACAAAAAAACAACCCAGAAAAAAAGAAATCAATATTCCTTAAGCAGTATCTCTGCTATTTTTGCAAAAGCCGGTCTTGTGATGAATACGCCGACACTTACGCCAACAATTGTGGTGAAGGCAAACCCTCTGAGCATTCCTACTCCTGCCCAGAAAAGTGGAATCATCGCAGCAAGTGTTGTAAAGTAAGCCCCCATGATTATAAAGAATGCCCTTTGGATCATCTCCTTCCAGTTTATGAACCTTGTTGACTTTGTGCCTCTTTTTATCTCGTCAAGGATAATAATCTGGTCATCCACTCCTGTGCCAACTGCAATAATAATTCCGGCAATAGATGCCAAGTCAAGGTTCCAGCCAACAACAGCTGCAAACCCAAGAAGTATAAGAACCTCTGATAGCAGTACAATCCCTACTGGGAGCACAACTGCCTTTTTTCTGTATCTTATGTATATTATGCCCATAACTGCAAGCCCAGCTAACAGGCCCACAAATACTGCATTTGATATGAACTCCTCCCCAAGCTTTGGCGAGAGAGTGTCTATCTTAACAATATCAAGCTGGACTGGCAGGCTTCCTGTCATAAGAACTGTCTGAAGCTGCTTCATGTTCTGCTCAGAGTCAAGAATTGCCTCTCTTTGGGTTGCTCCGAACCCAGGCCCAGATATCTGGATGCTTGTCTCAGCCCTGCCCTTAAGCCCAGAGCTGATTCTGAGTGAATCTATAAGGTTGCCATCAAGGTAAAGGTCTATTGACTCATTAAGGTAGCTATCCTGCCCTTCATAAACAACCTTAAGGTCCCTTGTTATGTCAGCAAACCTTTGTGCTGCCTGCGGGCTTAATGTGATGGAGAAGCCAAAGTTTGCCATAAAGCCGCCCTCTACCCTCTGTATTCCTCTTCTGGGGTCTACTACCCAGCTGCATTGAGGGGTTCTGCAAACATAGGTTACATCCCTCTCCCCGCCAATAAAAACAACCTCATCTCCAATCTTTGCCTCAAATAATCCCTGCTGGCTTAGAAGCTGGACAATCTCTTCGCTGGTTGCTCCGGCAATCTCAACTACTATAAAGCTCCTGCCCTCGAGGTCTCTGGAAAGCCTCACTACTACATCAGAAAGCCCATATACATTAAGCCTTTCCTTAAGGCTCTGAAGCACAAAATCAATGTCACTTTCGTTATACTCGCCTGTTGGCTGAAGAATCGCCCGGGTTCCGCCTACAATCTCAAGCCCAAACCGAATGTTGTTTTCAGGGGCATCATAAACATTAAGCCCAAGGTAAGCCTGGTTGTTTCGCTCTCCGGCGATAAGCTGATAATCACCTTTATTTGTCCTTATTAATACTGTCATGTTTGGCTCTATGCCTGAAACCTCCTTCAGGTAATCATCAATGTTGTTTATTGGGGCATTGTTAATGGACCTTATAATCTCTCTTGCCCTGGGAGAGGCAACACCCTCAGGAATCTCTATTCCTGCAAGGCTTGCAGGGCTGTCTCTCTCAATCCCCCTGATTGCAACGCCAGTGACATTTACGCTAGGATTTATTGCAATAACTGCCAGCAG
Organism: Candidatus Woesearchaeota archaeon; assembly: GCA_011045925.1. Lineage (GTDB taxonomy): Archaea > Nanobdellota > Nanobdellia > Woesearchaeales > JASKKU01 > DSBS01. Next base: position 11,688 of record DSBS01000060.1, on the reverse strand, counting down.
TATGGCTATCATAAGCACCCATACTCTCCAGCTCCTGAAAATATCCTTAACCCTTTTTTTCATTTTTCTCAGCGTACATTCTTAGTATTCCAGCATTCTGAATCCATGTGCTGAATAAGTCAACAATAAGGCCTATCAGAAGAATCTGCATTATCTGCTGGATAACCAGCGAGTTGCTTACAACTAAAGCAATAATAACAGCTCCAAGAGAAGTAAAAGACATTGTCAGGCCAGTCTTCATTGCCCCAATCAGCCTTGTGAAAACATCCTCTCCCTTTTTCTTAAGAAGCCTGGTTGCAAGAAGTATGTCTGTATCAACTGAATATCCTATAAGCATAAGGAAAGCCGCAATTCCAGCACTAGAGATTCTTATTCCCATAAGATTTACTATAGCAACAGTAACTACGATGTCTGTAAATGCAGAAAGTACAACTGCAAGGGAAGGCACTGGAGCCTTGAAATGAAACCAGACAACCAAAGCCATCAGCAAAAATGCAAATGCCAAAGCAACAAGAACCTGCCTAAAAAAGCCTTCCCCAAGAGTTGGCCCGATTACCTCAAGCGAGTAATCTTCATTTGCAAGAGGGCCTGTTATTCCCTTAACGGTATTAAGAAGCCTTTCACTGTCATCCGCTTCCAGGGTGCTTTCGACTATAAAAGCAAAAGGGTACTGTGTGCTTTTTATGGACTTAATCTCAAACTCATGGTCTGGAAACCCAGATATTAATGCGGTCTGTATTTCATCCAGGTTAAATTCCTCTGTAACGAAAACAGATAGAGAGGTGCCTCCCTTAAGAGAGATTCCCCTGTTGATAAACTCTCCTGTTGCACTGTATTGGTAAGCAATCTGAACAATTGAAAGCACAACAATTGTAAGCGTAATCAGGATGAGACGCTTGTATTGCTTCTTATAAATTTCCTTGGCAAAATTCATTTTCTGCTTCTTTTCTGGGAAAATTTAGCTCGGCTTTTAAAGCTTTTGCTTTTTTTCGATTATAAAGGACTTATCTTATTAAAACTTATGAGAGATAAATTCGCTTCTTCCTGATAACAAAAATACAACAGTATAGAAAAAGCATAATCTTTAAATACTATATTAGACTTTCACCAAGGCTATGGTAGTGCTATTTGACAAGTTTAACCTTCCTGAGAGCATAATAGAGGTTATATTTTCCACAAACCAGCAAAGGGCTGTTGCCAAGCTGTTAATAGAGTATTTTAAGCAGAATGGGGGGATGCTTACAAGACAGCAGATGTCAACTTTTGCGAACACACTCCACTTTGGCCTTATTTTCAAGAGCAAGGTTAAGATTCCGTGGGCTAGCCAGAACAAGCCAATCACATACAATAAAAGGCAGTTTTATGACAGGATAATCACACCCATGAAAAGCATGGGTATGATTAATTACAATATGTTTGACAAGAAGTATTACCTTGGGGGAGACTTCAAGGAGCAAATGGTGATTCTTGGAGACCTTTTTGATGCTGAGGTAGCAAAGGAAAGGATGGATGTTGAGCTTAAGTTTCTTTCACATGAAGAGGTTCAGAAGCTTCAGGAAACACCCGCAGATAAAGATGACGAAGATGAAAAGTAAGCCTGCTTCTTTCTTGGCTATTTTGATTTAAACTGGCTTTTTAGAAAGTTTTAAAAAGACAATGATCCCGGAAGGTAGAAAATGCAACCAACACTTGCGGCAATTCCAATCTTTTTGCTTGTAATGATGCCTGTTCTGATGGTCTGGGAAGCTGTCTGGAAAGGGATTGGGCTCTGGAAATCAGGAAGGAACAACCAGCTTATTTGGTTTATATTTATTTTCATCTTTAACACGATGGGAATCCTGCCTATTGTATATCTTGCTTTCTTCCAGAGAAAGGCAGATAAAGCAAGAGAAAAGCCACCCGCTAAGCCTGTAAAGAAGAAAAGAAAAAAGTGAAGATTATTCTGAATAAAAGAGAAAATAAGTTTTTTCAGGTTTTTTTCTTAAGAAGCTAAAATATTAACAATATAATCATAATATAATTCTGTGCAAAGGTCGCGTCCTTGCTCGTTTGGGTGGATTGGGTCGTTTACATAAACTATATCATCCAAGACTTCATTTTCGTTATAGTCAAAAAAACGCTCTTTGTAATTTGGGAACTCTTTGAAGGCTGCCCTCAGGTCTAAAACATCTACTTCACTTAATTCTGCTACTTCCTTTTTCTTTTCAATATAAAGATTGTGAATGGTTACATAATTTTCTGCATCAATAAGCAGGCACTGATTAAGAGACATCAAAGGAACTTTTCCTTCAACAAGCCCATCTGGCACAGTCACAAAAACCACTTTTGCGCCTTTTTCTGTGTTTTCATGAATAACCCTGCTTAAGCAAAATCTCATACTCGCCAGGGCTATCCTATATAGAGAAGTCAAAAGAGTCAAACTCCCTGAAAAACAAGCCTGGGTTTTCAAAGAAAATATTTGTACAGTCGTGAGAATCCCTGTTAAGCCAACTAATAAAGCCATCGGTTCCAAACCTTTTAAGAATCTCATTTTCACTCTTCGAGAGATTTAGAAAGAACCTGCCTGTTTCAATTTTATCATAGCAGTCTAACTTAACGCAGGGATTATAATCTGAGCTGTACCAATGCTTGTTCCATCCTGATAAAAAGAAAAGCAAATCAACTCTTTCTACCTGACTTCTTCTGGCTTCAAGGTTGCTCATTGAGTCGCGTATGTCTGAACCAGAAGAGCCCACTGAAATTACCTTAAAAGAGCTAATGTTGTTTTCAGACTTGAAGCTGTTTAGAGAACTGTCTGAATTTAGCTTTTTCTCAAGAACCTTTCCCCTGGGGCAATCAAGCTTAACTACAGAATCACCAACGATTACTATGTTAAATGTATTGCTTTTCTGGGCACTTTCGATAAGGTAATTTAAAGTCAAGAAAGCAAAAAAGAAGATTACAGAAATAAAAAGTATCTTTGTCAGCTGGCTTGTTTTCCAGAGGTTTTTTCTGGAATTAGCCTTTTTAGACTTAGTTCTTTTCATTTTCTGGTTTAAGTTTGCCTTTTGAAGATAAGTTTATTTTCACTTATTTAAGCAAAGGGTTTAAAAGCTTATTGATTCTTAATCAAATGAATTCAAACAGCTTCTTAAAAAAGCTTTCAAGTGCTTCTGCTATGTGAAGTAGGAAAATAGGCCAAGGCTAAGGAATAAAATTATAAAAAATTCTTAGAATACAGAAATTCCAATCTCGCTAAGCTTCTTAATCTTTTCAAACTCGTGGTCAACTTCTGCCTGAAGCCTGTCCAGCAGCTTTTTGTTTTTTGGCTCAAGAAGATGCTTGTACCTGCCCTGATGCTTTAGGAACTCTGCGATTGGAAGCTTGTTGCCTGCCGGGTCAAAATTAAGCCTGAACTTTCCGTCTTCTATTTCGTATAAGGGCCAGAAACAAGTGTCAACAGCAAGCCTTGAGAGCTCAACCGCCATGTCAGGCTTGATTTTCCAGACTGCCACACAAGGAGATAAAACAAGCAAAAAGCTTGGCCCTTCTGTGCTTAGTGCCTTTTGTGCTTTCTTCAGAAGGTCTGGCCAGTTTGATAAGGATGCCTGTGCTGCATAAGGGATATGATGGGCTGCTACGATTTTCATCAGGTCTTTCCTGGACTCCTGCTTCCCAACCCGAACCTCACCCACGGGGTCAGTGGTTGTGTTTGCGCCTATCGGGGTTGCGCTCGAGCGCTGGCCGCCTGTATTCATATAGCCTTCGTTGTCGTAGCACACATAGGTGAAGGTGTGGCCTCTTTCCAGTGCTGCTGAAAGGCTCTGAAGCCCAATGTCATAGGTTCCGCCATCTCCACCAAAGGCTACAAACCGGATTTTTCTGTTCTGGTTAATCCTGCCTGATTTCTTAAGCGACCGGTAAGCTGTTTCTACTCCTGATATTGTTGCTGCTGCATTCTCAAAGGTATTGTGTATAAAAGGGATATTCCATGATGATTGAGGATAGATTGTTGTAACTACTTCCAGGCAGCCTGTTGCATTAGACACAACAACTTCATCATCTGTTGCTGAAAGAATTGCCCTTGCAACAATTGGCGCCGGGCATCCTGCGCAGCTTCTATGCCCTGGAAGAAGCTTATGCGCCTTTTTTGCAAAATCAAATAAATTCATCATTATAGCTCATCCTCTCAAACCTAGATATTTCTTTTCAAAGGAAGTTTTCCCCTGAAATAATTCTTCAAAGGCTTTTTCTATATCTGCCTCAAGCAGATCTCTTCCCCCAAGGCCAAATATATACCCCTGAACCTTTGGGGCCTGTTCTAATCCAAAAAGCGAGCTGATTATTTCTGACAAAAGGGGTGAGTTTGCGCCGAAGGAGTATGACCTGTCGAAAACACCTACTGACTTGACTTTTTGAAGATGCTGGCTCACTTCTGAGTATGGGAAAGGCCTGAAAAGCCTAATCTTGAGCAAGCCGGCCTTTTTGCCTTGCTTTCTTAGCTTGTTTACAACAGCCTTTATTGTTGATGCTGCTGAGTTTAGTGCAACCAGAATGACTTCAGCATCTTCTGTATGATAAGGCTCAGCCAAGGGGTACTGTCTGCCTGTCAGCTGGGTAAGCTCATCAGCTATGCTGTAATAGAATCTCCAGACGTTGTCCATCGCAAGCTCCTGCTGCCTCTTCGTCTCAAAAAAATAATCAAAGAGCTGCAGTGCCCCAAAAGTAACTGGCTTTTTGCTTAATAGCAGGCTGTGTTCTGGGTTGTAGCTACCTATAAAACTTTTTGCTGTCTCATCATCAAGCACTTCAACCGGCTCAACACTATGGCTGGTTATGAACCCGTCCTGCATTATCATTGTGGGAAGCAGGATTTCCGGATGCTCTGAGAGTTTTTGTGCAAGAAACATATTGTCATAAGCTTCCTGGGCATTTTCTGAATAAAGCTGTATCCAGCCTGCATCCCGGCAGGCCATTGTATCAGAATGGTCACAGTGTATATTGATAGGCGAGCTTAATGCCCTGTTCACTACTGGCATGGTTATTGGCAGCCTCATTCCTGAAGCTGCATTAACAACCTCAAACATCAGGGCAAGGCCTACTGAGCTTGTTGCTGTCATTGCCCTGGCTCCTGCTGAGCTTGCGCCAATTACTGCACTCATTGCAGAATGCTCTGACTCTACTCTTATAAGCTCAGTGCTTACCTTGCCGTCATTTACGAACTTTGCGAATGTTTCCATAATAGGTGTTTGCGGGGTAATTGGGTAGGCCGCAACAACATCTGGGTTTATCTGCCTCATTGCTTCTGCTGAAGCGCCTGCGCCTGTAAGTGCTTTCTTTTGCATTTTAATCAGTCTTTCTCCTCCTCTTTCATAACAATTGCATTCTTTGGGCAGACATTGGCGCAGATTCCACAGCCCTTGCAGTATTCAAAGTTGGTTTCTAGCCTTTTTGGGTGGTCGCCTGCTGTTGTCGGGATGCAAGATTCAGGGCAGTAAAAAACACATTTCATGCAGTGGATGCATTTTTCAGGAATAAACTCAGGCTTCATGCTCCTCCAGTCTCCTGTTTTGTTTTCAAGGGAGGTGTTTGAATCAATTATAAGGCCTCCTTTTGGGATTTCCATCCAGTTTTTCTTCATGCATTCACCTTGCTGTAAGCCTCTTCCAGCGCAGATACGTTTGCTTCTCCGAGCTCTTTTGACTTTGATATAAAATGTGAGTAAACTGCTTCTTTAAGACAGGCTATGGAAACAACTTTTGAGACCTTTGCAAGAGCGCCAAGCATTGGCACATTTGACTTATCCATTTTTATCTTTTCAAAGGCAATCCCTGAAGCATTAATAGGGTAGATTTTTCCTTTGAAATGCGGGACTCTGGCCATAATCTCATCTTCGGGGCTGTCTGAATTGATTATTAGTATTGTGTTTTCTGTTGTCCCCTCAGTAACGCTTGGGTTGACTAGCAGGGTCGGGTCTATTACCACAAGGTAATCTGGATTCAGGATTGGCTGGTATGTGAGTATTGCCTCACTGCTTATTCTTGCAAATGCCTTTACCGGGGCACCTGTCCTTTCTGGGCCGTACTCAGGAAAAGCCTGTATAAATTTGCCTTCTTTTAGCGCGGCCTCTACAAGGAGCTGGGCTGCTGTCTTTGCTCCCTGACCTCCTCTTCCGTGAAACCTGAGCTCTATCATGGATTTGTTACCTGAGTCCTGCATAGGCAGGGAACAGAGCGCTTATTTAAAAATGTTATTTACCTGTGAACAATGAATACAAAAGAGATTCCGGCGTTTAACCCGAAATAATCAAAATATTTAAATAACGACCCTGATTTTGCCGGAAGGTGAAAAAACCAGATTACCAATGGGAGTGCTTTATTAACAGGAAAAAGCCTGAGAAAGATATCTCTTCCTGGAAATGCAGGTTCGGGGCTGAGGTGGTTTCCAGAAACAGCAAAGGCTCTGCTGAAAAAGTAAGGGTTTCGGTGATTGCACCTGATTCTAAGAGTGAGATTTTTCTTGTTGGAGAATTTAATGAATGGGGAAGAAAAGATAAGGATAAATTTAGGCTTAGGCAAGACAACTCAGGCATTGCCTGGATCGAGACTGACAGCCTTAAGCATAAGGATGTGTACAAGCTTCTTTGCGATGGGGTGTTTCTTCAGGACCCTGCAGGGCACTATTTTGATGATACAGGTAACACTATCTTCTGGGATTTTGAAGACCCTTCGGCTTTCAGGCAGAAGAAAGGCTTTGTGAACACGATTAACAGGAGCACGGTTATTATGCAGACCGACCTGCCTGGGCTGATTGTGCACTGGGCTGATAGGAAGAAAGGCATTTGCGGCAGAGACTTTCATGAAAAGACTTATTATGCTTTTATCAGGGACAGCGGGATTATTGAGCATATAAAGAATCTTGGGTTTAACACTGTGCAGTTTCTTCCGTTTGCGCAGAGCATTGACGGCTCAAACTGGAAGTACAGATACCTTGTTCCGTTTCAGTTTGCTGTGCAGAAAAACTGGGGGACTCCGGATGAGTTTGCCAGCATGGTGGATGAATTCCACAAGCATGGGATTGCCGTGATTGGAGACTTTGTGCTTGGCCACCTTCCTTACAAGGACTTTAGGATTTTCGGAAAAGACTGCGATAACAACGGGATTCACAGCTGGAAGAAAGCTGATGGGGGGTTTCTCTACCTTAAGGAGCCTACCTACTGGGGCACTATAAGGATTGATTTTGACAACCAGCTTGTGCGGGAGTTTTTTATATCGAGCTGCCTGCACTTTATGAAAAGGTACAGGATTGATGGGTTCAGGATTGATAATGCGGACGGGATTATCAGGTATGGCGCTAGCGGGGATGGGGAGGAAAGGCCAAACGGAAGAACTTTCCTTAGGGAGCTTAACCAGGAGATTTACAGGCATAACCATCATGCGCTGATTCACTTGGAGGCACATTATTTTCACGGAGACAATGCGAAAATGCTGGTTGCGCCTTTCGATGAGGATAAGAGGTCGTTGGGGGCGACCGCATACAACAGCTCCCGGCTTACTTACTTTTTCCACAAGGATTTTATGCTTAAGGATGCTAAAGAAATAAGCCCCTGGAAGATAAAGCATATTACTGAGGAGAAGGAATGGGGGAAATCCAGCTCTACTGTTGCTGATTTTCACAACCATGACGCTGCTGCAGGTTTGATGGAGCAGAGATGCACTGGCTCTTATGCTTATGATGCAATGGCAGGAAAGCAGCCGCACAACCACATGCATGCGCTTGGGAAGATTAAGGTAATGGAGGGCATAATATCTTTCTGCTGTGAGGGGAGAACGCTTGACCTGGCGCAGACTTTCCTGCTTCAGATGGGTACTTTTGAGCATGAGTCTTCTATCCACTGGGAGCTTGCATTCCTTCAGGTTAGCAAGAACTCTCTGGAGTTTAAGAAAGCTGTGAATGAGCTGATGAAAGACCCGGCTTTCTGGCCGCTGTTTGCTAATAACAGGGCTTTCCTGAATGTTGACGATAAGTCTAAGATTCTTGTTGTTGAGAGAAGCGCTGAGTGCAAGGGAAAGAAATCTAAGTATGTTATCCTGATTAACATGAGCTCATGGGTTCAGTATAATTACAAAGTCGGGGTGAGGGGGACTGAGGATTATGAGGTTGCGCTTAACAGCGACCTGTTTGAGTTTTCCGGGTTTGGCATGACTGCCTACCCAAAGGTACTTAAAAACCAGCCAAGCAGCAATTTTGAGCTTCTCAGCAGGGAGGTTGAGCTGGGCAAGGTTGCGCCGTATGCTGTGGTTGTGCTAAAGGCAATTCAAAAAAAGGAATGATTATTTAGGTGAGCTTAAAAGAAGTATTTTCAGCCGGATTATCCTGCTTTCTGGCGGCTCTTTTTCACCTAGATTTTCTAAGAGATGAGATGCAATATGCCTATACCCTTGATTCTGTTCTATCAGCATTGTTTCTTGTAATGCCATTCTTTCCTTCTCTCTTGCCATGCCTGTGCGGCTGAATGCGTATGAGAGTGACTTCTGGAAAGGCGAGGATGCGTTCATAAGGGTAGAATCACCTCCTGAATTAATGTTGTTTTGAGGGGGCAAATATGCTGAGTGGTTTTTTGATAAATAGCTGGCATACTCCTCAAGCGAGGAGAAGTTATTTAGGTACTGTTCTGAATGCAGGTGGTTAAGCTCTCTCTGAACTTCAGTGAGTGTCATGTTTATCACTCCCAAGAATAAAAGCAGCTCTTTTTGATGCAGGCTTTGCTCTGCTATTGCTTCAAAGCACTTGTCTGTGAAGCAGAACTTCTGGCCTGTGGCTCCTGATAGAATATTCTCTCTTTTGTTCGCTGATACCTGAAGAAGGCTTTCGTGGCAGGTTTTTATCTCAGAGACTACTGGAAGCACAGGAAGATAATCGTAATCTTCCTTATGAATCCTATCGAGCTCTGAGATTATAAGATTAGATACTTCAGTATAAGCCCTCTGTGAACCAGAGTATGTAATTGTCATTCCAATTGAAACCATAAACAGAACTATCGCTGTGCTAACCAGGGAAAGAAAAACTGATGATGATAAAATAAGCCTGGGCCTTGACTTTTTTTTCCTGAATATGTCTGAATAAAGAAAAAGTGAAAAGAAAAATACAGCTACTGAAGGCAAAAAGCAGAGTGCAAAGACAGCCAGCGTTTCCATAGATTCCTGCCAAAGCAAGATATACGGCAAGAAAGAAAAAGCAATTAGCGATGTCAGAAGAGCAAGGGAATATAAGCAGGATTTTTCCAGAAAGATTTCCTTAAATGGGGCAATTATGCCTGGCTTTGAAAAAAGCAGAAAAGAAGAGATTAAGGCTGCTGATAAAACCAGCCCGGCAAGAGTAAAGAAGCTGTTAATAATGTTCCCTATCAAAAAAGCGCATGCTAAGATTGATACCAAGAAAACAAGAAAAAGGCTTTTATTTGAGAGAGTTAATGGCTTTGCAAGCCTCCTGATGAGCTTTTGGGGCGAGGACCTTTTTTTCATCTTCTGCCTTTTGGAAAAATTAATCAAGCTTTTTTAATCCAGAAAAAGTGATTTCTCTTGCCTGGAGCATTCTGAGTGTGTCTGCCATGTCCTGGAGCGGGAGCCTTACCTGGTCTTCTGTGTCCCTGTCTCTTATTGTTGCATCGCCTTTCTCTATGGAATCGTAATCTATTGTTATTGCATACGGTGTTCCCACGCATGCACTTCTCAGGTAGCGCTTGCCTATGCTGCCTGACTCGTCATAATCTACTATAAACTCCTTTTCGAGCTGGGCTTTGAGCTTTCTTGCAAGTGCTGTGAGCTCGGGCTTTTTCATTAGCGGGAACACTGAAACATCAACGGGCGCCATGTGATAGGGAACCTTAAACATTGTTTTTCCCTGCTCTTTTTCTTTCTTTGTGTAGAATATGTCCATCAAGGCGAATGTTGGCCGGTCTGTGCCGAAAGCTATCTCAAGAATGTGCGGAATGAACTTTTCTCCGTTTTCTCTCTGGGCCTCGAGCTTCTGGGATGAGAACTTTGCGTGCTGCTTCAGGTCGTAGTCTGTCCTGTCGTGGACTCCGCAGAGCTCTGTCCAGCCAAATGTATCCAGCCTTACCTCTATGTCCCAGGCATCCTGGGCGTAGAATGCCTTTTCCTCTGGGTGGTGTTGCCTTAGCCTGATTCTTTCTGGCGGGATGCCGAAGTTTGCAAACTGGGTGTATGCGAGCCAGATGCACCAGCCGTATGCCTGGCTTGAAATTAGTTTGGATTTTATTGCCTCTTCAACTGCGACTGGCTTTACTGAGATGCCTTTTTTCTGGCTCTCTGAGCTCCAGAAAGGAAGCTTAACTGACTTAATTTGCTGGTATTTTTCCCAGATGTTCTTTTCTTTTGGGTCTATAAAAACCTGGCCTTCTGCCTGGGTGAATTCCCTGCACCTTAGCAGGTGCTGCCTTGGGGAAATCTCATTCCTGTAGGCTTTTCCTATCTGAAACACTCCAAAGGGGAGCTTTTTCCTGAACAGGTTGTTTAGCATGGGAAAAGGAAGGTAAGTTGTGGTTGCTGTTTCCGGCCTGAGGGAAGCGTCTGAGCCTGCCACTTTAGTTTTCATCATCAGGCTTTTTGAGCTGATTTCCTCTTTTAATGCGCCTTTGCAGGAGGGGCAGAATATTCTGTTTTTTTTGATGAAAGCAAGGATTTCTTCTTCTGAGAGAGAGTCTGCGGAGATGTCATGATTTTCTTCTATAAGCTTGTTTGGGTTAAACTCAGCGTGGCACTTTGAGCATTCTATTGTCCTGTCTGAGAAGGTTTCCAAGTGGCCTGAGGCTTTCCAGACTATGTCTGGCAGGACTGTCGGGCACTCAATCTCTCTCATTCCTTCTGAGAAAAAGGTTCGCCTGACGGATTCCTCGATTCTGTTTTTGAGGAGCTTTCCGAACGGTCCATAAGTGTAAAAACCAGCGAAGCCGCCGTAGATTTCCGGGCTTGGGCCCCAGATGAAACCCTGCTCCTGAATAAAACTGACCACTTCCTTGAGGAAATCTTTCTTTTCTTCCTGGTTTTTTGCTTGCATAGGATTCTGATTTGGGTTTATATTTAAATAGGTTTCTGTGGCTTGGGCTGGTGCCTATCTGCGCTGTGCGAATTTTTGGAATAGTGGGCAGTTTTCTATGCTGTCGCCTCTCTTGTAGTGCCTTTTTGCGTGCTCTACTAGCAGGGCGTGGCACTCCTGGTAGGTTTTGTAGTCTTTTTTGAGCGAGCTTTCTAACAGACTTTTTATTTCGTCGTAGGTGCTTTTCTCGGTGATTAATCCTAAGCCCAGGAGAATCCTTCTGGTGTAGGCATCCACTACAAAGCTAGGGACTCTGAAGGCGTAAAGGAGGATGGAGTCTGCTGTCTCGGGACCAACTCCTTTTATGGACAGGAGAGCGTCTCTTTCTGGAGTTCCCTGATGAGACTTAAGCCATTTGGCTAAGAGTATAAGCCTTTCATACTTCTGGTTGAAGTAGCCTGCGGGCCTGATTAATTCCTTTGTTTTTACGGGATCGGCTTTGATTAGGCTTTCGGCATTTATGAGATTGTTTTTCTTTAGGGCTTTCAGGGCTTTCTCTGCCTGGAGCCAGGATGTGTTCTGGGTGAGCACAGCCCCTATGCAGATTTCAAGCTTCTGGGCTTCTGTCCTAGGATAGCTGTAGTCTCCGGG